>NZ_JBQEOL010000004.1:0-199184 GCF_052044895.1 Acinetobacter sp. 22323 | reverse complement strand
GAATACTCGTCCTAGAAAAGCGTTAGATTGGCTTACACCATTAGAGAAATTTGCTCAGCTTGTTGATTATCATAAGACTTTTCAAACTGTCGCACCTCATGTTTGAATTCGCCCAGCCATTACTTCTTATGTTGGTTAAGGACAAAGAAAATGCGTCGTCATAATTTAATGATAGCAATGATTGCTGCAACAGCGACTTTAGGGACAACAGCTGCTCAAGCTGATTTTATTGACGACAGTAACGTTCAATTAAAATTTAAGAATTTTTATTTAGAACGTAATTATGATAATGAATCTCAAAAAAACTATGGTAACTGGACGCAAGCGGTAACACTAGATGCTAAGTCTGGTTATCACGATATCGGTGGTGGGGTTCAGGTAGGTGCCGATGTATTAGCACAATATGCCGTAGGTTTGAAATCTCCTGATAATGTGAATGATATTCACATGCCATATAGCAACAAAGATCAGAAGACTGAACGTGATAATGCCAAGTTGGGCATAACCTTAAAAGCAAAAGTTGGTCAAACTGAATTGAAAGTAGGTGACTTACAACCCATGTCACCAGTGGTGTTCTTTGATCCATCTCGTCAATTGCTAACGACCTATAGTGGCGCATGGTTAGAATCTAAAGATATCAAAGACACTAAACTGACCTTGGCTTATATTGATGGTATTAATGCGCGTTATGATAATCAATATCAAAATTTAACGCTGTTCCCGCAAAATGATTTTGCTAAAGCTGAAGCTGCAGGTCTATCCACTGATGACGGTATGTATATCGTAGGAATCGACCATCAATTCACACCTAAATTTACTGGTAGCTATTGGTATGCCGATGTGACCAATATCTATAAACAGCATTATGTAGCTACAGACTATAAAACAACTGTCGGTGAAAAGACTAAGCTCGATGGACACGTTCGCTACTTTGATAACAGTGAATCTGGTGACAAACTTTATGGCAATATCGATAGCCAGGCGGTTTCTGCAGGCCTAAAAGTAAATCAGGGTGCTCATACAGTTCATTTGGGCTATCAACAAATGTTTGGTGATCATGGTACGAGAGCCACTATGTTCCCGACTCTGGGCGGATGGGTTCCACAACCATATTTAGACAACTGGTCTGTAGCAAGTTTTATTCGTAAAGACGAAAAATCATGGAGTCTCGGTTATACCTATGACTTCTCAGAGCTGGGTGCGAAAGGTTTAACTGCAACTTTACGTCATTTTGAAGGATGGGACGTAGATAATGGTGCTGGCAATGAGCGTGGTAGGGAAGATGAAAACAATGTAATTGTTAATTATGTTGTTCCTGAAGGTAAATTAAAAGGCTTAGGTCTCCAATACATGTTCATCGATACCAACTATGACAATATTGCAGGTGGCTTTGATTTGCAGGAACATCGTATTGCAACAACTTATACCTATAAATTCTAAAATTGAGAATTTAAAAGAGCGGTATACCAATACCGCTCTTTTTTATGTCATTTTGAAATTTAAAACCCGAATATTTATAAGGAATTATTTTAAAAATAGTTATACAAAACAATATCTTAAATTATATATTTTTTATAGTATGCAATCGTAATTTTGTATCAGTTGAGCTGTGCTAAGCGGTTAATATAAAGCTGTAAAAATTCATTTTTTAAAGAGTCAACTTGCCGTCGACCTCTGAATAGATGGACACGCAAGCTAAAGACTGTACGAGGAATCAACATGAGCACTGTTCAAATCCCTGATTATAAAACAGATCCATTCTTTGGCTTAGAAGACAAATGGATTGAAACTGCAGAAGGTGAGTTGACTCACTACCACGAAATTGGTGAAGGTACACCAATTCTATTCCTTCATGGTTCTGGTACTGGCGTATCTGCTGCTGCAAACTGGTGGTTGAACCTGCCTGCAATTGGTGAGCAAGCACGTTGTATCGCAATTGACACGATTGGTTATGGTCAAACTGTTGTTGCACCTAACACTGCTTATGGTATCCGTGCCTGGGTTGATCACGCGATCCGTACTCTAGATGCTCTTGGCATTGAAAAAACCTGGTTGGTAGGTAACTCTTTAGGTGGCTGGTTGGCATTCCAATTGGCACTGGATTATCCAGAGCGTGTTTTAGGTATTGTATCTATGGGTACCGGCGGTGCAAAACAGACTGCTGCACTGAAAGCACATGCAAATCCAGTATTGACCGAAGAAGGTATCAAAAAGACACTTTCTATGTTCGTTGTGAACAAAGACCTGATTACTGATGAATTGGTGAAAGTACGTTTTGCTTCTGCTGCAAATGACTATGCATCAAACCGTTTGATGGATGTTGTAGGGGCACGTGACCGTGACCGTTTCGAATTCCCGTTAGACTTCGAAAAGATGAAAGACATCACTGTTCCTGTACTTTTGATTCACGGTACTCAAGACGTGGTGATTCCAGTTTCTCGTACTTGGGACATCCTGAACATCGTGCCAAATGCTGATGCACATATTTTCAGCCAATGTGGCCACTGGTCTCAAGTTGAAAAAGCAGATGAGTTCAATACTGTCATTAAAAACTACCTGGCTGTTCACGGCGTAAAATAAGTCGTAGCTCGGTGAAAAAGGATGGCTGAAGCCATCCTTTTTTTATACTTAAAAAGATAAAATTAAATGCATTCAATGAGGGTGATTCTCATTAACCACTGATTTAGATTTAAACATAATTTGCACAATATCTTTGGCGTCTAAATCCTTTTTTCTTACCCTTAAAATCGCATTAGACTTAAGTTGTAAAAGCAGGGGGTGGTTTGAGTATTAAATAATCAATTTGGAAATTTTGATAGATTTTTTTAATACAGCAGTTGGCTGAAATATAGATTAAAACGTTAAATACAGATGTTTCTGTTTGATTAAAAAATACACATTTGAATTGGGGGAATAAAAAACGCGCCTCTGAGCTTGTCAGTAAGCGCGTCGGGATTAAGCTAAAGGCTTATTTTTACTGATCGCGATTAATATCGAGATAGAATACACGTGTCAGTAATTCAAGGAATTTCTTCACTGCAACCGAATTGCCATCTTTACGGTAGCTGACATACAGATCCAGATAAGGCAGTTCAACGTCTAAGGGACGAATCACCGTATTGTTCATGGTCAGTGGCGCGATATAGCCTGGCAGAATAGTACAACCTAAACCAATCCCGATCGAGTTGATGTTAAACAGAATATTGTCTGCTTTCTGCACAATATTAAATTCAATACCATTGGCTTTAGCGAAGTCCAGGATAGCATTGTGCAGCGTCAATGACTGTTCTGCTGAAGGAATAATAAAATCAATGCCATTGAGGGCTTTCACCGGAATACGGTCATATTTCGCAAGTGGATGATCTTTCGGAAGAATAAAGATTAACGGTTCACGAATGACAAACTGGCTTTCAATCTCGTCACTGTTGAAGTTATGACGGGTAAAGGTCAGATCTAGCTCACCTTTTTTGAGCAGTTTCATCTGTTCAGTGTTATTCAGGCTGAGCAGTTCAATTTTCAGGTCTGGATTTTGAACGCGCAGATTTGGCAGCACATAAGGGAAGATTTTCATCTCTGCTACAGGAACGAAACCAATGCGCAGCATCTGCTGCTTGGCTTGTGATACCTGGCGTGCCATGGCAATCGCTTTATCTGCTTGAGCCAGCGTCAGGCGTGCCTGTTCAAGGAATACAGCACCTTCCTCAGTGAGTTCGACTTTACGCTTAGTACGGTTGAGTAGCTTTACGCCGACATCTTCTTCCAGGTCTTTGATTTGCTGACTCAAAGAAGGCTGTGCCGTATAAAGTTTGAGTGCCGCCTTGCTAAAGTTCAGTTCTTCAGCAACGGTAATAAAGTAACGAAGATGTCGTAATTCCATAAAACTAGCCCGCCGAGTAATCCAAAAAATGTATTACTATAATTTTCAGGCAGTATAGTGCATAAGCAACTATATGGTGAAGCTTATTTTACCATTCACAAAGTAAATGAATGTGTCGTAAAAAAAGTGTTTTAATGGAGAATATCGCCAAGTGATTAATTGGTGAAATCTATTAATCAAAACAAAAAAAATATTTCCGCAAATTCACTCAAAAATCCATCATCGTTGAAAAGTTGAGTCTATTACTTTGTGCCATATCTGGTCACAGGAGAGCTTTTCATGAGTGGAAAAATTGATGTGCGCGAAATCGACGCTTTAGTCGATGCACAAAATGGACGTATCACGCCATCTATCTATACAGATCCTGACATTTACGAATTAGAACTTGAACGTGTCTTCGGTCGTACATGGTTGTTCCTTTGCCATGAAAGCCAGATTCCTAAGGCCGGTGACTTCTTCAATACCTATATGGGTGAAGATCCAATCATCGTGGCACGTCAAAAAGACGGCTCAATCAAAGCATTCTTAAACCAGTGCCGTCACCGTTCTATGCGTGTGAGCTTTGCTGACTGTGGTAATACACGTGCATTCACTTGCCCGTACCACGGCTGGTCATACGGTATTGACGGTTCTCTAAAAGACATTCCGCTTGAAGATCGTGCTTACCCACATGGTGCATGTAAAGAGCAATGGGGTCTGGTAGAAGTTAACCGCGTTAAATCATACAAAGGCCTGATCTTCGGATGCTGGGATGAAACTACGCCAGATCTAGAAGAATACATGGGCGATATCGCTTGGTACCTGGACGGTGTTGTCGATCGTCGTGAAGGCGGTACTGTGATTGTGGGTGGTGTACACAAATGGGAAATCGAGTGTAACTGGAAATTTGCCGCTGAACAGTTCGCATCTGACCAATATCACGCGTTGTTCTCTCACGCATCTGCAATTCAGGTGCTTGGTGCGAAACCAGACGACGAATCTTCTAAGAAATTAGGTGCTGCACAAACTGCTCGTCCAGTTTGGGAAACTGCGAAAGACGCGATCCAATACGGTTCACGTGGTCACGGTTCAGGCTTCTTCTTCACAGAGAAACCAGATGCAAACGTATGGGTTGATGGTGAAGTTGCAAACTACTTCCGCGAAACTTACGAAGAAGTGAAAGAACGCCTAGGTGAAACTCGTGCGCTTCGTTTAGCGGGTCATAACACCATGTTCCCTACATTGTCTTGGTTGAACGGTACTGCGACTCTTCGTGTATGGCACCCACGTGGTCCAAACAAAACTGAAGTTTGGGCATTTTGTATCTGTGATGCGGACGCGCCAGAAGATGTACAAGCAGCATTTGAACGTTCTGCAACTCGTGCCTTCGGTCCTGCTGGTTTCCTAGAGCAAGATGACTCTGAAAACTGGATCGAAATCCAAAAAGTTTTACGTGGTTACAAAGCGCGTCAAAACAAACTCATTATGGAAATGGGTAAAGGTAACGAGAAAGTACGTGAAGATGGTATCCCGGGTATCACTAACTATATTTTCTCTGAAACTGCAGCACGTGGTATGTACCGCCGTTGGGCAGATTTATTGATTCATGAAAAATGGGAAGACGTTGAAGCTGCGGCTGACGAATATGAGAAGGAGCTTATGAAATGAGTCAAATCAGTTTAGAACTTCATCACCAAATTAGTCAGTTCCTGTATCAAGAAGCCAAGCTTCTTGATGACTGGAAATTCCGCGAATGGTTAGACACGCTAGCTGAAGATATTTCTTACACGCTACGTACTACACCAAACGCTCAAACGCGTGACCGTCGTCGTTCAGTTGAACCACCTACTACCTGGGTATTCAACGATACGAAAGATCTTCTGGAACGTCGTGTTGCACGTCTGGAAACTGGTATGGCTTGGGCTGAAGAGCCTCCATCACGTACCACTCACATGGTGAGTAACGTGATTGTTGAGCCGACTGAAGTTGAAGGCGAATACGATGTATACGTGACATACCTACTGTACCGTACCCAGAAAGAGAAAGACGTTACGATTTACTGTGGTAAACGTCATGACAAGATCCGCAAAGTTGAAGGCGGCCTGGGCTTCCAGATCTTCAACCGTAAGATCACGCTTGACCAAGTTACCTATAACTCACATAACCTGAGTGTGTTCTTCTAATGAATAAGATTTTTGTTTGCCAAGTTGACGAATTAGACGAAGGCGAAGCGTTAAAAGTGGATTGCGGCGTAAACGGTATCGAAGCGCTTGCAGTATTCAACAACGGTGGCGAATTCTTCGCAATGAACGACCGCTGTTCACACGGTAATGCTTCTATGTCTGAAGGCTACCTTGAAGACGATGGTACAGTGGAATGTCCACTTCACGCAGCTCGCTTCTGTTTGAAAACAGGTCAGGCACTTTGCTTACCAGCAACTGACCCAATTCAAACATTCCCAGTTGTACTTGAAGATGGTGCGTTATACGTAGAGATGGCAGGAGAGTAATCATGGGTTGGCTACAAGGCGAAGTTGCACTGATCACTGGTGGTGGTTCAGGTCTCGGTTGGGCACTGGTAGAACGTTTCCTGGAAGAGGGCGCACAAGTGGCCGTTCTTCAACGTTCACAGTCTAAAGTCGATGCACTGAACGCACATTTTGGTGACCGCGTGCTGGCAATCGCAGGTGATGTGGCCAGCTATGAAGACAACGTCCGCGCTGTTAAAGCGACTGTAGAGCGTTACGGTAAACTCGACTGTTTCGTGGGTAATGCCGGTATCTGGGATCACTATGCCGATATCGTCAATACTTCAGGTGAGCAGCTGGAAAAAGCCTTTGATGAGATTATGGGGATTAATACCAAATCTCTGATCCTCGGTGCGAAAGCTGCACTTGATGAGCTCGTGAAATCTGAAGGTTCGATCATTTTCACACTGTCAAATTCTGCACTTTATTCTGCAGGTGGCGGTCCGGTTTACACAGCATCGAAACATGCCGGTGTAGGCATTATGAAAGAACTGGCTTACGAGCTTGCGCCTAAAGTCCGAGTTAATGCCGTTGCGCCATCAGGTATGAATGTGAACATCAAAGGTGCTGCATCTTTGGGTCAGGAAAATCTTGGCCTGCTCGATGCACGTGATCCTGAGAAAATCGCCCGTGGCATGCCACTGAATTTCTTACCTGAGCCGGAAGATATGACAGGTTCATATGTGCTCTTGGCATCTCGTCAAAATAACCGTCCTTTGACTGGCGTTCTGATCAATGCAGAATGCGGTCTGGGTATTCGCGGCTTACGTCAGCCACGTGCCGGTTTCTTTGACGAATAAAAATCTAGTCTGAAATGGACTTTTCGGCAGCCTGTTCTTGGCTGCCTTCCTTTTAAGGAGTCTCTCATGGCCGTTAAACTTATTTGTGCGTCGCACAGTCCTTTAATGGAATTTGCTTCACCGCAGGAAAAACGCAAAGAACAGGCTGTTCGTGAAGCGTTTGAAAAACTGTCTGCTGAAGTAAAAGCTTACGACCCAACCCTGATCATTACCTTTGGTCCTGACCATTTCAATGGTTTCTTCTATGACCTGATGCCAAGCTTCTGTGTGGGCATTCGCGCGACTGCTGCAGGTGACTGGGACTATGGTAAAGACAATGCACACATTGATGTACCAGAAGACAAAGCACTGGGCTTAGTGCGTCGTGTACTCGATGAGGGCGTGGACGTTGCGTATTCTTACCGTATGCAAGCTGACCATGGTGTGACTCAGCCATTGCACTTCCTGTGCGACGGCAAACTTGATCGTTATCCAACGATTCCAATTTTCATTAATGGCGCTGCAGCACCGATGCCAACTACGAAGCGTACCATCGCTTTAGGCCGTGCTGTAGGTCAGTTCATCAAATCTCTGAACCTTGAAAATGAGCGTGTACTTGTCCTAGGTACAGGTGGTCTGTCACACGATCCACCAACTCCGCAAATGGGTTCTGTACCACCAGAAGTGGAAGAGTTCCTGATTGCAGGTCGTAACCCGACACCTGAAGCACGTAACGCGCGTCAGTCAAAAATTATTGCAGTGGGCCAGAAACTGGCAGCGGGCGATACCTCTGTTGCAGTTCCTCTGAATGCTGAATGGGATATCGCATTGCTTGAAAAATTCAAGAATGCCGACTTCGCTGCACTAGAAGCCATGACTGAAGCTGAAATCCGCCGTGATGGTGGCCGTGGTGGTCAGGAAGTCCGTTCGTGGATGGCGGCATTTGCTGCTTTAAGCGAAATGGGCGAGTACGAAATGACAACGCACTGTTATGAAGAAATCAGTGAATGGATTGCGGGCTTCGGCATCGTATCTGCAGAGTTAAAAGGTTAAAGACATGAGCAACATCGAAACCATCGTAATTGTAGGTGCTGGCCAGGCAGGTGCAAGCGCGATCTTAGAACTTCGTGGCAACAAATACGAAGGTAAAATTATTCTGATCGGTGATGAAACGCATCTTCCTTATGAGCGTCCACCACTGTCTAAAGACGTGATTCTAAAACCTGAAGAGACCAAGATTGAAATCCTGTCAGAAGAAAAACTGGCGGAACTTGGTGTAGAAACCATTCGTGGCAATGGCGTGAAAAAAATCAACGCTGAAGCGAAAACGGTTGAACTTCAAAATGGTGACGTTGTTGCTTATGACAAACTGTTGCTTGCTACAGGCGGCGCAGCTCGTCGTCTGCCGAACTTCGATGCGCTGGGTAAACATGTTTATACGCTACGTAACCTAGAAGATTCACAAGCACTGGTTCCAGTATTGCAATCAGGCCGTCGTATTGTCCTGATTGGTGGTGGCGTGATCGGTCTGGAACTGGCTTCTTCAGCACGTTTCAAAGAGTGTCAGGTAACTGTGATCGAAATGGGTCCTATGGTGATGGGCCGTTGTTCACCTCGTATCCTGAGCGAATTCCTGCTTGAACAACAACGTTTGGCAGGGATCGACGTTCGTCTGGAAACCAAAATTGCAGATTGCAAACTGGATGGTGAAGAAGTGGTGATTACCCTTGAGGGTGGTGAAGAGCTTCGTGCTGATGCTGTAGTTTATGGTATTGGTATCGTGCCAAATGCACAATTGGCTGTAGAAGCTGGCCTGGATGTTGATTTCGCGATTAAAGTGAATGAAAACTGCCAGACTTCAAATGCAGACATTTATGCAGCGGGTGATGTGGCAACTCAACTTCGTAACTGCGGTAACCACCGTCGTGTAGAAACCTGGGAAAATGCCAATCTTCAAGCAGGTATTTTTGCACGTCATGTGATGGGTGTTGAGCATCCTACGCCAAACCCAGCATGGTTCTGGACAGACCAGCTCGACATTAACTACCAATTCGTAGGTGATATGGCTGCAGCTGAATGGCATGTTCGTGGTGAAATCAAACCTGAACTTCGTGGTGAATCATCATTTGTCTTGTTTGGTGTGACTGATGGTGTGATCGTAGGTGGTATTACGGTCAATGCTGCGAAAGAAATGCGTCACCTGAAAAAGTTGATCAGCAAGCAAGCTGCATTTGAAGCTGATAAGTATTTGGATCTGAGTCAAGATCTTCGTAAGCTTGTGAAATAACTTTGCGTTATTATGAGTTTACAAAAGGGCAGACCTTGGGCAACCTAGGTCTGCTTTTTTATGCACTTTACTTTGTTGTCACGACCTTAGTTGTCATTATATTTGAGTAAAGTTTGCGTATAGGTGATTTTTACTTTTAAAAGATTAAAAGTAACAAAAATCTTTTGATCGTTTGAGGGTATATCCCTATACCCCAAACGATCCAGCGGCATCCCTGCCGCTCCCCGTATTGTTGAATGCAGATTTGAACATAAATTTGGTTCGATTCTGTCTAATACATTTTTATTGAGCAGTTTATGAGTTCAAATTCATCATCTCCCATGATCGTCACCGCAAGTATTTATGCTCTGCTGGTACTCATTTGGGCAGCGACGCCACTTGCGATTGTCTGGAGTGTGGCGGAAGTGCATCCCATGTGGGTGCTGATCATCCGTTATTTTGGTGCGTCCCTGATTGCCTTAGCCCTACTTAAAATCATGCGTGATCCGCTGCCATTTGACGCAGTGTCCATGAAAAGTTATTTGGCAGGTAGCTTGAACTTGATTGGCGCACAGCTGTTTATTTATCTTGCTGCCAATTACTTAACTTCAGGTTTGATGGCATTAATTTTTGGCTTGTCACCGCTGATTGCGGGTTTAATCGGTCATGTGATTTTAAAGACTCATAAATTGGTGTGGTTGCAATGGCTCGGTATGGCGGTTGCGGTGAGTGGCTTAACGTTTGTATTTGCCGACTCTGCTGAAAGCAATGTGAATCCTTGGGGCGTGGTACTGATGGTGATTAGTATGATCTCTTATATCAGCTCCATTTTTTGGGTCAAACAAATTAATGCACCACTGAAACCAATGTCACAAGCCACGGGTTCTCTGATTGTTTCAGCGCTAGGTTCCTTGGCATTGATTCCCTTTATTTGGCAACATTTTCCGACTCAAATACCAAGTACCAATGCCATCATTGGGTTTGTCTTTACTATGATTTTGTCGTCCATTGTGGCAATGCTGTGCTACTTCTGGCTCATTCGTCGTTTGGCAGCGTCGACAGTGTCTTTAAGCAATGTGATGACACCTGTGATTGCGTTGGTCTTGGGAGCAACTTTAAATAATGAACACATTAGCCCAAATGCCTTTATTGGCATTGTGATCGTGATGTTTGGAATTGTGATGTATTTCTGGAAGGAATGGCGCGAGCAGTATTTTTCTAAATCCTAAACTGTATTATTCAAATTAAAAAAATATTTAGAAAGGAAGCCAGGGCTTCCTTTCTGGTTTTTGATGCAGAACCGGGTAGGGATGTCTTTTCTATCCCTTTCAGAACGGCAGATGAGCTCAAATCCAGGCTTTAAGTCAAAGATAGTCGCATCAGATACAATAAACAGTATTTCCCGCATTGTTCAGTAATGTGCATCAAACCCAAAATTTGCTGCTGATGTTCCACATGGAACAGTTGCACCTGCTGCACATCCTCATAGTCAATAATCTAATGACAGATCCTCAGGACCTATACGTCATTCAGCAAATGAGGCGAAAACATACTGATTATGCTCACACTTCCAGTCAAAAAGTGTGCTGATCAGTACAGATGATAAACATTGTAAGGATAAAGATTCTTGGAAAAAATGAGAACAACAAAATGATAAACAATTTATGCCGGCAGTTTATTAAGATGCAATTAGATAAAATGAAAAATCAAATAGATCCATCTGTTTGACAATAAAAACCAGGACAAATTTGCATGTCGTCTGAATCTAATAAAATTGTGGTGTATGCTGCGCTGCTTGGCAATCTGGCAATCGCACTGGTTAAATTTGTCGCGGCCTATATTACCAATAGTTCTGCCATGTTGAGTGAAGCTATTCATTCGGTAGTGGATACCCTGAATGAAATTCTGCTGCTGCACGGTATGAAAAAATCTCAAAAACGCCCCGATGCATTGCATCCCTTTGGCTATGGTCGTGAGCTATATTTCTGGGCCTTTATTGTCGCCTTAATGGTCTTTGCTTTGGGCGCCATTGTATCAATCTATCAGGGTATCCAGCACATTATCCACCCTGAAGAAATGCGGGACCCGATGATTAACTATATTGTGCTCGGTATTGCCATTCTATGTGAAGGTTTTTCATGGTTTCTCGCATTGAAAACATTCCGAAAAATGAAAGGGAAAATGGGCTATTTTGAAGCCTTTAGACGCAGCAAAGACCCAACAACCTTTACCGTGTTATTTGAAGATACAGCTGCATTGATCGGTCTGTTTATTGCCTTGACCGGTATCTTCCTGGCACATCAACTGAATATTCCTGAGCTGGATGGCGCAGCTTCAATTCTGATTGGTGTTGTGCTGGCGGTATCGGCCTGGCTGTTGGCGCGTGAAACAAAAGGGCTGTTACTTGGTGAAACTGCCGATCCGAAACTGCGGGAAAATGTGCTGCTGATTGCGCAGGAGGATATCGCAGTGTTTAGTGCTAACGGAGTACTGACCGAACAGATCGGTGCACATCAGGTGATTGCTTCTTTAAGCCTGGAGTTTATGGATAATCTGAATTCGGATGAAATTGAAGCCTGCGTCAACCGGATCGAAGCGCAGATCAAACAGATCCATCCGGAAATTATTACTCTGTTTGTGAAACCACAAACTCAGGCCGTCTGGCTGGAACGTACCCAGGGACGTGTATAAGAAGCTATTTTTTTAATTGATATGGATAGAAAATATCTTCAAATAGCAGTTTTTTCAACTGCATATTCAGATCACTGATTTAAATAGGCGCAGCGGCGTTTGCTTTTGCCAATAACATCCCTAAAGACAACAGTAAGCAGACGCAAAAGTGCGTCTTGAACTAAAAAATCTCAGGATTCAAATCAATCTTTGTAATGATTGATAGACTCATGTTGTCGCTGGAGCGCCTTTCTTACATCTATGTTCTATAACTTTAGTCGAATAACAGAAGCAATGTTGAAGATAGTTTAATTTTCATCAACTCACCAGTTCTCTGCAATTTCCCTTAGAAAATTGCAAAAAATAAATAAACAATAGATTTACAAGCTTTTAGATAGAAGAAAACGATGGTTTGTATTTATAAAAATTGTTTTAGCTTGTCACATAAAAGGGGTATGTTGAAGTAAATAAGATGTTTAAACAGTTCAGATCAAACAGACTTTATAAAGTTTTGGAGCTACAAAATGACACAAGATTTGCAAGCATCAGGCTGCCCATTTCATCAAAAACACGAAGGTACAGCGGCAAGCAATGCCAGCTCACACAATACGGACTGGTGGCCAAATGCGCTTAACCTCGACATTCTTTCTCAACACGATAGAAAAACCAATCCTTTTGATCCCGACTTTGATTATAAAGCAGCATTTAATTCCCTTGACCTTGAAGCAGTAAAACAAGATCTGCGTGAACTGATCACGACCAGCCAGGCATGGTGGCCAGCAGATTATGGCAGCTATATTGGTATGTTTGTTCGTACTGCCTGGCACTTGGCAGGTTCTTACCGTAAGCAGGATGGACGTGGTGGTGCCAATACGGGTAACCAGCGTTTTGCACCGTTGAACAGCTGGCCAGATAATGTCAATACCGATAAAGGCCGTCGTCTGTTATGGCCGATCAAGAAAAAATACGGTAACAAGCTCTCTTGGGGTGACCTGATTATCCTCGCAGGGACAGTGGCCTATGAAGTTGCAGGTTTGAAAATTTTCGGTTTTGCTGGTGGTCGTGAAGATATCTGGCATCCTGAAAAAGATGTGTACTGGGGGGATGAACGCCAATGGCTGGCACCGACCGAAAGTCGTTATGAAAATAACCAAGATCGTTCAACGCTAGAAAATCCTCTTGCTGCGGTGCAAATGGGTCTGATCTATGTCAATCCTGAAGGAGTGGATGGTGTACAGGATCCTTTACGTACGGCGCAGGATATGCGAGTCACTTTCGACCGTATGGGCATGAATGACGAAGAAACAGTTGCCTTGACCGCAGGTGGTCATACTGTAGGTAAGTCACACGGTAATGGTAAAGCAGATTTGCTTGGACCAGATGTTGAAAGCGCAGATATCGAATTTCAGGGCTTGGGCTGGCATAACCCGGAAGGGACTGGTAACGCGGCGAATACCATGGTCAGTGGTCTGGAAGGTGCCTGGACCACCAACCCAACCAAATGGGACAATGAATTCTTCTATCTATTGCTCAACTATGATTGGGAAAAAACTGTCAGCCCGGCAGGCGGGAAACAGTGGGAACCGATTAACATCAAGGAAGAAGACAAACCATTTGATGCACATGATACCAGTGTACGCCGTAATCCGATGATGACCGATGCTGATATGGCACTGAAAATTGATCCGGAATACCGTAAAATTTCAGAGCGTTTCTATCGTGATCCGGCCTACTTCTCTGAAGTGTTTGCACGCGCATGGTTTAAACTGACCCACCGTGATATGGGGCCAAAATCCCGTTATCTTGGCCCAGACGTACCGGCTGAAGATCTGATCTGGCAGGACCCAATTCCAAAAGTGGACTACACCTTGTCTGAGGCTGAAATTGAAGAACTCAAAGCAAAATTACTGATCAGTGGTTTAACCCCAACCGAACTGATCAATACGGCTTGGGATAGCGCACGTACTTACCGTGGTTCGGACTATCGTGGTGGTGCCAATGGAGCACGTATCCGTCTAGAGCCACAACGTCAATGGGAAGGGAATGAACCGGAACGTTTGAATAAAGTATTGAACAAACTTGAAGAGATTCAGGCGGGTCTTGAGAAGAAAGTCAGCATTGCCGATCTGATTGTATTGGGCGGTAGCGCAGCAATTGAACAGGCAGCCAAAGCAGCAGGGGTAAATATCAAGGTGCCATTTACACCGGGCCGTGGCGATGCATCTCAGGAACAGACAGATGCCTATTCATTTGAAGACCTGTTACCGAAATACGATGGTTTCCGTAACTGGCTAAAAGATGAATATGTGGTTCAGGCTGAAGAGCTGCTAGTCGATCGTGCACAACTGTTAGGGCTGACTGCACCTGAGATGACTGCGCTGGTTGGGGGTATGCGTGTACTCGGAACCAACTATGGTGGTGCGCCAGAAGGTGTCCTCACCAACAATGTTGGTGTCTTAAGCAATGACTTCTTTGTGAACCTGACGGATATGAACTATCAATGGAAAGCAACTGGCCGTAACCAGTATGACATTGTTGAACGTGCGACAGGTGTGAAGAAATGGACTGCAACACGTGTAGACCTGGTCTTTGGTTCGAATTCGATTCTTCGTGCTTATGCAGAAGTATATGCTCAGGATGACAATAAAGAAAAATTCGTGCGTGACTTTGTCAAGGCATGGGTCAAAGTTATGAATGCAGACCGTTTTGATGTGAAGCGATAATTTTTCGATCTTGAAATAGGAAACCGGTCGTAGGGCCGGTTTTTTATTGCCTGAATTTTTATTGGTTGATCAGCTCATAGAACGACTAGTCATGAAAAATAGATGGTCTTACTGAAAACTTAATAGGTATTCGCCACTTTTTCTCTATACTGGACTGAAAACCACACAACAAAAATTAAGATTAAGGAAGATAAGATGAACACATGGACAACCCATCAGATCAGCAATCAGTTTAATGAAAAACAGGACTATAACCTGTTTGCAACTGATACCACTTTGCAGGAAATTTTGCAGAGCTATGGTAGTCAGGATCAGACAATTTTAAATGAAATGGGGCAGGTGGTCGGTTCATCAGAATATTATCAATATGCCGATCTGGCAAACCGGCATACGCCTATTCTGCATGCTTTTGATGCCCGTGGTCGCCGTGGTGATTACATTGAATTCCATCCTGCATGGCATCAATGGATGCGCATCAATCGTCAATTTGATAGTCATGCACATCCTTTTAATCAGGCTGAATCAAAATCTAAATGGGTCGACTGGGCAGCACGGTTTTACCTGAGTGGACAGGTAGAATGTGGCAGTCTGTGCCCGACTTCGATGACCCTCGGCAGTATTCCCTTGATCCAGCGTGAACCGGAACTTTGGGCCAAAATCGGCGATAAATTATTATCTACTGAATACGATGAACGTGATCTGCCGATTGCCCAAAAAAAATCAATCTGGCTGGGTATGGGGATGACTGAAAAGCAGGGCGGTTCCGACGTTCGGGCGAATGAAACCTTTGCCGTGCCCATTGGTGAATCAGGTCGAGGGCAGGCTTATCTGCTGACCGGCCATAAATGGTTTTTTTCGGCACCGATGTGTGATGCTCATCTGGTGGTGGCGAAAACTGAACAGGATGGTCTGGCCTGTTTCTTTGTTCCACGTTGGCGTGAAGATGGAACCAAAAATAATATTCATGTACAGCGACTCAAAGACAAAGTTGGGAATCGTAGCAATTCCAGCTCGGAAGTCGAGTTTCAGGAAGCTTGGGGCATCATGATCGGTGAAGCAGGACGGGGTATCCCCACCATTATTGAAATGGCGAACTACACCCGTCTGACCTGCTCGGTTGGCAGTACTGCGATGTTACGTCAGGCGCTGGTGCAATGTCTGGCCTATACCCGACAGCGTAAGGCTTTTGGCAAGCATCTGGCAGCACAGCCCTTAATGCAGGCGGTGCTGGTTGATCTGGCACTGGAAACAGAAGCAGCGATGCAGTTGAGTTTCTATCTGGCTTCCTGTTATGAAAATGATGATGCCTTGTCACTGGCCTGGAAGCGAATTATGACCCCGGCTTCCAAGTTCTGGATCTGCAAACGTGCCGTAGAACTGACCGGTGAAACCATGGAAGTCTTTGGTGGTAATGGCTATGTCGATCATGGCATCATGGCACGAATTTTCAAAGAAGCGCCAGTGAATACCATTTGGGAAGGCTCAGGCAATGTCATGTGTCTGGATGTGCTGCGTGCCATTGGTCGTGAACCGGAATCGATTGAAATACTGTTTCAGGATCTGGCTGCTACTGCAATGCAGGATGAAAGACTGAAACAGGAACTTCAAACGCTGTTTAAACTGTTTCAGCAGCCTGCAGATGAACTGCAATTTATGGGGCGTAGTCTGGTCAGCCGCTTGACTCTTTTAGCTCAAGCTGTATTGTTAAAACGTCATGCATCTGAATTTATTTTTAATGCATTTATTCAGACCCGATACAGTGAGTTTCATGGGCGAGTAGTAGGTATGATGAGTGCCAAACAAGTAGATGTAGAGAGGATTTTGGAACGGGCTTTAGCTCAAGACTCATCTTCATAAAATATTAAAAAGGAGGAGAGAATAGCTTCTTGTTAAAGGTTATTCTCAAATCCTAAAAATATTGGAAACCACTTGAAATATACTGAATAGAGCGCAATATATGCACAGTGTCAATTCAGATGCTATGTCAAAAAACAGGTGAAAAGATGGCAAAGAAAAAGCAGCTACCAGAAGCAGTAATACATAACTTTGTGGCCAAACACATGCATGAGGTCAACAAAAGCCAAGTGTTTACAGACCGCAAAAAAGATGCAAAACGTGGCTATAGCAAGCACAAAAAAGGGAGATACTCAAATGACTATCTCCCTTTTTGTTTATGGCAGTTTTGCTAAATTTAGCAGCTTAAGCTCCCACGATTCGGGTCGCGCCTTTCACCATATCTCCCAGACCATGCGTGCGGAAATAATGTTCCATCCAGCTTTTTACGACCAGCGGATTATCCAGTTTTAGCACATGTTCCAATAAGTCCTGAGCATCCGGCATGGGTACATGACAAATCGTCTTACGCACCCGCAGAATATTACTTGAACTCATTGACAGGGTATTAAAGCCCATGGCCATCAGCAGTACAGCCGAAATCGGATCACCTGCCATTTCCCCGCATATACTGATCGGTTTTTCATTACGATGACAATCCTGTACCAAACGGGTCAGGGCACGTAAAACGGCAGGGTGCAAATGCGAATAAACGTTGGCGACACGCGGGTTATTACGATCCACTGCCAGTAAATATTGGGTCAAGTCATTAGAGCCGACCGAGAAGAAGTCGACAAATTCAGAAAATTCATCAATCTGATACAGGACACTCGGCACTTCTAGCATGATACCAATTTTAGGCTTGGTGATCTTGACCTGTTCTTCTTCCTGGACTGCAACCCAGTCACGTTCCAGCAAATATAGTGCTTCTTCTACTTCGCTGACACTGGTGATCATTGGTAGCAGGATATGTAGATTATTCAGTCCAATACTGGCTTTTAACATCGCACGAATTTGCGAAGAGAAAATTTCTGGATGATCGAGGGTAAAACGAATCCCGCGCCAGCCCAATGCCGAATTTTCTTCTTCAATCGAGAAATATGGCAGGTCTTTATCTGCCCCAATATCGAGGGTACGCATCACCACCGGTTTATTGGCGAAATGAGTAAGTTGCTGGCGGTAAATGGCACGCTGTTCTTCTTCACCCGGGAAGCGGTCGCGCAGCATAAAGGGAATTTCAGAACGGTATAAACCGACGCCTTTGGCACCGCGCTGTACACCGCGTACCACATCAATCATCAAGCCTGTATTCACGAACAAGCGTACAGCCACACCATCTGGGGTAATCGCATCCTTGGTTTCATACTGACGCAGATCTTTGGCGAGCTGTTCTTCTTCTTTCTGAATTTCTTTATAACGGGTACGCAGACGACGTGGCGGATTGATAAATACCCGACCCTGATGCGCATCAACAATCATTTCGACATCATCAAGGGTATTGATAGGTAATTCGGTCACACCCACTACGGTCGGAATACCGAGTGCACGCGCGACAATCACCATATGTGAATTCATTGCACCTTCAGTGGTGACAATCGCTGCAATTTTATCAACAGGTAATTCTACCAGCGCTGCGGTCGAGATTTCCTCGCCAATCAGGATGCTTTCATCGGTCAGTTCACGATGGCTTTCATCAGCTTCCTGTAATTTAGCCAGAATCCGGCGGCCTAAATCTTTCAGGTCAGCAACACGTTCACGTAAATAGTCATCTTCCATCTGGGCAAACTGCGCCACATGGTTTTCAATGACAATTCGTACCGCTCCTTGCGCCCAGTGACCTTCACGGATCAGTTCCTTGATTTCAGCCGGCAGGGCATTTTCGTCCAGCATACGCAGGAACACACTGAACAGTGCACGTTCCTCAGCCATGAGAGCATCCTGCATCTTGTCATCGAGAGACTGGATTTCCTCACGTACGGAATTTAGCGCGTTGTCGAGCAGGGCAAGTTCTTCGCTGATGTCATCCGCTTCACGATCCGGAACTGCTCCCAGATCTGCTGGCGGATAGAGGATCACGGCACGACCTAGAGCAATACCACCTGAACCTGATACGCCCTGGAAGGTTTTATAAGCAGGCAGATTGCTGGGCTTGCGGAACACATCAATATTGCCGACTGCATGGGCATGGGCAATTACACCAGAGAGCTGAGCACAGAGCGTCACTAAGAAGGATTCAGCAGCTTCTGAGAAATCCTGAGGTTCTTTATTCTGAACCACAAGAACGCCCATGACCTTACGGCGGTACATGACCGGAACGCCAAGGAAAGAATTATAAATTTCTTCCCCCGTTTCAGGTAAATACAAGAAACGCTCATGTTTCGGGGCATTGTCAAGGTTGACGATTTCCTCGCGCTGTCCGACCAGACCTACCAGACCTTCACCGGTTTGCAGCGACACATGGCCCACCGCTTCAGGTTTTAGGCCCTTAGATGCCATCAGTAGATAGCGCTGGTTGCGCTCATCCAGCAGATAAATGGAGCAGACGTCGACCTGCATCGCCTGGGCTACCTGATTAACCATAATGTCGAGTGATTCGTGCAAACTGGCTGACGCATTGATCTCTTGAACAATACGTCTCAGGGTCTCCAGTTGCATATTCGACATTCGCGCTGCTCCTTCGTAATTTAGGGTCCGGTATCTTCTTTATTTATAACAATAACTGCCTAAAAAATCTGCATATTTATGCAATTCTTAAGGTTTTTCCTTGGGAAGTTGCTGACACAGTTCTACCATGGCCTTGCGGTATACGTCACGTTTAAAATTCACGACCTGACCGAGCGGGTACCAGTAACTGACCCACTGCCATTGATCAAATTCGGGCGGGTCAGACAGATCAAGCTGAATGTTCTGTACTGACGCCGTCAATTTGAGTAAAAACCACTTTTGTTTCTGGCCGATACACACCGGATCTGAATCCGTACGAATGTACCGGTGTGGCAAACGATAACGCAGCCAGCCTTTGGTTTGCGCTATAATTTGGACATGTTCGGGCAGTAAGCCGACTTCTTCTCTCAGCTCACGATAGAGTGCCTGCTCAGGGGTTTCTCCATATTGGATACCTCCTTGTGGAAATTGCCATGCATTGTGTCCAATGCGCTTCGCCCATAAAACTTGTCCAGCATCGTTTGCCAAAATGATCCCGACATTCGGTCGGAAACCTTCAGAGTCGATCATTTGGCACCTAATATTGTGTAATTTATGCCTTTGCCCTCGGGGATTTTTATTTCTGTATCCAGCACGAAAAAAGCAAAGTTTAAAAATGTTAAAATTGCTATGATCTTAACGAATTTCTATCGACTAGCGGAGATAGATTTACAATTTTTTTCTTAAATTTCAGTTTTTACGAGTATTTTCATGAAATTGGCGCTATTTGATCTCGATCACACCTTGTTAAATACAGATTCGGATCATTCTTGGGGAGAGTTCTTGGTCAACGAGGGCCTGGTTGACCCTGTTCATCACCGTGCCATGAATGACAAGTTCTATGAAGATTATAAAAAAGGTCAGCTGGACCCCTATGCCTATAATGAATTTGTCTTTGAATTTTTAACCAAACATGACAATGATTATCTGATTGAACTACATCAACTCTTCATGCAAAAAGTCATTCGTCCGCAAATGCGTCCAGAAGGTTTTAAGGCAATTGAACGTCACCGTGAAGCAGGACATGAATTGGTCGGTATTACTGCAACTTCTGACTTTATTACTGCACCAATTTTTCGTGAATTTGGCATTACCGAAATTATCGCGACGAATGCTGAAATTGTTGATGGTAAATATACCGGTAAAGTGATCAATACTGCCTGTTACCAGAAAGGCAAACTGATTCGCCTGGAACAGTGGCTGGAAGGCCGTGATGTGACCGAGTCCTGGGCCTATTCGGATTCAATCAATGACCGCTTCTTGCTGGAACATGCTGATCACGCCATTGCAGTCAATCCGGATGATCGTTTAGAAGCACTGGCGAAAGAGCAGGGCTGGGAAATTCAGGACTGGTCGATTTAATCATCTGAAGCGTTCAAATCTGTGAAGCACAACTCAGGTTGTACTTTTTTATGTGCACAGATTCAAGGTGAAAAATAAACTATTGTCACATTAGCTCACTGCAGCTCATGCTAAGCTTAATTTGCATAATGAGAATAAGGGAAACTCAGAGGTAGTTGAAATGAATAAAGTACGACCACGCATGACGCACCTATTTGAACAGTTGGGCCTGGATGCCAGTGAGGAAGGAATTGCAACCTTCATTAACGATCATCAGCTGCATAAGGATTTTAATCTGCTGGATGCACCCTACTGGTCTGAGGCACAGCGCCAGTTTCTCGCTGAAAAGATTGCGTCTGATGGTGAATGGGCCATCGTGGTAGACCAACTGAATGAATCCCTGCATGAGGATGCGACCATCGAAATCTGAATGTATCTTAAAACCAAAAGCCAGTCCGATGACTGGCTTTTTATTTGATTTTGGCATCTTAACGTATGCGTTTCCATAAAGTGACCTGTGACAGGGTATGCTGATATTTACGCGCTGTTTCACGGATCACAAAAGGAACATCTATAGGTTCAGCCAGCATTTCAAAATGTGGACTCAATAATTCCTGTATTCCATCTAAGGTCGTAAAATTTTCTCCAGCCTGCTTAAAACCGCCTAACCATTCACTACGCGCGGTATGTTCATCCAGCCAGGTATAAGGTGAAGCCAGCATTAGAATGCCACCAATATTTAGTCGCTGATGAATCTCGTGCAAAAAGGCTTTAGGGTGGTGCAGCCGATCAATCAGATTGGCTGCCAGAATGAAATCGTATTCCTTAAATTGCGGTTTTAGATTGCAGGCATCCGCCTGATAAAACTCGACCTTGTGAGCAACCTGATCAAGTCCAGTCTCTTGCAGTGAACAGGATTTATATTCGACCAGTTCACCTTCAATCGGAATGGTATAACCTAAACTTTCACCTTGCGCTAAGGCTATACCTTGCTGAATAAAACGTGCCGAGAAATCTAGACCTGTTACCTGTGCAAAATGCTGCGCAAGTTCAAAGCTGGCGCGTCCTGTGGCACAGCCAAGATCGAGTGCTTTTTTTCTGGCAGTTTTTACAAAATAAGGCTCGGCGAGGATAATGAGAGACCTGGCAAAATTCGGAATGCCAAAATACTCCTGACCGTACTGAAATTCCAGATACTGCGAAATCAGTTCATCCGTCTGATAATGTGAATGATAGGGTGAAACTGGCTCATCTGACCCAGTCACATAGCGAAAACCAGCATGCTGGAAAAAGTGTCGTCTAAAGGCATAACGGGAACTATGCAGAGCTTCATTACCGCCTGAAATCCAGGAGCCGCCTTTAATCAGATTATGCCGATCATCGAAAGTTGGGGTACTAAAGTCATCATAAATTGGATGGACCTGAAAACCTTCAAAGGGATAGATTGCAGTTTCAGTCCATTGCCAGACATTGCCTTGTACATCATAAAACTCGCCTTGCTGGAACTGGTGTACCGGACAAGGATTGGGGGCGTGTTGCAAGGCAATATTGGCTTCTAAAGGCAGCGGTCGTTTAGGATTCAGTCCGACATGGTCATACAGCCGATACCATTCATCTTCGCTCGGCAAACGGATTGATTCACCGGTTTGTGCTGATTTCCAGTGACAGAAGGCTTTGGCTTCGTGGTAATTCACCTCGACTGGCCAATCCCACGGCATCGGAATTTCTTCCAGCATGATACGCAAATGCCAGCCATCCTCTTTTTTGATCCAGAAGCTTGGATGTTGCGCTTCAATAAATTCCAGCCAGGCTTTACCTTCTTCACTCCAGTATTCTGACTGCTGATAACCATCAGCTTCGACAAAGTTGAAAAATTCCTGATTGGACACCAGAAATTGTGATGCTTGAAACGCGTTGATTTCAGCTTCATGCAGACCGTATTCATTGTCCCAGCCATAATATGGATCAGTGAAATTTTTATTCAGTCGAACAGTTCCCGCAGGAACAGGAAGAAGCTGGTTTTCTGGTGCAGGGCCAGTCAGGATTCGGGCATGCCATAGTGGATGATTCTGCACATATTGCAGTTGATGTTGTCGAATCAATACCGACGAAGTTTCCAGGTGGATCCGTTCATGCTCAATACCCATCAGGATTGACCACCATGGATTCTGCCAGTTGAGGGGGAGTTCTAGAGGTGCATTTTCTATGATCTTCAGTACCAAGGCTCGTACCCGGTGCCGATACGCTTTTACTTCACTGACTTCAGGCCAGTCATAATTCTGTTCATCCAGATCGTCCCAGCTCATCTCATCTACACCGATGGCAAAGATACTTTCCATATGTGGATTCAGCTGTTCAGGAATCAGTTTGCTGAGCAGCAGTTTATTGACAAAAAAAGTAGCGGTATGACCGAAATAGAAAATCAGTGGATGACGCAGACTAATCGGTTTGACATAAAATGCTTCTTCATTGCGCAGACAGTCAAACAGGGATTCGTAGGTGTCAAAGGTATTCAGGAAATATTCACGAATCACATGGCGCGCTGTGGAAATGTCTTCAAAGTTTAAATTAGGTGTTGGAAGCAGGCGAATTTTGCCCTGTTGCCAAGGGCTGTCGTCTGCTAAATATGTAGGTGACTTACTATTTGGCTGGTTAGGTTTAAATAAGGTTGAATCGGGCTGCATCCATCAGACTCCATTAAGAATTTTAAAATATTCCACTGGTAAGTCCGCGCAGGGAATATCTTAAACTTAATGCAAAGCAGGATGCAGTTGTTGCTCATTTAGGTAACAAAATGCTGCGAATTGAATCCATCGCAGTCTCTTATTTTAAAATGAAGTGACTTAGATTTTAGGTTGTTGCATTAACTCAACCAGGGCCTGTGCAGCTTTGGACTGGGTACGTCCCGGATGCCAGACCATGCCAAGCTGGCGATTCATTTCCAGAGGAATATTCAGCTGTTGCAAGTCATGATTTACAAGAGTTTGTGGTAGTACTGACCAGCCCAGACCAATGGAAACCAGCATGCGGATCGATTCGAGTGGATTATTACTCATGGTGATCTTTGGTTTGACACCACGCTTTTCAAACTCTGCCATGGTAATTTGCGTGGTATAGGTTTGTGCAGACGGTAACAGGCTCGGGTAATGCACCAGATCGTCCAGTGACAGATTCTTCTGCTGGGCCAATGGATGGAATGGAGCAACTACAAACACCAATGGATCGTTCCAGATAGTCACATAGTTCAACCGTTCATCGCCATGTGGAGGTAAAGTCAGGAAAGCCAGTTCCAAGTCACCGGCAATCACCTGTTCATGCGCCTGTTCAGAATCAACAAAGTGCACATCCAGGGTTACATCCGGATATTGCAGTACATACTGACGCAAATGTGCTGGAAGGTGATGCAGACCAATATGATGACTGGTACCAATTTTCAGTTTGCCCTGAATCTGGCCTTGTTCATGGCTGAGGGTATGGTGAATATCGCCCAGTTCATTCAGCCAGTTTTTCACTTTCGGTAACAGCGAATGCGCGGCATGGGTTGCTTGTACACCACGACCCGCTGATTCAAACAGCTTGACTCCAAAATACTCTTCCAGACTATGAATCCGTTTGGTCACGGCGGGTTGAGTAATAAAAAGCTGATCTGCCGCCAGAGAAATTGATCCGGTTTCCATGACTTTTACAAAGGCTTCAAAGGCTGCGAGATTCATCTTAATCACCTATAAAGATTTTTTATGCGTATCTCTATTGTTGTAATATTTTAAGAATAAATCAAAGGAAAAGTTGTATCTATTGCTGTAAAATCCGACATTCATTGATCGCTAATACAATAGATAGCTGGAAATAGCGGCTCGAACCCAAAAAATATTTTATAAAAATCGGATATGCATCAATAAAAAAAGCCACCGAGGGTAAGCGGTGGCAAAACGAGGAATAAGGACAGAAAAGAATTTAGGCTGTGATTTCCTCATTATTGCTCTGTTCAGATTTAGCCTCCCAGGCTTTTTCGTGGAAGAAGAAAGCAACAGCCTGAACAGTCGGTTCTAATAAACTTAATGCAATTGCCATGGCTAAACTACCAGTCACAAAATAACCGACTAACATGGCTACCGTGATGTGCATGACGTAATAGCTCAAGGTTTTCTTGAACATACGCTGATTATCTACAACAAATTTTTGAACGTGTGCCATGTCGATATTCCTCAAAAAATAAATTCAATGTTTTCTGTATGAATAAATAATAATAATTCTCATTTAATTTGTAAAAACGTATATTTTGCAAAAAATGATCGGAAAATTAGATTAAATAAAAATCAATATTGGTCTGTTTAGAATCCAATTTTAAAGATTCCAAAAAGTTTATTAACTAATAAAAATGATAAATTAGATTTATGTGACCGCAGCGATATAATCAAAATTAGAGATAGAATTTACCCAGTCCAGTGGAGTACATCGACATGGCAGGCGAGACCCAAACAGCAAAAACATTATACGATAAGTTATGGGATGACCATTTAGTAAAACAGCGTGACGATGGTTCAGCTTTACTTTATATCGACCGTCATTTATTGCATGAAGTAACTTCTCCGCAGGCATTCGAAGGCTTACAACTGGCGGGTCGTAAACCATGGCGTTTAAGCGCGAACGTGGCAACGCCAGACCATAACGTACCGACTTCTACCAAAGAACGTTCAGAAGGTATTTCTGGGATCGAAGATGAAACTTCACGTATCCAAGTACAAACCTTAGATGACAACTGTAAAACTTTTAATGTGGTGCAGTTTGACATTAATGATGTTCGCCAAGGTATTGCGCATGTTGTGGGTCCAGAACAGGGTTTGACCTTGCCAGGCATGACGGTTGTATGCGGTGACTCACATACTGCAACGCATGGTGCTTTCGGCTGTTTGGCACATGGTATCGGAACTTCTGAAGTTGAACATGTATTGGCAACTCAATGCCTGGTTCAAAAGAAAATGAAAAACATGTTGGTGCGCGTTGACGGCAAATTGGGTCAAGGCGTAACTCCAAAAGACGTGGTTTTAGCCATCATTGGCAAAATTGGGACTGCGGGTGGTACAGGCCATGCCATCGAATTTGGCGGTCAGGTCTTCCGCGACATGTCGATCGAAGGCCGTATGACCGTATGTAATATGGCGATCGAAGGCGGTGCCCGTGTTGGTATGGTCGCAGTTGATGATAAAACCATTGAATATGTGAAAAATCGTCCATATGCACCGAAAGGTGAGCAGTGGGATCAAGCAGTTGCTTACTGGAATACCTTGCATTCTGATGAAGATGCGCACTTTGATACCGTTGTGGTATTACAAGGTGAAGAGATTGAACCACAAGTATCTTGGGGGACTTCTCCTGAAATGGTGATTCCAGTCTCTCAAGCAGTTCCAACGTTGGAACAGGCAAAAGATGACGTGCAACGCAATGACTGGACACGTGCTTATCAATACATGGGTTTAACTGCTGGTCAGGCCTTATCTGATATCCAGTTAGACCGTGTATTTATCGGCTCTTGTACCAATTCACGTATTGAAGATATTCGTGCTGCGGCTGAAGTGGCGAAAGGTAAAAAGGTTGCACCGAGCATTAAACAGGCGATGGTCGTTCCAGGTTCTGGTTTGGTCAAAGCACAAGCTGAAGCTGAAGGTTTAGATAAAATCCTGATTGAAGCAGGCTTTGAATGGCGTGAGCCGGGTTGTTCAATGTGCTTGGCCATGAACGCTGATAAGTTACAGCCGGGCGAGCACTGTGCATCTACCTCGAACCGTAACTTCGAAGGTCGTCAGGGCAATGGCGGTCGTACCCACTTGGTGAGCCCAGCAATGGCAGCAGCAGCCGCAATTGCCGGTCACTTTGTTGATGTACGTTCATTCTAAGTTTAAGCCCTCATCCCAACCTTCTCCCAGAGGGAGAAGGAGTATCCTCTCCTGTTAGGAGAGGGTTAGGGAGAGGTTACGGATTCAGTGAGAAATAATCATGAAAAAATATACCGTTGAACAAGGTATCGTTGCACCATTAGACCGTGCCAATGTAGATACCGACTTAATTATTCCAAAACAGTTTTTAAAATCGATCAAACGTACCGGTTTTGGTGAAAATTTATTTGATGAATTGCGTTACTTGGATGAAGGTTATTTAGGTCAGGATAATTCAAAACGTCCCTTAAACCCTGATTTTGAGTTAAACAAACCCCGTTACCAAGGTGCATCAATTTTAATTTCACGTGCAAACTTTGGTTGTGGTTCAAGTCGCGAGCATGCGCCATGGGCATTGAATGAATACGGTTTCCGTACCGTGATTGCACCAAGCTATGCGGATATTTTCTTCAATAACAGTTTTAAAAACGGCATGTTGCCAGTAATCCTGTCTGAAGAAATTGTTGATCAGTTATTTAGAGAATGTGCTGCGACTGAAGGTTATCAATTAACAATTGATCTTGCAGCGCAAGAAGTGCGTACCCCGTCAGGTGAAAGTTTCAAGTTTGAAGTTGATCCATTCCGCAAGCATTGTCTTTTAAACGGTTTGGATGACATCGGTTTAACTTTGCAGGATGCCGATGCGATTCGTGCTTATGAAGAAAAAACCAAACAATCGCGCCCTTGGGTATTTGCAGAAATTAGTGGCTAAATCTAGTTAAATTGTCATAGCGGGAAAGTCTAACCCTTGCTAATATCGTGAAATCATGGAAATTTCGTTTGGGTTAGACATTCAGCATGGCCAGCTATTGGAAACAGTTATTTGCATTGGGTACGGTTTCGATGTTAATGACAGCATGTCAGACCATCGATACGATACAGTTGAAGAAATTGACAGATTCGGCTGTAAATAGTTCAGATGCCCTGATTTATTGTTCAGGTACCCACGATTGTAATTTTGAACGTATGGATGATATCAAGATCATCAATGCTGAAAAACGACATGTGGAGAGTGAAGCGCTCAAGCTCAAACTTGTGCGTTTACAAGCAAAAAGCCTGAAAGAGCCTAATCCGGTTTACCTGTCGGTACCCGCGGGGCAGCATGAACTGGTGGTACGCTTTTATCCGATTAGTCCGGATAAGGCCGAAGTTCTACATGTATTCCAGAACTTTCAGGCCAAGCATAAGTACACCTTTAAGATGTATCGCCAGCGCTCGACTCGAAACACCAGCTTATTGCAGGCCTCTGCACCGGATCCACTGTGTGTAGATCTGTTGCAAAACACCAAAATAATTCGACGCTTCTGCAAGCCATACAATGTTGAAACTGGCATTGCCGAGTTTGTAGAACAGAAAATTTAACCCAGTCAGCGAAATGCTGACTTTATAAATGGAATATCTCATGTCTAAACAAATTTTGATTTTAGCTGGTGACGGCATCGGTCCTGAAATTGTGAAAGCAGCAGAGCACGTGCTGACTCGCGTAAATGAAAAATTTAATTTAGATCTAAGCTGGGAACATGGCCTGTTGGGTGGTGCTGCGATTGATGCACATGGTGCACCTTATCCAGATGTGACGTCTGAGCAGGCAAAAAAAGCTGATGCAATTCTGCTTGGCGCTGTGGGTGGTCCTAAATGGGATACGATTGAACGCTCAATTCGTCCTGAACGTGGTCTGTTAAAATTGCGTAGTGAACTGAACCTGTTCGCGAACCTGCGTCCGGCGATTCTCTATCCGCAACTTGCTGATGCGTCTAGCCTGAAACCTGAAATTGTAGCTGGTCTAGATATCCTGATCGTACGTGAATTGACAGGTGGTATCTACTTCGGTCAACCACGTGGTATCCGTGAACTGGAAAATGGTGAAAAACAAGGTTTTAACACTGATGTGTATTCAGAGTCTGAAATCAAGCGTATTGCCAAAGTTGCATTTGAACTTGCCGGTCTGCGTGGCGGTAAAGTATGTTCAGTCGATAAAGCAAACGTGCTTGAAGTGACTGAGCTTTGGAAACAAACCGTTACTGCATTGAAAGAAGCGCAATATCCAGACATCAACCTGTCGCATATGTATGTCGACAATGCTGCAATGCAGTTGGTACGTGCGCCTAAACAGTTTGACGTAATTGTCACTTCTAACCTGTTCGGTGACATTCTGTCTGACGAAGCGGCAATGTTAACGGGTTCAATTGGTATGTTGCCATCTGCTTCTCTAGATGAGAATGGCAAAGGCATGTATGAACCATGTCATGGTTCTGCACCAGACATCGCAGGTCAAAACCTAGCAAATCCATTGGCAACCATCCTGTCTGTTGCAATGATGCTGCGTTATACTTTCCGTGAAGAAGCGGCTGCAAAAGCAATTGAAGATGCAGTAGGCCATGTATTGAACCAAGGTTTACGTACTGCGGATATTATGTCCGAAGGCATGAGCAAAGTCGGTACAGTGGAAATGGGCCAGGCAGTAGTTGCTGCATTGAACTAAGTTTCACTCCAGAACTGATCAATAAAAAACGCAGCTCAGGCTGCGTTTTTTTGTGTCTGCTGAATTAACAGGTTCGGCCGGTATATTTCACTGCTTGTGCAATATTGTCCTTGAGTTCAAAAACAATTTTACATTGCAGGTTTACATCATAGCTACGCGATGGACTATGTGTCACCGGAATGGGTACTGTTCCAGTACCGGCAACCGGATGCTGAGCAACAGAGAGTGGAAGTGCAACGGGACGCTGCACGATATAGACCAGTTGCCCGGCTGAAATTACAGGTTCATTTACCTGCTGGTAGCCGAGTTTGCTTAAATCCAGATTGGCATAAATGGTTTGGCTAGACTGTCCAATATACTGCTGTAAATAAGCGTCACGTTCGGCTTGAGACAGGGTAGGCATATGCATACATGCAGACAATAACAGAAGCATACCTGGTAACACGAGTTTCATTTGGCGAAATGCAGATAACATATTCTGACTCCTACAAAAGCCATTGCTGTTATTGTAGCGAGTAGAAAACGAGCTTATTGTTGTAATTTGACACACGGTAGAGAGAAGTATCCTGATAAATTGGATTTCTCATTAAATCCCATACAGGTTTCAAACTTCACTGGACACAGTTTAACAAGCTTTACCAGTATAACGAATGTCCTGAACAATTTCATCTTTCAAGTCAAACCAGATTTGGCATTTCATCTTAATGTTATAACCTCCATTCGAAGGCATTGGAATTGGTGCACCAGGGGAGATACTTTGACTAATATTAGGTGTACCCATCGGAATATTCACATCCCGGAAAATAGTATAACTGAGAAAGTCTGCTGTCTGAATGGGGTGCTGGGAGGTTTAAATCCCATTGCACGAAGATCAAGTTGGCTGCGAACCTGTGCGGCAGTTTGACCGATATAGGGCTGTAGAGAATGATGCAGATGCTGATTGCTGCCTGTAGCACATGCAACAAGAGACAAGCTGGAAAGCAGAGTCAAATATTTCATATTCATTGTTTTTATAAATATTGTTTTAATTAAATTGAATAGTCTTGTAATTCTCAGGCTATGTCAAATTGTTTTATTTATTGGTAAATAATGAATTAATTAAAGTCACAAAAAAAGCCACCCTGATCAGTGGCTTTTTTTACTGACGCTAAATCTTAGCGTGCACGATAAGTGATACGACCCTTAGTTAAGTCGTAAGGAGTCATCTCCACTTTTACACTGTCGCCAGTCAAAATACGGATATAGTGTTTACGCATTTTACCAGAGATATGAGCAATCACTTCGTGACCGTTTTCTAAACGTACACGGAACATAGTATTAGGAAGCGTCTCGGTGACAACGCCTTCGAACTCGATGAGTTCCTCTTTATTGGCCATAGCCTACCTAAAAGAATAAATTAGAAAGGCGCAAATTATAGTCAATTTTTTCGTATAACACAAGGCATAGCAGGCTTTAGACTGATCATCTGAAAGCAAAATAAGCGAAGCATCAGTACAAATATTTTAACTAAAAAACTGCTTGTTGATGTTGTCAGTTTGGTCAATCACAGTTAATCTAAAAAATATCTTTTTAGGTATAAATGAAGCACATACAAGGAAGGTTTTTGAGTGGGTCAGCTAACAGATGCATCGGTTGTACTGCGATTAGGCTACCAGGCGATACGTCGTGCGGGTTTGCCAACCGAAGAATTGCTTACTAAAGCAGGAGTTGCCTTAAACCAGGTTGAAGCCAATGACCGTACCCCGTTGAGTGCACAGTATGCATTCTGGGTCGCGGCAGAAGAGGTCAGCAAGGACCCTGATATCGGCTTACATTTGGGTGAACACCTGCCACTTTACCGTGGTCAGGTCATTGAGCATTTGTTTATTTCATCAGAAAATTTTGGTGAAGGGCTAAAACGTGCCTTGGCTTACCAGCGCCTCATCAGTGATGCCTTCCATGCGCAACTGGTCGTGGAAGATGACCGCTGTTATTTGACCAATGGTGAGCAGCTTTTTGCCGAAAACCTCGTTAATCGCCATTTCACTGAATGTGCTATGTCTGGTGTACTGCGTTTCTTTAAGTTTATTACCGAAGGACGTTTTGAACCGATTTATATCGACTTCAATTTTTCTAAAGGTGCAACTGATGATGAATACTTCCGTGTCTATGAATGTCCAGTAAGTCTGGGACAGAAAGAAACACGTCTTTATTTTGATCCGAGTATTCTTGAATATCCGCTTTGGCAGGCAGAACCAGAATTACTCCAGCTGCATGAGCAGTTAGCAATTGAAAAGCTGCAAGAGCTGGCACGTTATGATCTGGTGGGTGAAGTTCGCCGTGCCATTGGCTCAACCTTGGAAAGTGGGGAAACCACGCTAGAAACAGTCGCTGCCCAGCTGAATATTACTCCCCGCCGTTTGCGTACCCAGCTGAGTGAAGCCAATACCAGTTTTCAGCAGATCCTTTCGGATTATCGTTGTCGTCTGGCTAAACGCTTACTGGCAGGAACCAGTGAAAGTGTAGAGCGGATTGTTTATCTGACCGGTTTCTCCGAGCCAAGTACCTTCTATCGTGCTTTTAAGCGTTGGACCAATGAAACGCCAGTGGAATATAGAAAGCGCAAACAGCGTTAAATCCCTCCTAACCTCCCTTTAAAAAGGAAGGAATTTTCTCTCCTTCTAGAAGGGGGTAGGGGAGGTAAATGAATAAAAAGGATTCAATTATTCTGGCATGTTTAACCAATGTGGTCCTAAAGGCACTTTTGGTAAATTAAATTGTTCAGGATAATGCGCCTGAATAAAGTAGAGTCCATCTGGTGGTGCAGTCACACCTGCTGCTTTGCGGTCTTGTGCAGCAAAGATGGCATCAATCTGATCGATGTCATACATGCCCTGACCAATTTCCAGCAAACAGCCCATGATGTTGCGCACCATATGATGCAGGAAGCCATCAGCCTGAATATCCAGGACCAGATAGTGACCATGACGAATTAGGCGACAGTGATGCACATGGCGTACAGGTTGATTGGATTGACAGGCAGAGGCACGGAAACTTTCGAAATTATGTGTGCCTTCAAACTTTGTCGCAGCCTTAATCATCTTGTCGACATCTAAATCGTAATGGATATGGGTGACCTGTTTATGCAATAGCGCAGAACGCACAGGGTGATTGTAGACTACATAACGATAACGACGGGCTTGGGCTTTAAAACGGGCATGGAAATCCATGTCCATTTCCTGAATCCACTGAATTGCAATATCTTTAGGCAGCTGACTATTACAGCCGCGTAACCAGCCATATTCGGAGCGATCAGCAGAGGTATCGAAGTGAGCAACCATATTGGTGGCATGCACGCCGGCATCAGTTCGACCTGCACCATGCAGGATAATAGTTTCATTGGCGACTTTAGACAGAACCTTTTCAATCGTTTCCTGCACGCTTGCTACGCCGGGCTGTTGGGTTTGCCAACCTCTGTAGTGTGCTCCACTAAATTCAATACCGACTGCAAAACGCTGCATATTCACCTCAAGATTCAACTAATCAGACCAATGGTGATGCCATTGCTCCACGCTGTCGTATTGTAAATACATTTTCAGGGCTTTTGCATATAGATCGGCATGGCCATAGGCATCATTGAGTAAAATCCGGCAGTCCTGTACCCATTCAGCAATAGCATAGCGTTGGTCTGTGCTCCCGAAAGGTACTTGTGTAGTCAAAACTACAGCACAGCCAGCATTATAGAACTCATCAAAGAGCTGAATGAGATCAGGATTAACTGCGAGATTTCCCGTGCCAAAGCCCTGCAGAATCAGGAAGTCTGGAGGTAAAGCCAATAATTGCTTAAGGTTATGAAGCTGCTGATCTAGCCCAACTGGCTGCATCATTATACTCAGGCAATTAAATTGCTGTGCCTTAATCAAATCTTGTGCAGTAATGATATGTGTATATAGTTGCGGTGGAATTTTTACTTCTGCATCTATGCCAGCAAAGGCCTTGAGTTCAGTAGTATGTTGCTTTAACGCTGTTCTGCCATGAACCAGTTCTTGGTTAAATGCCAGGTAAACGCCCGTTTCGACCTGCTGTACAGAATCTAGAGCAAAGCATAGGTTTTCCAAAGCATCACTAAATTCGCGTGGCTGTTTGCCAGCTGCATTTAATAATGGATACTGGCTACCGGTTAAAACCACATAGGCCGATTGCCCTAAAAGATGCGCCAGCACGGCACAGGCATAGCTCATGGTATCTGTACCATGAATGATAACAAAGCGCTGATAATCCTGAGCCTGCAGTTGCTGAATAAACTGAATCAAGGCTAGCCAGTCAGGAGCAGTACATGCACTGCTGTCCTTAATTACAGGGGCGCAGAAGCACTCTACTGAATGCGTGTCTTCATGCAATAATTCTTTTAGTTTTATAAAAAAAGATTCGGCAGGCATAGGAGCGAGTGGATCACCAACGCATCCAAACGTACCTCCCATATAAATCAATGCAATATTTTTCATCATAAAAAAAGCAGCCATAGTGACTGCTTTAGTGTAGAACGAATTTACTTAAGAAGCGATTCGATTCAGTAATTGATCAACATGGGTACGTTGTTGTGGACTGTAGTCCGCTTCCTTTTCTGTCAGGATTTCACGTGCGGCATCATAGGCACCCAATTGAATATACTGCTCTGCCAATTCCAGATTTAATACTACCTCATCCGTTTCCGTTAATTCAGGGAATGATTGAACCAGTGGATCATTTTGATGAGCGGTTGAAGTAACGGGCGCAGATGGAATATCAAAACTGATTGCAGCACTGGCTGGTTTTTCAGGAACGGCATCTAGTTTAAAGTCCAATTCTGAGACAGCAGGTACTGCTGGACTTATAGGTTCATGTGTAGCTAAACCTGATAAATCAAATTCTGGTACTGCGATTTCTGGCTGAGTTTCTGTGGTTGACGTTGTATCTGCCGAGAAAGAAAAATCAAGAGGTTGAACTGATTCTGCAGTAGGTACTGGTGTCACTTCTGGTTTTTCTGAGCTGCCTAAGTCAAGCTTAAAGTCCATAACCGGTGCGGCAGTTTCAGCTTTTATCGAGCTATCTAAGTCAAAGCTAAAGTTTAGTGCAGATGTGGCAGTATCTGATGTTGTCTTCGGTGTAGGCTCAGATGCAGGAGCGTCAGAGAAGTTAAACTCTAAACCTGTAGCTCCTGGGAGATCCTGGGCTGCATCACTTGCCGGTTTAGTCAGAGTGGGCTCAAAATTAAATTCCAGCGGCTGGATATCATTCTGTGATGGCGCCGGCTCAAATACAGCTTTTTGAGGCTTATTTTCTTGTCGCAGTTCATCAAAAGCGAGGTCATTAACTACTGGGCTGTGGGTTGGGGATAGCTCTTCAAAGGCAGCAGTGTTGTCTATAGATGCTGTCTCAGTTACTGATGAGCCAGCGCTTAACTGTGCAGAAGGAAAATCAATTGTATCCTTGGTTGAAGTAGCTGAATTTTCAAACTCTGCCTTTTTAGTTTCTGCCTGCGCAAGAATGTCATCCAAACCGAGTGAACGGACATGTGTGATTAACTGAGAAATGGCAAATTCATCTTTCTGCTGAATATGGATATCAAGGAGCAACAGATACAGTTCATGCTGGCGGTTGTCTTTTTTGAGTGCCTGATTGATTTGCGCTTCAGCGGCAAAGAAATTTCCTTCATTGATCAGGCGCTCAATTTTCTTGCGCAGATCTGCTGAAAGAGCAATAGCTTCCTGAGGGTTCGTTGCAACTTCTTCAACCACCCGGGTTTTTGCTGGGGTAGCCCGTGCTGAACTGGTGGTTTTTCTCGCTTTCGCTGTAGTTGCCTTTGGTTTATCTGACTCTTGAGCATCCTGACGTTTTTTGACTACAATCAGAACGATGATCAATAAAATTAATGGAATCACATAAATCAGCATGATAAGTACCCCTTAGAGATAGAGGGCTCCATATATCCACTCATCCCTGTAAATCAATGTATGTAATGATTAGTTAATTGGCTTTTTTATCTGCCTGTTGTGCTTTGAGCTGTTGTTGCAGTCGGGCAAGACGGGCATTTAATAATTGAATTCTCTGATCCTTCTGATTAAGTGCCAATTCTAATTCAGTTACGTTTCTCTGTAATTTAACGGTTTTTTCTCGAACTGTCATAACTTTTAATGACAACTCTTTCGAAGTTTGACGGTCTAATGTGTTTTGATTTGCAGAAAGTTGCTCAGATTCTTTCTGGTTCTCAGCAACCAGGCTCATTTCAGCCTGATTTAAACGATATTTGGTACTGCCTTTAGCCTTATTCTGAACTTGTGCAAGCTCAGCTGTCTTGACGGTAATTGGCTGTTGTTGTGCGGGAGCAATATTCAAATTCAATGCCGCACCACGCTTCAGGCGATTCGCATCTCCGCCAATAAAGGCCTGTTCATTATTTTTTTTAATTTGCTGCATGACTTCACCGACACCGCGGTTTTGTTCCTGAGCAATACGTGCAGCAATTTTCCAGAGAGATTCATTGGATTGAACCACATAGCTTGCTTTTGCAGTAGATGTTGGGCTCGCTTGAGGGAAGTGTTGCACTGGAGCTGTAGCTGCTTGAGGCGGTTTTTTAGGAGGGACTTGCTTCTGTTTTGCGACTTGTTCTTCGGCATATTTTTTAACTAATGGGTCGCTGGAATTGGATTGTGGCGCAGCAGCAGGATAGGTCGCCACTGGCTTTTGATTTTGTACTTTTTGAGTTGGTATATCTTGATTCGGCTGTGCAACAGGCGCTGCTGAAGCAGCTTGTGCTACCTGAGTTTTTGCTTGAGCTGCGGTAGTGACTGGATTTTTTTGAAGACTATTTGAGACCAGAGGCTTTTGTTGAATAGCGGGCATTGCAGGTCCAGCGATTGGTGTGGGTGTCGTCAAAGTACTTGTGACTGGACGCGTATTCACAGCTTTAATAGCTTCATCAACTTTGGCTGGAGCCTGAACAGCAGGAGTCGTTATCGATGTTGTCTGAGGGATAGAGTTTGGTGATAATGGTGGTGGAGTAAGACGCTGTACAGCCAATGGTTTTTCCATAGCTTTGGTATTCGCTGTTGAAGTCTTGTATTGCGTACTGACAGGTAAATTTAAACCAATTTCATTTTCATTCACCACCACGACTGGGGTTAATGTTTGCTCATTTGCGCTGATCGAAGCTTTTAGCAGATCTGTCTTGGGTTTGAGTGTGGTCTTGATGTGTTGTAAACGTGCTGCATTGCCTTCTTTAACTTTAATTACAAAATTCAGATCATTTTGAGTGATTGGGCGTGAAGAGGTAATAGTAATCACACCTGTGCCATTGCTGCTACGACGGGTAAAAAAATTAAGATGCCCGGGAGGTTGATGTGTAGTGCCCAGCGTCATTAAATCTTCTGGCGTAGCTAAACTCACTTCAATCGGTATATTGATATCTGACTGACGGAAATTCATTTCCGCATAGAGTAATTCCCCGGGTGCCGATTGAACCTGAACTGGCTCAACCGTGATTGCAAAAACAGGCTGTGCCATCATCATGGTTAAAGTAGCAATTTTGAATTTTTTATATACAGTCATCTTCATTCTAGGCTCAGCATCGGTCATATTATAGGCAGTATGGCTCGATGATTGGGATGTCTATGTTTGTTCAACTATTTTCTTGATAGTGACACAAAAAAGCCGATCAATAAAGATCGGCTTTTAGATTGATTATAACGTGCTTAATTAAGCATTTTTATAATCGATCAGAATGCGTAGCATACGGCGTAAAGGCTCAGCAGCACCCCAAAGTAACTGGTCACCTACAGTGAATGCACCCAGGTATTCTTTACCCATGTTCATTTTACGCAGACGGCCGACTGGAACAGTCAATGTACCGGTTACTGCGACAGGCGTCAGATCAGTCATTGATGCTTCACGTGTATTTGGTACCACTTTGGCCCATTGGCTAGACTGACGAATCATATCTTCGATTTCATTCAAAGGTACGTCACGTTTTAGCTTCAAGGTAATTGCCTGAGAGTGACAGCGCATTGCACCGATACGTACACAGTGACCATCGATTGGAACGATCTGCTGGTTGCCGAGGATCTTGTTGGTTTCAACCTGACCTTTCCATTCTTCTTTCGACTGGCCGCTTTCCAGCTGCTTGTCGATATATGGAATCAGAGAACCAGCTAGCGGTACACCAAAGTTTGCAGACGGGAAGCCTTCACCACGTTGTAATTCAGCAATTTTAGAATCAATGTCCAAAATTGGAGAGCGTGGATCATCGAGTAGGTCTTTAGTATTGTTATACAGGTAACCCATGCCTGTGATCAGCTCACGCATGTTTTGTGCACCTGCACCAGATGCCGCCTGATAGGTCATCGAAGTTGCCCATTCCACCAGGTTGTTCTGGAAGAGAGAACCTAGGCCCATCAGCATCAGGGAAACCGTACAGTTACCGCCAACGAAAGTTTTAGTACCTTTCACTAGGCCATCTTTGATCACGTTCAGATTAACCGGGTCAAGTACAATGATTGCTTCATCATCCATACGCAGGGTAGACGCAGCGTCAATCCAGTAACCATTCCAGCCTGCAGCTTTCAGCTTAGGGAAAACCGCAGTGGTATAATCGCCACCTTGGCAGGTAATAATGACATCCATTTGCTTCAGACGATCAATGTCTGTCGCATCCATAAGTGCTGGGGCAGTTTTACCACCAAATGCCGGTGCTTCACCACCTGCATTACTGGTAGAGAAATAGAATGGCTCAAAATGAGCAAAATCATTCTCTTCAACCATACGTTGCATTAGGACGGAACCAACCATCCCGCGCCAACCGACCAGACCTACTTTCATGTCACTTTGCCTCGGTGCGTTAAAAAATTAAAGGGGGTTCGAGTGTACCAAAAAGGGACTCAACTGCAATAGCTACACAATAGAAACATCAATAATATTGAGCGAAATATCTTGTTTATGTTACATACAAAATTGATAACGCAGATTTTCTTCTAGAAAAAATAACAACATAGTAAAAGAGTCACTTTATGATTTTGTTTATTCAGATATTGTCAGTGCTGGTCATCTGGCTCAGTTTCTGGTCCCTGATTCCTCGTGATGAATGGTGGATCCGTGGCGCCGATTTCCCGCGACTACAAATTCTGATTATTGGCTTCATTGCACTAGGACTTTATATATTCTGGGAGCATTCCTGGACCTTGATAGACCAAAGTATTTTTGTAGGACTAGTCGCGGCACAAGCCTACCAGTTGAAGATGGTCTTGCCTTATACCTTTATCTGGAAGAAACAGGTGAAGAAGGTCAAACGGCAGCAACTGGATCCAAGCAAACAAATTTCTTTACTGGTTTCTAACGTGTTAATGACCAATGAAAAATATCATCTATTACTCGAACAGATTCAAAATTTAACTCCAGATCTGGTACTGACGCTGGAAACCAATTCCGAATGGCAGAAACAACTCTCAGTGATTGAAGCGGACTATCCTTACCGTGTACCTGTGCCCTTGGATAACCTGTATGGGATGCATCTCTACAGTAAATTAAAACTCAGCGACACCGAAGTGAAATTTATTTTGAGTAATGAAATTCCTTCGATTCATACCACAGTCACTTTACGTTCTGGCCATCCGGTTCAGTTATATTGCCTACATCCAAAACCGCCAAGTCCGACTGAAGCCAAGGACTCGAAACTGCGTGATGCTGAATTGCTGATTGTTGGCGATCAAATCAAGGATCTCGATGAAAGCTGTATTGTGATGGGGGATCTAAATGATGTCGCCTGGTCACGTACTACACGTTTGTTTCAGCGTATTAGTGGCTTGCTCGACCCGCGTGTCGGGCGCCGTTATGTGAATACCTTTCATGCCAATTATCCGATGTTCCGCTGGTCACTTGACCATGTCTTCCACAGTACCGACTTTGCTTTAGTCCATATGGAGCGTTTGCCACATGTGGGCTCGGATCATTTTCCGGTGTTTGTGGTACTACAAACCGGGCGAGTCTTTGATCATGTACAAGAAGAACTGGAACAGACTGAAGAAGATGAGCAACAGGCTCAGGAAGCTATACAAGAAGGTATTGAAAAAGCTGAGAAAGAAGAAAAAATAGTCACGGATGAAATTGCTCAAACCTACAAAAATGGCTCAAAAGTGTGATGGATTTATCGGAAAAGTGTACGAAATGGCTTACACGGATTGGGGTCTTAAACGATATTTATTCCTCGATGATTCCAATATTCTGCTTATATCAGCACAGGGAGTCGAGAAGGGAATTTCTCATAAGGAAGACGAAGCTGAATGAAGACATCATGGATATGATGATGAAATGGAAATCACAAAAAACCAAGAATTAAAATGTTGAAAGCACAACCTCATTAACCCGGGTTTTTACAGGATGTAGAGCCCGGGTTAAACTATTTTAGAGCTTTAATTTTCTTTTTTATTTAATTGATTATTAAAACAATTTATAGAGTTGAAATAATTTCTGAAAAACGTGTATGCAGTTTATTATTTCTGACAGTGACTCAGCCCAGGAATTTGAACTCTATCATGCCAATCGATGGTCAGCAGCTAAAAAACCGTAAATGCTTTTAGAAGCCTTGAACCATTCCCATAGTCTTGTGACTGCCGGTATGAATGGTCGACTGATTGGACCCGGCAATGCCATTTCTGATGGCTATCTGGTGATGTATTTTCCCATTTACTGGTTTATCCAGAATTACAAGGGCCGGCATTGGTCGCCGAATTATGCAGGCCATGCTAGAGCGTTATTCAAGATTTCATCAAAAAATTTTAGTTGCTGACCAGCATGCTACCGGCTTTTATCAGGCTTTAGCTATGTTGGTCATACTGAAGCCATGTGGATTTATCAGGGAACAAATCATTAATCCATGATTAAAGAGCTCGAGAACTCAATAAATCGAATCATAACCCTGTGGGCGGGTCTTAAAACGGCGATGGAACCACATATATTGCGTTGGGGCGATCCGTAACTGGCGTTCAATAATCTGGTTCACGCGAGTGGCATCATCCAGTTCATCTGCGCTTGGCAGGTTTTCAACAGGTGGCTCAATCAGGACATGATATTTGGGATTTTTGATATCTCCGTGACGGTAGAAATACAGTGGGATCGCAGCGGCTTTGGTCATTTTTAATAAACGACGATGTGCGGTCACGGTTGCAGCAGGAACGCCAAAAAATGGCGCCATTACGCCTTGTTTTAAACCGAAATCCTGATCCGGGCTGTACCAGATCGCATGTCCATTTTTCAAATTACGCACCAGACCACGCATATCATCATGGTCAATCTGGTTGGCATAAATTGTGGCGCGGCAGCGATAAATCAGCATATCCAGCAAGGGGTTATTCTGCGGACGATAGACGACATCCGGTTCAAAATATTGGGCACACAGGTAGCCGCCAGCATCCAGCAGGGTAGAGTGTGTACCCAGTAATAATGCACCTTTTCCTTCAGCTTGTGCTTGCTGGATATATTCCAGACCTTCAATAGTTACACGGCCTTTAAACCACTTTGGCGTGTACCAGGCATTTAAGGTTTCAAACACACCGAGCATCTGGTCAATAAAGACCTGACGGGAATTTTCCTGCACTTCTTGCGCAGACCATTCTGGAAAACACACTTCCAGATTGCGCACTGTAGTTTCACGGCGAGATTTGAGATATTTAAAACTTAAGCTACCCAGTAAAGATGCCAGGCGGTGCTGAATCGCCCAAGGTAAAATTGCCAGAATCATCAGGAATACAATGCCAATCCAGATACCCCAATATTGTGGAGACAGGAAGGTCCACTGAAATTCACCGGGTTGGTAATCTGGCTTTTTACTCATAATCTGCTATTTAAATCTCAAGATATCTGCAGTGTAGCAGAAGAGCTTTTTGAAACAAAAAAGTGAAAATAAAAAAAGCATCTGTACGAATACAGATGCTTGGCATTGGAGAAATAGAAAACTTAAGCTTTGGTCATATTTTCCAGTTCATCCCAACGTTCCATTTTTGCCAGTAAAATCTCGTCAATTTCACCTAAACGTTCAGATGCCTTGGTCGCTGCTGCTGCATCTTGCACAAACCATGAGCCATCTGCCAGTTTGTCAGAAAGTTCAGCCTGTTCACTTTCCAGTGCTTCGATTTCTGCAGGCAATTGTTCAAGTTCACGTTGATCTTTGTAGCTGAGTTTCACCTTTTTCGGTGCAGGAGCAGCCGCTGCGGCTTCAGCTTTGGCTGCAGCTTTTTTAACGGCAGATTTTTGATCGACTGCTGTCTGGTTTGGACGCTGTTCTAAATAATCCTGATAACCACCGATGTATTCATCAATATTGCCTTTACCATCAAATACCCAGGTTGAGGTCACGACGTTGTCCATAAAGGCACGGTCATGCGAGATCAGCAGTAATGTGCCTTTATAGCCACTTAACATTTCTTCTAATAGTTCAAGGGTCACCATATCCAGATCATTGGTTGGTTCGTCCATCACAATCAGGTTTGAGGGTTTAAGCAATAGTTTTGCCAGCAAAATACGGTTACGTTCACCACCAGACAGCGCTTTTACCGGTGTACGGGCACGTTCAGGTGAGAACAGGAAATCTTGTAAATAACTATAGATATGACGACGGCTGCCATTGATATCGACATGGTCAGAACCTTCAGCGACGTTATCTTTTACCGATTTTTCCAGATCCAGTACGTTACGTAACTGGTCAAAATAAGCCACTTCAAGCTGTGTACCAGTTTTCACTGTACCGCCATGCTCAAGCTGGCCTAAAATCGCTTTAATCAGTGTGGTTTTACCAACACCGTTATCACCGACTAAACCAATACGGTCGCCACGCATTACCAGTGCCGAGAAGTCATTAATGATTGGTGCATTGTCACCAAATTTCACGCTGAGGTGTTCAATCTCAAATACGACTTTACCAGAACGGCTCGCATCCTGAGTTGCCATGCTCACTTTACCTTGTTGTGAGCGGCGCGCTTTTGATTCTTCGCGTAATGCTTTAAGCGCACGGACACGACCTTCGTTACGGGTACGACGCGCTTTAATCCCTTGGCGAATCCATACTTCTTCTTCAGCAAGACGCTTGTCAAACAGCGCATTCTGCTTTTCTTCGGCTTCCATCTGCTGTGCTTTAAGCTCGAGATAACGTGAATAGTTACCTTCGTAGCTACGCAATGTACCACGGTCCAGTTCAACAATACGGGTTGCAATGCTGTCTACAAATGAACGGTCATGCGAAATAAACAAGAGGGTTAAATTATTTTGATCGAGCAGGAATTTCTCTAACCATTCAATACTCTCAACGTCCAGATGGTTGGTCGGTTCATCAAGTAACAGAACGTCTGGTTGAGTGAGCAGGGCACGAGCCAGCAGCACACGACGCTTACGACCACCGGATAAATCGGCAAGGTCTGCATCCGGATCCAGGCCCATTTTACTCAGGATAGAGTTCACCTTGGTTTCTAAAGCCCAGCCATCCAGCTGATCCATCTTGTGCTGCAATGAACCCATGCGGTCACAGGCTTCCATATCGCCCAGTACGCAGGCTTCGCTGGCTTCATGATAAGCACGTAGAACTTCTGATGCTTCACCTGCGCCATCCGCCACGATATCGGCGACTTTGCCTGAATCCATCGGCACATCTTGGGCCAACATGGAAATTGTGATGCCATTTTGTAAGGAAACTTCACCACTGTCAGGTAACAGGCTTCCTTCAATCAGTTTAAGTAAGGTAGACTTACCTTCACCATTACGGCCAATCAAACACACTCGTTCACCGCGTTCTAAATTAAAGTTAGCGCCGTCGAGCAGTGCAGGTCCGCCAAACGCGAGTTGGACGTCCCTTAGGGTAATATATGCCATAATGGTTTCCTGAAATCCTATGATGAGGACTTAAAATGACTAAACAACAAAATCTAAATGAACAGGCGTCATTTTCCGCACCCATTGAAGATTTGCAAGTCCGAATTGCATTTTTGGACGATTTAGTTGAACAGTTGAATCAGCAGGTGACCAGGCAGAATCTGGAAATCATCAATCTTCAGAAGCAAATGACGCTGTTATATCAACGTGTTGAGTCGGCAGATTTGTCCGAAGGCATTGCAGAATTCGACCCAATTATTGATCGACCACCGCATTATTAATTATGTAATTGGTCATGTAGAAAACCCTCCATTGTGAGGGTTTTCGCTTTAACGGGTCTATGCTTTGTTTCAGCAGGGTAATCCTAGTCAGTAAAACAAGCCATGCTTAAAATAATTTGACCTTTTTCACGCTTGCCCCTCTAATAGCGCTTCCAGGTTTTGTTCAGATTGGTGTTCCATGTCACAGAAAGTTGTTTTACTCGATCTTGAAAATAATTTCCCGACCGCCACTCTATTACGTGAAATCACCAAGCATTATCCAATCTTGTACCTGTTTAGCTGTGCCGGCAAGTTTGAATTTGAACTGGAAGACCTGACCGAACTGGCAGGCTGGATCGCCAGTGGGCAAGTGGTCATTCTGGACATTCCTGAAGCTGAACACCGTGAATATGAATATGCGGTCATTGTCGGGCAGCTGATGGCACTGCTGGAACCGGACACGCATGTGGAACTGATTTCAGCCATGGACAGCAGTGAAATGCTGATGCAAATGCTGATTGCATCTGACATTAGTTGTAGCCTGATTCAGGTACAGGCAGAACCGGAACAGGATAAAAAAATCTCTCCTAAATTCAAGATTCCAAGCCTCGACACGATTCAGCAGAAACCCGCTTTACAACTGGTGAAAAAATATTGTGATGCACTGGCGAAAATGCCAGGCAAGCCAACCACACTGGAAAGCCTGAAAAATTCTGTGGCAAATATTTTGCAAGTACTGCCAGGTAAAGCGCAGCATGTAGTCGGGATGCTGATTAACCTCAAGATTGTAAAACGCTATGAAGATCAGATTGCCTTCCGTAAAAAGGTATTAAAGCAATGGTCACAACTGGATCTGTCTGCTGCACCAACTACATCGCTTGATCTGAGTCAGGCCATTGCTGAATTGACCCCGGAAGAGCCAGAAAAAGTCATTGAAGAACAATCTGCCATTCAGTCTGTACAACAGGGATTGTTCAAAAACTTTGACCGTATTGATCCGGTACAAATGGAAGTGGCACGCAAGCTGCGTGAACTACAAGGTGACAAGCCTAAAGATATTTATGAATTGCGAGATTTACTGGAACAGTTATTTCCAAAATCCGATGTGCGTTTATTGCTGAAGGAACTGCTGGAGAAAGGCTATATTTACTGGAATGGTCATGAAGTTCTCTACAGCCATGAGATGTTCCTGAATTAATTTTGTCGCGCAAACTTGCGTTTTATATTGAGCTTATGCAACTCTAATAATAGAACATAAAGGTTGAGCTATGGAAAATACAGGAATCTGGGTTGCTGTCGTCATCATTGTATTTGTACTGGGATCTATTTTTGGTCTGCGTGTCAGCCCACGAGAAAGAGCTTTGGGCATGATGCGTGAGAAAGCCCGCAAGAGGGGATTACACCCACGTCTGGTTGTGGCTCCTGACTGGACCAAAGTGCCGATGGCCACTGAAAAGCGTGCCAGTATGGTGGCTTATTATAGTGTGCTGATACCAGACGCACGTTTGCCACTGATGCGTGCCCGTGTGGTCGATCAAAAGCTTGAGCTGGTACAAGGCGATGACAAATTTAAAGATTTTCCCATTGCATTAAAAGGCATTTATGCTATTGATATGCAGGCAAACTGTGTTGGACTGTATTGGGATGAAGAAGCTGATCTAAAAGCGGCCCAGCTCGATGACATCAAGGCACTATTACATTCCTTGGCTGAACTTTAATTTTTTAGAATATACAGGATTAACGGTTAATTATGGCGAACGCTCCTCGGTCCACATCAAAAAGCAGCACAGCGAAGTCTTCCGACGCTGGAAATAAGCGTGCCTTAGTGATTGTGGAGTCGCCTGCAAAAGCGAAAACAATCAACAAATACCTCGGTTCGAACTACATTGTGAAATCATCTGTCGGTCACGTGCGTGATTTGCCGACAGGCGGCTCTGCCAAAAGTACAGAGAAAAAACCAGCAACGCGAACCAAGCTGACTGAAGCAGAAAAGGCGGAAAAATCACAGCAGGCGTTGATTAACCGTATGGGCGTAGACCCGGAACACGACTGGAAAGCCAAATACGAAGTCCTGCCTGGCAAAGAACATGTGGTTGCCGAACTGAAAAAACTGGCCTCGCAAGTCGATGAAGTCTATCTGGCAACGGATTTGGACCGTGAAGGGGAAGCGATTGCCTGGCATTTAAAAGAAGTGATCGGCGGTGATGATTCACGTTACCAGCGTGTGGTCTTCAACGAAATTACCAAAAATGCCATTCAGGAAGCATTCAAGCATCCAACCCGTCTGGATACCAACAAAGTCAATGCTCAACAGGCACGCCGTTTCTTGGACCGTGTTGTAGGCTTTATGATCTCGCCATTGCTGTGGGAAAAAATTGCCCGTGGTTTATCAGCAGGTCGTGTGCAATCCGTTGCAGTAAAACTGGTGGTTGAGCGTGAACGTGAAATCCGTGCCTTTATTCCTGAAGAATACTGGCAAGTATTTGCTGATACCAAAGCGAAAAAAGATGACATTCGCCTGGAAGCAGTGAAGCAAAACGGTAAGACCTTAAAGCTGCACAATAAAGCTGAAACTGATGCTTTGCTGAACCTGATCAAAGATGCAGAATACAAGGTGATGAGCCGTGAGGATAAACCAACCAAGGTCAATCCAAGCGCGCCGTATATCACTTCAACGCTACAGCAGGCAGCCAGCACACGTTTAGGCTTCTCGGTGAAGAAAACCATGATGCTGGCCCAGCGTCTGTATGAAGCTGGCTTTATTACCTATATGCGTACTGATTCCACGTTCTTGAGCGATGATGCAGTCAATATGGTACGTGGTCACATCGAATCTGAATTTGGTGAAAAATATTTACCAGCCAGGCCAAACCGTTATGGCAATAAAGCCGGTGCGCAGGAAGCCCACGAAGCAATTCGTCCTTCAACCGTTGGCCTGAAAGGTGAGAGCCTGGTTGGTGTGGAACGAGATGCACAGCGTTTGTATGACCTGATCTGGCGTCAGTTTGTTGCCTGTCAGATGACACCTGCTGAATATTTATCTTCTACCATTTTAGTCGATGCCAATGGTGTGGAGCTGAAAGCCAAAGGCCGTACTCTGGTATTTGATGGTTTCACCAAAGTTCGTGGTGCCAACAAGGCAGATGACGATATTTTATTGCCAGCTGTCAAAGTGGGTGAAGTCCTCAAGCTAGAGAAACTTGATCCTTCTCAACATTTCACTAAACCACCTGCACGCTTCACTGAAGCCTCCTTGGTAAAAGAACTTGAAAAACGTGGTATTGGCCGTCCTTCGACCTATGCCGCGATTATCTCGACCATTCAGGATCGTGGTTACGTAAAACTGGAGAACCGTCGTCTCTTTGCCGAGAAGATGGGTGAGATCGTTACTGACCGTCTGGATGAAAGCTTCAATAACCTGATGAACTACGACTTTACTGCAGACCTTGAAGGTCAGCTGGATAAAGTGGCAGATGGTGAGCGCAACTGGAAAGATCTGTTAGATAGCTTCTATGGTGATTTCAAGAAACGTCTAACCAATGCACAGGGTGAGAGCGGTATGCGCCGCAATCAGCCTGTAGAAGTTGAAGCAGTCCATTGTAAAGAATGTGACCGTCCGATGCAGATCCGTACCGGAACCACAGGTGTATTCTTGGGTTGTTCAGGTTATAACCTGCCGCCTAAAGAGCGTTGTAAAGGTACACTGAACTTGACCCCAGTTGAGTCTTTGGCTGCACTTTCTGACGATGATGCCGCTGAAACTGCTGATCTGATGTCGAAAAAACGTTGTCCGATCTGCTCAACTGCGATGGACAGCTATGTCATTGATGGCGGTCGTAAACTGCATATCTGTGGTAACAACCCGGACTGTGCCGGTTTTGAACTGGAAGAAGGTGAGTTCAAGATCAAGGGCTATGATGGCCCAACCATTCCATGTGACAAATGTGATGGCGAAATGCAGCTGAAGACTGGCCGTTTTGGTCCTTATTTTGCCTGCACCAGCTGTGAAAATACCCGTAAGGTTTTGAAAAATGGTCAGCCTGCGCCACCGCGTGTTGATCCAATCAAGATGGAGCATTTACGCTCAACCAAGCATGATGATTTCTTTGTCCTGCGTGATGGTGCAGCAGGTCTGTTCCTGGCAGCGAGCAAATTCCCTAAAGTACGTGAAACCCGTGCACCGAAGGTGGCGGAACTACGTACCGTTGCAGAGCAGCTGGATCCAAAGTATCAGTTTATCTTGCAGGCACCAGATGTAGATCCTGAAGGTAATCCAACTCTGGTGAAATTCAGCCGTAAGAACCAGTCGCAATATATTGGTTCAGAGACACCTGAAGGTAAGCAAACCAAATGGTCTCTGGTTTACCAGGATGGAAAATGGGTTGAAGCCTAAAAGCTAAAAGTAAAAAATGCCGACATCAGTCGGCATTTTTTATGGCAGAATAAATTTTAGAAATTTGATTAATAATAAAATTTGGGGAAGGTGTGGATATTCAAACAAAAAAATTCGCAGTGCTCATTGATGCGGATAATTCATCGATTAATGCAATCGCATCAGTTTTAGAAGAAGTTGCTAAATACGGTATTGCCAGTGTTAAACGTGTTTATGGAGATTGGAGTAGTGAAACCTTAAAAAATTGGCGCGATGTTTTACTTCCACATGCAATTACACCTGTACAGCAATTTGCCTATACCAAAGGTAAAGATGCAACAGACATGATCCTGATTATTGATGCTATGGACTTACTTTATGCAGGAGCATTAGATGGGTTCTGTATTGTATCCAGTGATAGTGATTTCACGCCCTTAGCTTCACGTATTCGTGAAAATGGTCTCACTGTCTATGGTTTTGGCAAAAAAGCTACACCTGAAGCATTCAAAAAAGCATGTGATAAGTTTATTTATGTTGAAAACTTAATTGCAGACCTTGATATCAAGCAGCAGGAAGATGATGAACTCGCTAATACTTCCCAGAAGAAAGTAGTAAGCTCTGACAAATCTTTAGACCATAAGATGGTGACTTCACCTAAGGAAAATTCAAATCTTCCTGAAATGATGGATCGAGCTACGCTAAATCTGATTTATAAAGCTGTAAAAGATAATGCAGATGAAAATGGATGGGCATATCTTGGTTTAGTCGGAACATATATAAATACAGTAAAGCCAGATTTTGATACTCGAAATTACGGATTTGACAAGCTATCTGGCTTAGTAAAAGCCTTAGGCGTATTCGAAACAAAAATGCAAGGTAGCCAAATGTATTTAAGAAAGAGTAGTTTTAGCTCGTTTATTAGGCTTATTCAAAAAGCTATTTATCATTACTCGGAGAATAATGATTGGGTTGAGGTTAAAGATGTTATCAAATATTTAAAGCAAACTGATTTGAATATTAGAAACTATGAAGAAGCTATTGATTCAATTCATTCAGGTTGGCTTGATTTTAAACAGGATGGTGAGATGAAATTTATCAAAGTTAATAAAGTCATAGTTTAATGTTCAATAGTTGGATAGGCGTTTAATAACCATGTGGAAAAAAATCCGAATCCTGATTCTGCTACTGATTTTATTTGTGGTCGCAGTCAATGCCTATCGTGACCAAAACCAGGACTGGTCCAAGCCTATTTTTGTCTTGTTGCATCCAATTAATGCTGATAGTTCAGCAGCTACCCAACAATATATTCAGCAGCTCTCGGCTCAGGATTTAAATGGAGCACAAGAATATCTGGAAAAGGCTGCGCAGCAGTATCGCGGTCAACCAACCTACTTCTATTTTAATCTTGGACGTGAACTGAAAGAATTACCGCCTAAAGTTCCTGAGCAGGCCTCAGTTATAGATACCATTGTCTGGAGCCTGAAATTCCGTTTCTATGCCTGGCAACAGCAGCAAAGTTCAGATCCTTCGGCCAATGTGATCTTATATTTAAACTACTATGATCCGGCACAGCATAAAGTGTTAAAGCATTCAACAGCTTTACAAAAAGGCCGGATTGGATCAGTGAACCTGTTCGCTTCCAGGAAACAGACTGAACAAAACAAGATTGTCCTTGTACATGAGCTATTACATGCCTTTGGAGCCAGCGATAAATATGATCTGGCGACCGGTCAGCCGATGTATCCTGTGGGATATGCATTTCCAGATCAGCAACCTTTGTTTCCCCAGGCCAAAGCAGAACTGATGGCAGGACATATTCCAACCTCTCAAACGTCAAGTAAAATGCCAGAATCTTTAAGCCAGACTCTAATTAATGAGATCACTGCGATTGAATTGGGTTGGAAACACTGATGTGGATAATGCTGAATTTACCCAGAACTTTAGTCGTGCTTGTAAATAAATTTAATACTGGCTTATGAGCTTATAGATAGACTGAAACTGCTAACCATAAAATATTAATAATTGAGAAGAATATGCATACTTTTGTCCTGGCACCCGATTCCTTTAAGGAAAGTATGTCAGCCGAGCAAGCGTGCCAAGCTATGCAACGCGGTGTTCTACAGGTCTTTCCTGATGCATGCTGTATTGCTGTGCCTATGGCAGATGGTGGTGAGGGAACAGTAGAGGCCTTGCTGCGCTCCTTGGATGGTCAAGGTATTACCTGTATGGTGACTGGGCCTTTAGTGACTCAGCAAGTGTCTACTTATTTTGCCATAGTCGATTATGGTCGAACGGCCGTCCTTGAAATGGCCAAAGCCAATGGCATACATTTGCTCGCAGCAGAACAACGTAACCCGATGCTGACCTCAACCTATGGCACAGGAGAGATGATCAAACAAGCATTAGATCGCGGTATTGAAAAAATCATTATTGGACTTGGTGGTAGTGTCACCAATGACGGCGGTGCCGGGATGGCACAGACATTGGGTGTCCAGTTTTTCAATAGTACAGGTGAAGCGATTCAGGTCTGCGGCGGTAATCTGGATCAGATTAATCAAATAGATATTTCCCAGTTAGATGCTCGTTTGAAAAACACCGAAATTCTAATCGCTTCTGATGTCAATAATCCACTGTGTGGACCGAATGGCGCTTCGGCAATCTTTGGGCCGCAGAAGGGAGCAACTCCGGAAATGGTGCAGCAACTGGATCGTAATCTCAACCATTATGCTAATCTGGTCGAAGCAAGTTTAGGTATTTCTATAAAGAATGTAGCAGGCTCGGGTGCAGCGGGTGGTTTGGGTTTTGGCCTTATGGCATTTGCGGATGCCAAGTTGCAATCCGGTGTGGAATTGATTATTGAGCAAAGCCGATTAGCCGAAAAAATTGCTCAAGCGGATTATGTACTGACTGGTGAAGGCAAGATTGACAGCCAAACGGCCTTAGGCAAAACACCGTTTGGCGTTGCTCAGGTCGCACAGCAGTTCAATAAACCGGTGTTAGCTTTTGCTGGTCTGGTGGGTGAAGGAATTGAGTCTTTATTTGATGCCGGCTTTAGTCAGATTGTGGGAATTAATCCACCAGATTGTAGCTTGGAAGAAGCATTAAAAAATGGGGAAGTGAATCTGGAAAAAGCAGTGTCCAAAACTATTAAAAATATTTTGGAACCGAGGACTTAGTTTTCTCTTGCAAGATAGTCATTGCTGCAAAAGCTTTACATAATGGTAGATAATAATGCGTAAGCAGATCTTACTTTTCCTGGATGAGAGGCACTGCTTCGCAAGGTAACAAAAATCCTTTACTGGATTGAGGGGATATCCCTATACCCCAATCTAGCAGACGGTATCCATGCCGTCGACCCTATAGCAAATCTAGAGATAAAATTGGGTGCTGTTTTAGCGCGGATGAAAAGCCATAATTATAAGAGTGATCTGTTAAACTACACGCATCCACAGAATGATGAGTGATCATGAGTTTAGCCACCCTAATAGATGAACTGAACCCCCAACAAAAACAAGCTGCGACGACTGAAGCAAAGCACAGTTTGGTCTTGGCTGGGGCGGGCTGTGGCAAAACTAAAACCATCGTCGCACGTGCAGCTTATCTGATCGATCAGGGCGTACCCGCCAATCAGATTCAGATTTTGACTTTTACCCGTCGTGCAGCCAGTGAAATTGTCGCGCGTGTGGAATTGGCTTTGGGGGATGAGGCCAAAGGTCTGCGGGCATCGACTTTCCATACCTTCTGTATGTATCTGCTTCGCCGTATTCCCAAAGCATTTGGACTGGAGCAGTTTTCGATTATTGATCGTGATGATCAGTTGATGATGTTTCGCCTGATTCGCGGACGTGATGACAAGAAAAACCCGAATTACCTACCCAAGCCACAAGAGTTGTGTGACCTGTATTCCTTTGCACGAAATACTCGGCAGAAACTGAGTCTGGCACTGGAAAAACAGATGCCGGAATATCTGGCGCTGAAAGACCAGATTGCTGACATCATGAAAGAATACGAAACACGTAAAAAGGCACGTAGTTTCCTGGACTATGACGATATTCTGGCGGTGGTCGCGAGTGCATTGGTACAATCAGAAGGACTGGTGGATTATGTCGCTTCAATTTGCCGTCATATGCTGGTCGATGAGATGCAGGACACCAATCCATTGCAATGGGCTTTGCTAGAACCACTCAAAGATCATATCAGTCTGTTCTGTGTTGGAGATGATGCACAGTCAATTTATGGCTTCCGTGGTGCGGACTTTGAAAATATTCACCATTTCAAAGAGCGTGTGCCTGATGCACAGATTTTTAAACTGGAAAAAAATTACCGCTCGACTCAGGAAATTCTAGACCTGTCCAACTGGCTGCTGGATCAATCCGAAATTAAATATGACAAGCGGCTGGATGCACATCGGGGTGAAGGCATTAAGCCAAAAATGCATATCTTCCCGAACGAGTTTGATGAAGCTAAATGGATCGCCATCGATATCAAAGAGCGTCATTACTTACAAGGCAGTAAATGGTCTGATCATATGGTGCTGGTGCGTTCCAGTTTTGCGGCACGCCATATTGAAGCGGCCTGTATTGCTGCCAATGTACCGTATCGCTTTATCGGTGGGATGAAGCTGTTAGAAACAGCACATGTTAAAGACTTGTTGAGTTTACTGCGTGTGGTTGCCAATCCGCTGGATGATATTGCTTGGATGCGTTTCCTGACGCTGTGGAATGGCGTAGGTGATGTCGGTGCGAGTAAACTGTCACAGCAACTTTTGGCAGAGCCTGAGATGGACATCATTGCAGACAGGCTGGAAAAATTTGGCAAGATTCCATTGGAATCCATTCTGATCATGAAGCAGATGGCTGTGTTAAAAACAGAAGTTGAAGCCTGTGTCAGTCTGGCCATTCAAGCCATCGAAAACCAGCTCGCTGAAAACTACAAAAAAGACTGGAATCGCCGTCAGGGTGATTTTGAACTGGTCAAGCAGCTGGCTTCCAAACATGCCCAGCTGAGCGAGTTTCTGGAAGAATATGTGCTCGATCCAGTATCGATTTCTGAAATTGAACGCCAGTCAGATCCTGATGTGGTGACTTTAATCACCATCCATTCTGCCAAGGGTACAGAGCAGAAGGTCTGTTATGTGGCGAATGTGACACCGGGACAGTACCCTCATGCGCGCGCGCAAGGTGATTTTGATGATGTTGAAGAAGAACGTCGCGTGCTGTATGTAGCGTTGACCCGTGCGCAGAATGAGTTGATTTTGACAAAACAGAATCTGAATCACTGGGCACGCGAAACAGTGGATGAGCAGGGCCGTAAAGTTGAAAGTTATTTTATGAATGACCTAACTCGCCATCTGTGTACTACGGAAACCCATTACAAGACCCATCAACAAACCGTGAAAAGTGCCTTAATCGAGCGCCAGTCGATTAATTTAGATTTTGGCATTGATCTCGATTAAACTAGACAGATGTTGTTGTATGCAAAAAGTAGAGTAGGCGAGTGCTTTTTGATGTTTTTTGCCTATCTTCTTAAGGTTATCAAATGAAAATTTTAGTTCGTAACTTGGAACGTACTGTGACAGAGGCTGAGTTACTGGAATTGTTCAAGCAATATGGCACAGTAGATACTTGTGCACTGGTGCTGGATGCTGAAACTGGTAAGTCTAAAGGCTTTGCCTTTGTAGAAATGCCGCATGGCCGTGAAGCAGTTAAAGCGATCAAAGGTCTGAATACCTTGCGCTTACATGGTACAGGCATTCGTGTGAAACAGGCTGAAGAAAAGCCACAGGCGTAAATAGAAAAAGGAGCAGATAATGCTCCTTTTTTATGGAAATAACTTTTCTGAATGACCAAATAGTTAGAGCTTCTGATTGAATAACTCAATCCAAATTTTATTGTCTATTCAATAAAATAGAGTTCTGTCATAAATCATTTTTTTAATCATTATAAAGCGAAGCAGTGCATCTCATTCCAGAGAGATAAGGGACTTTAAATATCTATTTAAGTATGAAGAGAATGATCATTTTTTGATTTATGAAAGAGATTTAATGACTCTTCAAAAATTAAAATAAATTGCATTAGTAATTCAGCCCGGTTGTTCATATTTCCTGAAAAAATCAATAAATAAAATAAATTCCATTGTAAAAATAATGATCTGGTTTTAAGTTATAAAAGCCAAAATTTGTTTTAACACTTAGGAAAAATCCATGACTCGTGTTGCTCGCTATCATGCGGACCGTACCAATCAGAAACTTTATTTCGCCCGCCTTGCCTGTCAGCAGGCAGAGCAAACCGATCATGTCCAGCAGGCTCAGGCACATCGTGAATCAGCAGTTTTTCATTTGCATGGTGCAGTCCTGGCTTTTTTGCAGGAACTGGTGCGTTACTACCGTTTAAATGATCTGAGTCCGACCTTGAAATCGATTGAAGAGCAGATGGCTGCGAAAGGGCAGATCTCTCCAGAAGTCACCGTAATGCAGCAACTTTCTAAAGACGGCTTTATCGCTGAGCTGAAGCGTGCTTATCGTTTGTGTCAGTACACACCCGAGCCGAGTGTGCCGGAGCCTGAAGATGAAACATCTTCTAAACTGATTATTAAAGTCACTCAAACACCTCAAGCCTGGTTACCAGATACAGCAATCCTGCGTGAATGGCATCGAGACCTGACACAATTGATTGATGGTTTTCGCAATGAGATGGTGGAATTTTAATCCGACCAATGGCCCTTGAAATTGAAATTATTAACCATATATCCAATAAACAGCGATGCAAAGTGATTCTGCGCTTTGCCACCATGTTGAACATGGAGGACATATGTCTATAGAACAATTGAAAGAACTATTTGGTAGTCAAGAAGCGATTTTAGAACTCGTTCAACTGGAAAGTGGTGAGTTAGCATTACGCAATGCAGGCTCAGAAAAACAGCCATTGGTCATTATTCAGTTTAATGATGAAGTAAAAGCACTTCTCGGTGATCAGACCCCGGTGGTTGCTCAGCATATGATTCAGGCGGCTTTATTTGGCCTGCTCGAAAAGCAGGCAAATGAGATGCAGGCTGAAATTATGGATGAAAAACCAAAATATTTAAGTTGACTGCTCTCCCATTCTAAATAAAAAAGCGCACTTTAACGTGCGCTTTTTTATTGGATTTATTTCATTATTAAATATATACCAAAAAAAATAATATGGATCACTGTGGTTAACCAAAACTTTTTTCGGAACTCTTGTTTTTGTGATTTATGTCTTAAACTGAGCTGAGCAACTAAAGCACCTATCCAACCACCAAATAAACTCAGATTATGCAGAGTTTGCTCTGGTGTACGACGTTTATTGTTTTGGGCTGATTGTTTATCTTGCCAATAAGCGAAGAACGTGATGAGGTTAATCACTGCATAATAAACTAAGACCCAAACCGAGATTTGTCCTGTCAAAAATAGAACTAATAAGGTAAGAATAAATGGGTAAGCTGCAATTTTAGACAATAAGCTTTTGCCACCTTCTTGTTGTTGATGGCGTTGGTCTCTTAATCGTTGACGTTCATAATCATGTAAAAACTGAATATTGGTTGCTTGTAAGTTTTTCTTAGTCCCTTGTACAACATTATAAATCAGTTCATCACCATCTACAGGGCGTCTGGTCTTATAACTAAAATTTTTAATATGAACAAAAACACGTTCTGAAGTTTCATGGGTAGTCGCGAATCCAAAGCCTTGGTCATCTTTCCATGTGGTTAATTTACCTTTATAACGCATACTATTCCCCCACAAGAATCCTGTTTAAAAGACTTTAAAATCAAATATAAAAGTCTATAAGTTATTTAAATTAGGAGTTTATTATAAAGTCGATCAATTTTTTTGTCATAAAAAAGGCAGATACTCATGATCTGCCCAATTTAAAAAATTAAAATTTAATGTGCCGAACCATGTTGATGAGCCATCTGAATCTGATGCAGGATATGACGACTCATGTTCTTCGCCATTTCTTCTTTAGCATAGTAGACCGCACCCACATTATCGCGGCGGATAACTTCAGCTTCTTCCTTACTTTCGGCACAGACCAGTACCTGAATTTCAGGATTTAAAGTTTTGGCAATATCCACGATTTTATGAATGTCCAGAATATCCATAGGGGAAATGACCAATAGACGTGCATGCTGAATATGCGCCTGAATCAAGACGCCTGGTTCAGTCGCTACACCCGATACCGCCGCAATGCCTTTGGCACGCAATTTTTCAACAATCTCCCGGTTTTCTTCAGCAATCACAACTTTAATATTTTGTTCCATCAAGGAAGTCGTGATGCGACGTCCCACTTCACCATGGCCGACAATCACTACCTGATCGCGCAGGTAGTCCTGGGATACTTCATCAGGCAGCATGGCCAGTGGATCGCCACTGCGCTCCAGTAAACGCGCCAGGTTGGAACGTTCGCGAATCCATTTCTGTACTGGTTCGATGGCAGCGAAAATAAAAGAGTTCAGGGTAATTGAAATCAAGGCACCCGCCAGAATCAGGTTTTGCCCTTCCAGTGACAGCAGATTTAGCGATACCCCAAGTGCAGCAAGAATGAACGAGAATTCACCGATTTGCGCCAGTGACGCACCCACTGTCAGCGCTGTGTTGATTGGATAACGGAAGAACAGTACCAATGCCATCGCAGCAATGGTCTTACCAATCATAATAATGGCAACAACCGCCAGCACATGCAGGGGTTGCTCAATCATAATCCGCGGATCAAACAGCATACCAACAGAAACGAAGAATAGAATCGAGAAAATTTCACGTAGCGGAAGGGTTTCTTCTTCTGCACGATGGCTGAAATCAGATTCTTTCACGACCATACCCGCAAAGAATGCACCTAGTGCCATAGAGACACCAAAGACTTTGTAGGCACCAAAGGCAATCGATACAGCAGCGGCCACAACAGTTAGCGTAAACAGTTCACGTGAGCCTAGACGCGCGACAACCTGCATGATCATTGGTATTAGACGTTTACCAACAATCAGCATAAAGGCAATAAAGCCTGCGACCTTGAGTAGGGTAATGCCCAAGGTGAGCCAGATATTCCCATCACTGCTACCTTCCAGTGCCTGACCACCGAGTAAAACTGCGGTTGCAGGAAGTAACACCAATGCCAATACCATGACCAGATCTTCAACCAACAGCCAGCCTACAGCAATCTTACCGTTAATGGATTCAAGCAGACCACGGTCTCCAAGTGCTTTTAGGAGCACGACAGTACTGGCACAGGAGAGACTTAAACCAAAAACAAGCGCAGAACCAAAACTCCAGCCCCAGAGCATGGATACACCAACGCCAAGCAGGGTAGCCACTGCAATTTGCAGGATCGCACCAGGCAGGGCAATGCGCCTTACCTGCATCAGGTCATTTAAGGAAAAGTGCATCCCGACACCAAACATCAGGAACATGACGCCTAATTCGGCAAGCTGGTTGGCGAGCTGGATGTCACCAACCACCCCAGGGGTATTGGGGCTAATCAGGATCCCGGCAATCAGATATCCGATCAAAGGAGGTAGACGCAAGCGCGCAGCGATATAGCCGAATGCCAGCGCCAGTCCAAAGCCTACAGCCAGTAATATGATGAGATCTACGTCATGTGGCACTAAACACTCCTTTAAGATGAATTTTAAAATTTCAGTTTTTTATGGGAAATAAGCACAAAAAGTGCCAAAACAAAAAGAAAGTTTATCAAGCTGAATAAAAAAAATGCAAAAAAAAACGACCCTAAAAGGTCGCTTTTTTTCAAAAAACTAAAATTATTTAATTTTAGCTTCTTTGAAGATCACGTGTTGACGGATTTTTGGATCAAATTTTTTGATTTCCATTTTTTCCGGCATAGTACGTTTGTTCTTAGTAGTGGTATAGAAATAACCTGTACCAGCTGAAGAAACTAAGCGAATCTTATCACGCATTGTCCTGACTCCTTACTTAGATCTTTTGACCTTGAGCACGAAGGTCAGCAACAACCTTTTCAATGCCCAATTTATCGATAATACGCATACCTTTAGTAGTAAGACGAAGACGTACGAAACGTTTTTCGCTTTCTAACCAGAAGCGGTGTTGGTGCAGGTTCGGCTCGAACCGGCGCTTAGTTTTGTTGTTGGCGTGTGAGACGTTGTTACCAACGACTGGACGCTTGCCGGTAACTTGGCAAACCTTAGACATGGTGTAACTCCATTGATTTAGCCAACAGCAAATCTGTATGGCCAGTCAAAAATAAACGGATTGAATTCATTCAAGGGGCGTTTTATACCAAAAATGCGCTTAAAAGACAAGCGATTTTGTCTAAAACCCGGCATGAGTTGGTGCAACAGCTCATGCCTTGATCATTTATCGAAGAAGAGTCTTCGAAATCAGTTTATGAATCGGCTTATTAAACGGCGGGAGAATGTATTTCAAGCTATACAGCTTAGGATTGGACATTACAGACCGTTCATGCGACAAACTGAAGAAGCCTTCTGGCCCATGGTATTTACCCATCCCCGAAGCGCCAACGCCTCCAAATGGCAGGTCATCCTGTGCAACATGAGTGAGTACCGTGTTCTGGCCGAAGTGCCCTGAATGGGTACGCTGTGCGACATAATCGGCACGCGCCTGATCAAAGTCGAAATAGTATAATGCAAGTGGACGCGGACGGCTATTAATAAAGTCGATTACATCGTCAATTTGATCATATTCCATGATTGGCAGCAGCGGACCGAAGATTTCATTTTTCATGATATCCATATCTGGCGTCACATTGGTCAGAATGGTCGGTGCTATTTTACGCAGATCTGCCGGTGTTTCATTACGCGGGTTGATTTCAATAACCTGGGCGCCATGTGCACGTGCATCCTCTAAATAGCCTTGCAGACGGTTGTATTGCTTGTCATTCACAATCGAAGTGTAGTCCTGGTTATGGGTGATATCTGGATACATGGTTTCCACATAGCTGCGGAAATGGTCGATAAATTCAGCGGTTTTACCGCGTGGCAGGAACATATAGTCAGGGGCCACACAGGTTTGACCGGCATTCCAGAGTTTACCCACGGCAATACGCTCTGCCACATCTTCAATATCAATAGATGGATGAACCAGTACTGGAGATTTGCCCCCCAGTTCCAGAATCACCGGCACCAGATTTTCTGCAGCAGCTGCCATCACGGTTTTACCCACCGCGGTTGAGCCCGTGAAAATCATTTTATCGAAAGCCAAGCGACAAAAGGCATCAGATACTGCACCGCCACCCGTAATCACTGCGACCAGTTCTTTTGGAAAGGCTTCAGCCAAGGCTGTTTCAAGTACCGCTCCAAAATGAGCAGAGGCACTCGAAATTTTTATCATGGCATGGTTGCCTGCAGCCAGTGCACAGACCAGTGGGCCAATCGAGAGGAGTAAAGGATAGTTCCAGGGCGCAATAATGCCGACCACGCCCAAAGGCTGGTACTGCACCCAGGCTTTGGCTGGCTGGTGAATAATACTGACGTGACGCTTGGATGGTTTTATCCAGCCAGTCAGATTCTTGCTGTAATATTTGATGTGTTCCAGGCAGGTCAACAGTTCCCCGATTTTGGTTTCCCCAATCGAACGGTTGCCATAATCCTGATTAATTGCATCGGCAAATTGATCTTGATACTTAACTAAGATACGCTTAAGTCGAGCTAAACGATCGATACGTTCCTTTGCAGTCGGCAACGGGTAACGTAAGTAGGCATGTTTTTGTTGTGCCAGAATGTCATTAAGGCACTGGCTGTCAAAAAAATGTGGTGTCATTAATGTCGTTTTTGTGTGACTGTTCATGCAGCACTACCACTTTTAAGAAAATCGATTATTTATTTTTAGAGTAAATACTCTAATTAGTCAAGTTACTTTGTGTACTCGACCGTCAATGCGCTGCTGGTGCGTGCGGGTATATGAACTGAATGGTTATTTTAGGATGTCCCAAACCAAAACGTTGAAAACGAAAGAACGTATTTTGCAGCTCAGTTTGCAGTTATTTAATGAGCGTGGTGAGCGTTCTGTTACGACGAATCATATTGCTGCTGAACTCGGTATGAGCCCGGGTAACCTGTACTATCATTTCCGTAATAAGAATGAAATTATCAAGGAACTGATGGAGCAGTACCAGAAGGAAACCCTGGAAATGCTGGCATTGCCGGATGACCGTCCGCTGGATGCCAATGACAAGATTCATTATTTCCAGGTGCTCAGCAGCCAGTTATGGGCTTATCGTTTCCTGCATCGTGATGTTTATCACCTGGTGGAAAATAATGAAGACTTCCGCAAGCTGTATCCGCGCTTTGCGGGTGAAGTGATGCAGCAGGGACAAAAAATCTATAAAGCCTTTGTCAATGCTGGCTTAATGGAAATGACTGATTCGGAAATTGAAGCCTTAATTATCAACCTGTGGATCGTGCTGACCAACTGGACCAACTTCCTGTATATGTCTGGTCATATTACCGACTCGAACCATTTGGAAGAAAAATGGGTCTGGCAGGCATTGCGTCAAATGGTGTTCCTGGAAGGCGCCTATCTGCGTGGTGAGAGTCGTCATACCTATGAAAGCCTGTTGAACTCTTTTGGTTCTTCCGAACTTTTTGCCAGTCTGTCATCCGCTAAAGATCGGGAAACTGAACAAACTATTCAGAATAATTAAGAAACGCGCTAGAATACTCGGCTTATTTTTTAATTTATCTGATTAGTGACGTTTACCAACATGAATATGACGACTGCTAACACCGCACGTTTATTGATTACTTGTGAAGACAAGCCGGGCATCGTGCAGGCTGTTTCAAGCTTCTTGTATCATCAGGGCGCCAATATTACTGCGCTTGATCAATACGCGACAGAAGCTCAGGGCGGACGTTACTTCATGCGTGTTGAGTTTGAACTCGATAACCTGCAAAGCCGTAAAGAAAGCCTGTTACAGACTTTTGCTGTCAATGTTGCGGAACGCTATAACATGCATTGGCGTCTGGCGCTGGTAAGTGATGTGAAAAAAGTCGGCATTCTGGTGTCTAAAGTTGATCACGCTTTACTTGAGCTGTTATGGCGTCATGCACGTGGCGGTCTGCCATGTGAAATCACCAAAGTAGTATCGAATCATGAAACGCTGCGTGAATCGGTTGAAAATTTTGGTATTCCATTTGAAGTAGTGCCAGTGACTAAAGACAACAAACGTGAAGCTTATGCAAAAATTGATGAGCTGATGCAAGGCAATGATTTGTTAGTACTGGCGCGCTATATGCAGATTCTGGATGAAGAATTTGTACAAAAATGGGAAATGAAAGTGATCAACATTCACCATTCATTCCTGCCAGCGTTTGTCGGTGCAAATCCGTACAAGCAGGCTTATGAAAAAGGCGTGAAACTGATTGGTGCGACTGCCCACTATGTAACGGCTGATCTGGACCAAGGTCCAATCATTGAGCAGGACGTAGAGCGTGTAAACCATGACTTTACTGTAGAGCAGCTGCGTGAACTGGGGCAGGACGTAGAGCGTAATGTACTGGCGCGTGCCGTAAGATGGCATCTGGAAGACCGTATTATTGTGGATGGTAACAAGACAGTGGTATTTCAATAAGTCTTGCATCATTATTCAAAAAGGCATACTTTAAGTATGCCTTTTTTTATTTGAGTTGTTTCTCTCATTTGTCGAAAAAAATGAAGAAAGTTGGGGATTGTTATTGCAAATGAAAACCCTTCTCATTTATTATTGGCGTACTTTAATTGTGCTAACCGATGAGCTTGATTGTTTGTTTCATATCATCTCTTCAAGGTAAAAGATTTAATGAGCCAAGTTGCTTCTCCTATGATGCCTACTCCACCTAACCAGATGAAAAAGAAAGTCGCAGCTGTTATGGCAGCTGTACTGGTGGGACATGTTGGCCTATTGTGGGCTGTCAGCCAGATGAAAGCACCTGAACTCAAGCCTGTAGACAAGGAGCCGATGAAGGTTCGCTTTGTAAAACTGCAGGAAGCGCCAAGACCATTACCTCCGAAGCCAAAGCCTGAGCCGAAGAAAGAGCCGCCGAAGCCGAAAGAGGTCAAGATTGTTGAAAAACCGTTGCCACCACCTCCGAAAAAGGTTGAAAAAATCCAGGAAGTGAAGAAGGCTGAAACGCCTAAGGTTGTGGCACCAGCAGTTGAAGCAAAACCAACGCCAAGTCCGGTTGTACCAACGGTTGTGAAAGAAACCAAAGTCGCTCCGACACCTCCACCAGCACCTGTGGCACCGCCTGCGCCTGTTGCGCCACCGGCACCACCTGCGCCTCCTTCTCCTAAGAGTGTTTCTTTGGGTGGTGGTGTGACCTGGTTGCGTACGCCAAAAGTATCGATGTCAGCAGGTGAATTGAAAAATTCCTGTTCCATGGTGGTGGATATCTCAGCAAATGAACAAGGCAAGGTAGTGGCTGCGACAGCACGTAATTCAAGCTGCAGCCCTTCGATTAACCGTAAGGTCGAGTCTGCTGTACGTCGTGCACAATTAACCAAATATGTTGAAAATGGCGTTGCTTATCCAACACGTGTTGAGCAGCCCTTTGACTTCCAGATTACCAGATAACGGCTAACCCATTAGGAGTTCGAATATGAACTTTTCAGTTTATTGGCAACATGCTGATGCAGTCAGTAAAACACTTTATTTTGTGTTACTGGCAATGTCGATTGCGACATGGACGATCTTTGTACTGCGTTTACTCGGTACGCGCCAACTCAAACAAGTGGCTTATGCACAGTTATCTGATGCCCTAGATAAACTGAAATCAAAAATGGCGCCTTTGGGCTTTGAACAACGCAAAGCCGTAGCTGAACAAGCATTGCTACGCCAGATTGCAGCTGAAAAAGCCAATGCGGAAAAAGGTGTGTCAGTTCTGGGTACCATCGCATCGATTTCACCTTTCATTGGTTTATTCGGTACAGTATGGGGCATCTTCCATGCACTGGTAGCAGTGGGTAAGAGCGGTCAGGCAGGTCTGGCTCAGGTGGCAACACCCGTAGGTGAAGCACTGATCATGACAGGTCTGGGTCTGGCAGTGGCGATTCCAGCTGTATTGGCTTATAACATCGCGGTACGTTTTAACCGTGGTTTATCGCATGAACTACAAGACCATGCTCATAGCTTATTGATTGATACGATGCTGCAACAGGAATCTGCAAAGAAAGCTGAAAGCAAAGTTGCACAAGACAGTTTAGTGGGAGGTCAAGTTTAATGGCTTTTCAACTGGGTGAAGACAACGATACAGGCATGAATGAGATGAACCTCATTCCCCTGATCGACATTATGTTGGTATTGATGATCATCTTCCTGGTGACAGCGACCGTTGCGAACCCATCAATTCCATTAACCTTGCCACAAACGACTGCGGAAATTATTGATCTTCCGCCGGAGAACATTACCATCAGCATTAACTCTCAGGGTGATGTGGCATGGAATGGTGATGTGCTTAGCCTGGAACAGCTGGAAACCCGTTTCAATGAAGCAGGTCAGGCAGAGCGTCAGCCAACGATTGTATTGAAGGCGGATAAAGAATCACGTTATGACACAGTTGCTCAAGTGATGTCACGCGCGAGTGGAGCCGGACTCACCGATATTGCTTTTGCCACCGATAACTGATTTTTCCAAGATCAAAAAGAGCGACCTGAGATGGTCGCTTTTTTTATGACAATATTGCTTTACTTCAACAGTTCTACAAATTTGGCACGTAGCTTGTTGAGCTTTGGGGGAATGGCAAAGTTGCAATAACCCTGACTTGGGTTTTTGGCAAAAAAGTTCTGATGATAATCTTCAGCTGGATAGAAGGTCGGAGCAGGAGTGAGTTCAGTGACTACATTTAAACCTTCAGCCTTCAGTGCATCAATAGTTTCTTGTGACTGCCGTTGCTGTTCTTCGTTCAGATAGTAAATGACAGAACGATACTGTGTACCGACATCATTGCCTTGGCGGTTGAGCGTTGTTGGATCATGAGTAGCAAAGAATACATCCAGCAATTGCTTAAAGCTGATCTGACTTTCATCGAAATCAATCAGAATCACTTCTGCATGGTTGGTATCACCATTACAAATCTCTTCATAGGTTGGATGAGTGGTATGTCCACCGGCATAGCCACTAACGACTTTGCTGACACCACGAATCTGCAGGAATACCGCTTCGGTACACCAAAAGCATCCACCACCAAATAGCGCCTGTTGCATAATCTTGTCCTTAATTCCGAGTTTCTGTCTCTATTCTACGCTGTAAATATCAAATAGAAAAAAGCCTGTAAAAAACAGGCTTTTTATTTAAGCTTTAGCGCGGTTGTACCGGGCTTGCCAGCTGAATGACTGGGTTGCCATAGCTATCGAGCAGCTTCAGTGTTTTACCAAAAACCTGATAGTGGGTCACTTTAGCCAGGGCTTCATTAAATTTCTGATCCAGATTGTCATTGTTCAGACAAGCCATTTTTGTACCCGCCATCTGGCTAAGATTCAAAGTGTCTTTGCCTGCAATATAGCTGCCCATAATACGGTTACAGCCATCGGCACCGCTAACACGCTGAGTGGCAGCATCAAATTGCAGGCTTGGAATATTACGCGTGGTAGGTGCAGTGGTGATTTCTGTACTGCCAATGTGAGTGACAATCCAGGTGCGGTTCTGAAGTTGCTGCAGATTTTCAACCGCTTGGGAAGAGGTCTGGTCTGGGGTGGTTTGACAGCCTGTTATTGCCAGCGCTGAAACGAACATTGCAATTGCGGTCACTTTTTTTAACATTGGGCTTACTCTTTTTCTTTGATACATCACTGTATATAAACAGAAAAAATAGAATGATACCAATACAATTTGTATCTTCGGGTTCCCGGGAAGATAGGTTCTATTCTGCTTTTGGCGCAGGTAACCCTTGCCGCAGTAGAGCGGAATATTGTTCACTACTGACCTGAGCAAATTCTTTAACACGTGGGTTTACATGCGCTCGAGCATACCAGGTGCTTAAGTCCCAATCCTGATCCAATGCTTGTAGGTCATACATATAATTTGGCAAATAACCCGACGCCAGCAGGCGATAATCTGTTGGTAATGGTTTCTGGGAAACAGCCTGAACCATATCAAACACCAAGGTAGTGCAATTACTGGTTAGAGTGTTATACCACTTCGGCTGTTGAGCCAGATCATCCACCTTGTTGAGATATTCTTTGAAAAGCGCCTTGGCTTGTGCTTGTGGCATATTAACCGGAAAAAAATATACCTGCTCACCGCGGGTGTTGCTACGGGTGTAGATAATATCCCGTTCATCAGCTGCTACCAGACTCAGCTCAAACTTGCGGAAGAAGCCGCCGATAGCAGAGAAATCTTCATTTTTTTCCTTACGGATTTCTATCGAAAAGGTCAGTGGCTTCTGGTCAGCAAAGTCAAAACTCACCAGGGTATGGGCAATATGTGGTCCCATCCAGTAAGAGGTGATGACATTGACCCCGGTGATCTGATTTAAATTGATGCTGCGACTTTCCCAGCGCTCAATATATTTCCCATTTGGCAGCCAGACAAAATTACGCACATTATGTAAGGTGACTTGATCGCCTTGTTGTTCATAACTGAGAATACGGGCAACTTCAGGATTCCACTCCCGGTCCTGACGAGCGTCCAGACTGAAATACCAGAACAGGCTAAACAGAAAAGCCAGAATATAAAGAAGGGTATCTACACCACGTGAAATCAGATGACGGCTAAAATAAATGCCGAGAACTGCACAGGCTAAAACAATCCAAAGACCAATCAGCACAGAGCTGCCAATCATGCCTAAGGGTTGCTGTACCCAAATCGCAAGGCACAGCCATAGACTTGATGTGATGACAAACAGGGTAAATACTGCATTCAGTAACCAGAATAGCCAGTGAGGTGCAGGATTTCCCTGTGTATGCATAATTGAATCTTTAATCAAAAATTATTCTTCATTTTCTATAAGTTGCAAACTCAAAAGCAATCCCGGTTTTGTCGTCGATATGTTGTTCGGAAAAAACTTTTTTGAATTCAGCAGGAATTTCCGGGTAGAAGGCATGACCTTGTACATCCAGTTCGACATGGGTCAGTTCCAGACGGTCAGCAATACTCATTGTCTGTTTGAAGATTTCACCACCCCCAATAATATAAATAGACTCCGGTTTTTCTGACGCTTTTACATCTGCAACAGCTTGGTTCAAGGCATCCTCAATTGTGTGTGCGACTTTAGTACCTTCAAAAGACCAGTCTGTATCACGGGTAATGACCCAGTTGATACGTTTAGGCAAGGCACGTCCCATGGATTCAAGGGTCTTACGTCCCATTACAATTACACCGCCCTGGGTGATCTCCTTAAAATGTTTTAGATCTGCTGAGATATGCCAAGGCAGGTCATTGTCCTTACCAATACAGCGCTGCTGATCCATTGCAACGACATGAACGACTTCTAAATCCTGAAATGCCATACCCACACTCAAAAACAAATAAAAATTGTTCCTATTAAAATGCAAAATCCCACTTTAAGCAAAGTGGGATTTCGATTTTCTTGGGTTTGAGAAAAATTAAACCGCGACAGGCGCTTTAATTCCCGGATGGGATTCATAACCGACAATTTCAATATCTTCAAATTTGAAATCGAACAGATCTTTAATTTCAGGATTCAGTTTTAACTGACATAGACCTAAAGGCTCACGACTCAACTGAAGTTTGGCCTGTTCAAAGTGGTTGGCATACAGGTGCGTATCACCACCTGTCCAGACAAAATCACCGACCTCAAGCTCACAGACTTGTGCGATCATATGAGTGAGCAGGGCGTAGCTGGCAATATTGAACGGGACACCTAAAAACACGTCAGCGCTACGCTGATACAGCTGGCAAGATAACTTGCCATTATGTACAAAGAACTGGAACAGGGTATGACAAGGTGGCAGTGCCACTTGACCTGCTTCGTTCGGGTTCCAGCCAGACACAATCAGGCGACGTGAGTTTGGATTAGTTTTGATCTCATTCACCAACCATTTGATCTGATCAAAACCATCATTTTTATAGCTGCCATCTTCATTTTTTGTGGCACCAAAGTTACGCCACTGATGACCGTATACAGGACCAAGCTCACCTTCTGCGCGGCCAAAACGTGCAGTCTGTTCTGCAGTTGACCATTCATCCCAAATACTGACTTTATTATCTTTCAAATATTGAACGTTGGTATCGCCTTTGAGGAACCACAATAGCTCAATCACAATAGAGCGGAAGTGGACTTTTTTGGTGGTCAGTAAAGGGAAACCCTTGGAAAGATCAAAGCGCATCTGATGACCAAATACCGAACGTGTACCAGTGCCGGTACGGTCGCCTTTATCGCCGCCGTTGTCGAGGATATGTTGTAAAAGGTCAAGGTATTGGCGCATAAGTCTCTCTTAAAATCCGTTGAAAAATTGCTTTTTTTTGAACTAAGCAATTTAAAATTGCGCTCATCATAACATTTTTTTTCGCAGTTCCACATCGCCGGGAAGGTGACTGGAGGAGAGAGAAAATGCAATAAAAAAGGCATCCATTATCGATGCTTTTTTATTGCCTGCTTTAAGCTGTTGGCTTGCCGGTATGTACTGTATCAATCAGATCAGACAAGTCATAACCGAGCGATTGTGCATAAGCCAGATATTCCTGCTTAGTCGCTTCATCAATGGTTGGGGTGCGATGCAACAGCCACAAATACTTCATGCTTGGCTCACCGACCAAAGCCGTTTGATAACTAGCATCCAGCTTTAATACCCAGTAATCTCCCTTGGTAAATGGCACCCAGCGTAAACCTTCTGGCAGGAAACTGACCTCAAGTTTGGCATTGGCCGCATCTACAATTGTTGCTTCACCAATGGATTCATCCAGCTTACCATCACCATCCAGACAACGATTCTGAACACGTACGCTACCACTTTTATTCAGGCTATAAACAGCTGAAATATCAGTGCTGTCTTCAGGTTGATGTTTCATTGGGAGACGGGCAATTTCATACCAGGTGCCTAAATATTTGGTGAGATCAAAATTTGAAACGGTAGGGATATCATGATTCATTATTTTCTCCGCTTTATTTCAGTTCATTTTTTGCGCTCAATCAGTCTAAACATGAAGCTGCTAAAGAAAAGATGTAATCATGCAGTGAAATGTTGTGTTTGTTTTCAATGAGATGAGAAGGGGTAGAGCATATATAAGAAATGTTAAGTAGGTCGAAATCTAGTCATTTTTTATAATTTATTGCTTAAAAGTATATCGATTAATTAATTTATTATTCAATAAAACTTAATAATAAAAATTTTTGTAACTTAATAGAGCTAAATAATTCTATGCGGAATAGTGGCTTACATTTAATTAGTTAAATATTGATAAATTTATTTACATTTTGAACGTGAAAAATAACATTAATGGGGCTAGTATTTGGGCCTTTCAAAAGATATGAACGCCTGCTTAAGGGCGAGGAGTACTTGGTTTAATATGATTTATGATCATCAAGTGAATATGAGTGAAGTTCATGCTCCTGTTCAAGCGAACGTCATAATTCGTTCCCAGTCGGGACAAAATTCTAAACGTCAGCCTCAGCGTAACAGCTCTGAATCAGCTCGTAATACAAGTTCTGAATCACGCAAGACTTTTAGTGCGATGAATGGCCAGCGTTTTAATATTGAAAAATTCACCAGTTATCTGCAAGGCATTACCCGTAGTACCAGTACACAGAAATGTGCGCGCAGTATTCGTATCGGCTTGCAATCTTCAGGTGCAAAAATTGTGAATCATCCTGTAGCAGCAGCTGACTGGGGCAGTACCTTACAGAAATTGGGCTACCGTAAAATCAACCTGTCATTTGACCGTCCGAAAAAGGGTGATATCTATATCATTGACCGGACTTCCAAGCATAAGTACGGGCATATTGCAGCATACTCAGGTTCTGCATGGGTATCGGATTTCAGACAGTCAGGTTATGCGGTTTATCGTAATTCTGACGTGAAATACACTTATTACCGCCTGGATTCTCACCTTTAAGCCAGAAGTTAAACGTAGCATTTGCGAAATGGTTCAATCTTCGAAGCGTTTCGCACGATTCCCGTAAATAGACAGGATAAACAGTCCAACCGCGCTGAAGCCAATGCATTGAATGCCTAAAGCTATCTTGTGCTGTTCAGGCAGATAACCAAACAGGGTGATCAGGGCAATCAGCGGAATGCAGAAAAACAGTCGTGTAAAACCTTCCCGATAGGGATTCTGCTCAGGCAGTTTCAAGGCGACTGTACGTAAGCCATGACTCAGCATCCCAATTGCCAGACTGATGCCGACAAATATTGTATTCAGTTCTGCAAAGGTAGAAGCGTAATAAATCACTGCACAGGTGGCGATACAGATGATCAGCCTGATCTGGCGTGTGCAGCGTTCGGAATACCAGTAATTAAGCATGAGGCGGTGGAGTGTCCGTGTTTTTATGCATTAAAGACAGTGGTGAAAACAGGCAGATGGCAATCGCCATAAAGCCAATGCCCTGCCCACCTGAAACCAGGATCTCGCCATCCTTCATATTCATAAAGACTAATGCCAATAATAGGGCAATTGGAATCCAGGTCAGTATGCGATAGAACAAGCCTGTCGGATTCTTTGCAGCAAAATGAATTTTGCAATAACGGCAGATCAGGAAAATAATTCCAGTACCGGCGAACATCAGAATCGCATCCAGCGGTAAAGGTTCTATCCAGTACAGTACTGCTGTCAGTACGGCAATCACGATAAAAATCAGTAATTTTTTAATGACAGAAATTTGCGGATTAAACCAGTATTCAAGCATGGCAACCGTGAAGATCCAAAAGAGTTGATCTGCACTTTAGCATATTTCAGATATAAAAAAGCGAGGCAGATGCCTCGCAATATGTTCAGGATGTCTTATACGTTTTTCTGTGGCCCCCAGTCATAAATTTTTTTCTGGTAGGCATACCACATCATCCATAGGCCAATCAGAATCATTGGCAAGCTGAGGAATTGCCCCTTACTCATCCAGCTAATAAACAATTGACCATTGTCCGGTTCACGGAAAAATTCGACGATAAAACGTGCCAGACCGTAACCAATCAGGAACAGCGCAGAAACTGCCATACGTGGGCGAGGTTTAGAGCTGAACCACCATAGTACAATAAACAGAATCAGACCTTCACAAAGTGCCTGATACAGTTGTGATGGATGACGAACCAGTTGGAGTGGATCGCTTGGGAAAATCATGCCAAAAGCAAAGTTTGGGTCAGTCACCTGACGACCATACAGTTCCCCGCCGATGAAATTACCAATACGGCCAAACATCAGACCGGTCGGTACACACGGCGCGATAAAGTCCAGAGTCTGGAACCAGGTCATGTTGTATTTTTTACACCAGAGTAGCATCGCCAGGATTACACCGAGGAAACCGCCATGGAAGCTCATGCCACCTGTCCAGATCTGGAACAGCCACAATGGGTCTGCCAGAAACTGGGAAAAACCGTAGAAAAATACATAACCAACACGGCCACCGATAATCACCCCAAGCGCCCCGAAGAAGATTAAATCCGAGACCATATCTGATGTCCAGCCGCGTTGTTTAGCGCGATACGTCGCCAGTCCCCAGGCAAATAAAAATGCCATCAGGTACATCAGTCCATACCAGTGGACCTGCAATGGCCCGAGCGAAATCGCTACAGGATCAATATTGGGATAGTTGAGCATGCATCTTCCTTTGTCTTTCTGTTTTGTCCTGATTTTAGCCTAAACTTGGGAAAAATGTTGTACATTCAATGTGTAAAGATCTAGAGCATCAATTATGTGTATCGTTGCCTTGGCCTGGCGTGTACTGGATGACACGCCACTTTGTCTGATTTCAAACCGGGATGAGTTTTATCAGCGTCCGACAGCCGCCCTGCATGCCTGGCAAAATAGCCCAATTATTGCAGGTCAGGATTTGCAGTCTGGTGGTACCTGGATGGGAGTAACTGCTACGGGCCGCTGGGCGGTGATGACCAATTTTAGAGATGGGCAGGACCAAAAGTCTTATCCGACTTCACGCGGTCATATTCTTCAGGATTTTCTGGAATCTGAATTAACCCCAATTCGGTTTGCCCAAGAACTGGAAAAAAAGCAATGTGACTATGCAGGCTTTAACCTGTTTGTCGGTGATTGTGATCAAGCCGTCTATATGAGTAACCGTGGCGAGGCACCACAAGTACTGGCACATGGGGTATATGTAGTCTCAAATGGCTTGCTCACGGAACATTGGGAAAAGACCCGTCACTTACGCAAGCGTTTTACCCAGGAATTTTTACCGATGCTGCAACAGCAAGAAATTTCGGAAGCTGATCTGTCTCATGCGGTGTGGGATATTCTGGAAGATGAACGCAAGATCATTCCGGAGTTGTTGCCGAAGACCGGGATTTCACATGAACTGGAACAGTTGTTGTCTTCAACCTTTATTCAAAGTCCGGCTTATGGCACGCGCTGTTCCAATTTCCTGCGAATGAAAACCGATGAGTGGCAGTGGCTGGAAAAATCCCAGCAGGGTGAAACAGCAGGACAGATCGTTGAACAAGTTATTCCGATTATTAGCTAAATAACAGTATTGGCGATGATGTTTATAAAGATATCAGTTTAAACAACACTCTTCTGAGTATATAGATGTGCTAGGATGAAGCCTGTCTACTACTCCTGACTTTATCTTTTTTATGGCACTGCTCCTACCACTTATTTCATTTCTGATTGGATTCTGGGGCATCCATTATTTAAAGCCGGTTCGTCCATTTATGGCCGCTTTACTGGCTCGTCTGCTGATCCCGTTGATTATAATTTACAACATGGTGTTCTATAAGCAGGGTAGCTTGTGGCTGATTGGCTTTAGTATCTTTAGCTCGCTGTTTCTGTTCGGCCTGTTCTATTTTTTCTCCAAAGATAAATTACGTGCATTATGTTTTAGTTATTTGAATGGTGTCTGGCTGGGATTTCCTTTTGCCTTGGCGTTATTTGGTCCTGATGCTTTAAATACCATTGTTGCCTTATATATCGGCGGTTCTTTATTTGGAAATGTCAGTGCAGTTGTAGCAGTGAGTGCTGAAAAGCAGACACCGCAATTCATTATTAAAAATATGCTGAAGTCTCCACCGGTGATTGCACTGACGGTTGCAGCAGTTTTATCATTTTGGGATTTTAGTGCTTATGAATCGCATCCAGTGATTCAGTGGGGTTATGCCGCGAACAAGTTTCTGGTGACCTTTGCTGGCATGTGTATTCTAGGCATGTGGCTCCGTCATGTCCGGATTCAGCTGAGTGATTTGACCCGTAGTTTAATCTTGATTAGTGGTCGCTTTATTCTGTCTTTAGGACTGGCAGCAGGTGCTTATTTCTTATTGCCAATTCCGCATCAAATACTAACTTATGCTGTTTTAATGATGTACTTCCTGCTTCCACCAGCAGCCAATATTGTGGCACTAGAAACCCATTATCAAGGCACAGGTTATTCAGCGAAATATATTGCTTCAGGAACGATTGCCAGTGCGATCTTGATCGGCGTATATGGAGTGGTGGTGCATGCGTTGGTGCCGGGTTTATAAAAATATCAGAAAAGTCCTTTTCCCCGAGAGAGAATAAGATGCATTTTAAATCCCTCGCCCCAGCCCTCTCCCAACGGGAGAGGGAGCAATAAGAGATGAAACTTACTTTTCCAGACTCGCTTTAAATAGTTGCATTGCCTGACCACGGTGACTAATTTTATTTTTCTCTTCCTTGCTCATTTCCGCACTCGCAATACCCAGTTCAGGTAACCAGAACAGCGGATCATAGCCAAAACCATTTTCACCACGGGCTGCTTCCAAGATCTCACCTTTCCAGATGCCCTGGAAGATTTGTGGTAATGGGTCTTCGGCATGTTGAACTAAGGTCAGTACACACACAAACATGCCTTCAATCGGTTCACCGTCTTTACGCAGTGGTTTCAGGTCAGCCAGTAATTTTTCATTGTTCGCTGCATCATCACCATGTTCACCCGCATAACGTGCAGAGTAAATTCCAGGTGCACCGCCCAGAACTGGTACACAAATCCCTGAATCATCAGCAATCGCAGGTTTGCCAGAAATACGTGAGGCATGACGTGCTTTGATAATGGCATTTTCAACAAAGCTCAAACCATCTTCAATTGCGTCTTCAATATTCAGCTTACCTTGAGGAATAACTTCAACTGGAAGTTTGAGTTCTGCAAACATCTTTTCAAATTCTGCAATCTTGCCTTTATTATTACTTGCTAGTACCAGTGTGCCTTGGGATAACCAGTCAGTTGCAGCCATGTTAAAACTCATTATTAGATAAAGAATGGGCGCTATTTTAGCAATGGATGAAGAATTTGCGGCAATAAAAAAGCACCCGAAGGTGCTATTTATACCATTCAGCTTATTGTGCCTGAATCCATCTGTCAGCACGATCACGTGCCTGACGGATCTGTTCCTGGGTCAAGTTGGCTGCCAATGCAGTTTTCTTGCCTTCAGATAAAGTAATCACTTTATTATCCAGCATGCCGTCACGGGTAGAGAGTTCATACCACTGGTAAGCACCCATATAGTTTTTTTTCTTCTCTTCCATCATCGCCAGATTAAAGCTGGCACGATTATCACCACGGCTGGCCGCTTTTTCAAAGTACTGGCGAGCCAGTGTTTCATCTTTCTTGGTGCCAATACCATCTGCCAGCATACGGCCTACATTCAATTGAGCAACTGCCAGACCTTGATCGGCTGCTGCTTTATACCAGGCAAAAGCCTGACGTTCATCTTTCTGAATGTCTTTGCCATATTGGTATTTTGTCGCTAGATAGAATTGTGCACCTGGCTGGCCTGCCTTGGCTGCCTTAATCAGGCTATTAATGTCCATGATGGAATATTGTGCGGCCTGACTTGCGACAGAAGGTGTTGGAGCAACATAGTCTGCATGGGCCTGAAAGCTAAAAAGTCCAGCCAGTAGCGTCGTACTTAGTAATAATTTTTTCATAGAGCGCTCACTCGATAAATTGCGACTTCACCAAACAAATTAGGGAGGTGCTTGCTGAGCATGCTGCCTTGTTGATTCCCATTTACAGCGAGTCGGTTAATAATTTTGATGTTATTTTCCGCGCAAAGTGCTTCAAAGTCACGGAAAGTACATAAGTGGATGTTCGGTGTGTTATACCACATATAGGGTAAAGCTTCCGAAACAGGCATTTTCCCTTTTAGTGCCAGGAAAGAACGAGTCTTCCAGTGCGCAAAGTTCGGGAAAGTAATAATCGCCTGTTTACCCACTCGCACCATATCACGCAATAAAACGTCCGGTGCATCTACAGCTTGCAAAGCCTGTGCCATGACAACATAGTCAAAAGACTGGTCTGCAAAACGACTTAATCCCAGATTTAAGTCTTGCTGGATGATATTTAACCCACGACTGACTGCAATTGCAATCTTTTCCTGATCAATTTCTAATCCGTATGCACGAATATTGTGCTTTTTGCTCATATGAGCCAGTAATTCACCGTCACCACAGCCCAGGTCAAGGACGCGTGAACCCGGTTTAATCCAACGTTCTGCCAGTTGTTGATCAATACGCATTACACCGTCTCCTTCGGGGTTGATTTTAACAGTTCTTCACCACCCAGGAAGGCACGCAATGACTTCACATACAGTGGAATTGGGAACAGGAAGGAGTCATGGCCTTGCTCAGCATCAATATCCAGATAGCTGACAGGCTTATTATTGGTAATTAAGGCGTCTACGATTTCAACAGAACGTGAAGGTGAGAACCGCCAGTCAGTTGTAAAAGAGACCACCAGGAATTTACATTTGGTTTGGGCCATTGCCTTTACCAATGATTGTTGGTATTCACGTGAAGGATCAAAGTAATCCAGCGCCTTGGTCATAATCAGGTAAGTATTGGCATCAAAGTTCCGGCTAAATTGTTCACCTTGATAGCGCAAATAGCTTTCGACCTGGAACTCCACATCGAAACCATACATAAATTTACCGGATTTTAAATCACGACCAAATTTCTGCTTCATGGCCTCTTCAGACAGGTAGGTGATATGACCGACCATACGTGCCAGAATCAGACCACGTTTTGGATAGCTGTCATGTTCCAGATAACGGCCATTATGGAAATCCGGATCTGACAGAATTGACTGACGTGCGACTTCATTAAAGGCAATGTTCTGTGCAGATAATTTAGGTGCGCTGGCAATAATCACACATTTTTGCAGACGATCTGGATAATCTACTGACCATTGTAATGCCTGCATACCACCTAATGAACCACCGATGACGGAATACCACACATCAATACCGAGACGGTCAGACAGCATGGCTTGGGTTTTCACCCAGTCACGTACAGTCACTAGAGGAAAATCAGGACCATAAGGGCGGTTGTCATTTTCAGGGTTCGGAGAAGTTGGACCTGTTGAACCATTACAGCCACCAATATTATTCAGGGCAACCACAAAAAATTTATTGGTATCAATTGCCTTGTTTGGACCAATACAGGCATCCCACCAGCCTGGTTTTTTATCATCTTCATGATGATAGCCAGCAGCATGATGATGACCGGAAAGGGCATGACAAATCAGAATGGCATTGGACTTATCGGCATTGAGTTCGCCATAAGTTTCAACCATCAGTTCAAAACGGGGGAGGATGCGACCGCATTCAAGCTCTAACGGCTGTTCGAATTGGAACTTTTGTGGGACAACAAGGCCCACTGAGTCAGCTGGAAAAGACACGGGAATGATTCGCCTTAAATCTTTAGTATGAATAAATAAAAGGATACCATTTGCAGGTATCCTTCTAAAGTCTTTTTAGTGCTATGAATTATCGCTAATTCTAATACCGTGTCTAGACGGCAGCAGCAATCACCTGTTCAGTGCTTAACACACCTTGGTCAATTAGACGGTTGGTACATGCGATAATCGCTTCAATTGAAGAGGTCACAATGTTGTCATGCACACCAGCACCAAAGGCGGATTTACCAGTACCTTTCACTTGCAGTTCTACCAATGCCAAGGCTTTAGCATGGGCACCAGAACTGATGCTACGTTCTTCATAGTTCAAGACATCGATTGGTAATTGTAAGGCATCCAAGATCGCAGAGATCGGACCGTTACCTTCACCACGTAAGTGCTGAGTTTCACCGTTTACTTCAATATCCAGCTCAATCACCTGATTGCCATTTTCATCTGACAATTTGTAGTTTTTCGCAGAATAATGAGCATCTTTCGCAGCTACATAAGTTTCTTTGAACAAGCTCCAGATCGCTTGTGCTGAAATCTCAGTACCATCTTCATCAGTTTTTTGCTGCACGATTTGCGAGAATTCGATCTGTAAACGACGTGGCAAGGTCACGTTGTAGTTCGATTCTAACAAGTATGCGATACCGCCTTTACCAGACTGTGAGTTCACGCGAATTACAGCGTCATAGTCACGGCCCAAGTCTTTTGGATCGATCGGCAAGTACGGCATATCCCAGATTTCTTCGTTTTTCTGGAATTCAAAACCTTTTTTGATCGCATCCTGGTGTGAACCAGAGAATGCAGTGAAGACCAAGTCGCCCGCATATGGATGACGTGGATGGACTGGCAAGCCAGTACATTCTTCAACAGTCGCAATGATTTCGTTGATGTTCGAGAAATCCAAGTTTGGTGCTACGCCTTGGGTATACATGTTCAAGGCAATCGCTGCCACGTCCACGTTACCGGTACGCTCACCATTACCGAATACACAACCTTCGACACGGTCAGCACCGGCCATAATTGCCAATTCAGATGCTGCGATCCCACAGCCACGGTCATTATGACAGTGAACTGAAATGATCACGCCGTCACGACGCTCGATGTTACGGTGTATCCATTCCACTTGGTCGGCATACACATTTGGTGTAGAGACTTCGACAGTGGCTGGCAAGTTCAAGATCACTTTGTTTTCTGGAGATGCTTCCCAGATTTCAGTCACAGCGTCGCAAACGTCTTTCGCCACTTCCAATTCAGTTGCAGAGAAACATTCAGGACTGTACTGGAAGATAAATTCAGTTTCAGGCTGTTTCGCTGCATATTCTTTTACTTTTTGCGCTGCATTGATCGCTAACTGTTTCGCACCTTCAACATCCACATTTAACACTTTTTGACGGAAGGTCGGTGAGTTCGAGTTATAGATATGCACAATTGCGCGTTTCGCACCTTGTAAAGATTCGAAGGTACGTGCAATCAAATGATCACGTGCCTGAACCAATACTTCAATGTAAACGTCATCCGGAATATGACCTTCTTCAATCAATTTACGAGTGAAGTCGAAATCAATTTGAGAGGCAGACGGGAAGCCGATTTCAATATGTTTGAAACCGATTTTTACCAACATCTGGAACATTTTGAACTTCTGCTCAATGTTCATTGGCTCGAAGATCGCCTGGTTACCATCACGCAGGTCAGTACTCATCCAGATTGGCGCTTTAGTAATTTCATTATTCGGCCATTGACGGTCTGGTAAGTCCACACGTTGATACATGCGACGGTATTTTTTACTTGGATCAGCCAACATCATGAGAGAGCTCCTTAGGTAGCCTGGCATACTTGCTTGGTGTAGCAGTTGCTCGGTCTACAGCATAGATTTTGTCTATATATTCGTTTACAGGCAGGTGAGGGTAAATTAGATCAATCCTGTCTTTTTTAAGTTTTGATCATCAGGATCAACCAGACACCTGCATGGTGAACCTATAATTAAATTTTAGTCCAGAAAACGTGAAAAGTTTTTGCTTTTTCTATGGATTTTAGTCGTATCTTAAAAAAGATTTTCTTATAAAGTTATTAATTGGAAAAATATTTCTATAATCTATTTTAATTTTGTTGGATTTTCCTGTAATTAAGCGATAAGGCTAAAATATTTCTTTATATAATAGCTTTGTTGGAAGTTCTTAAGCAATGCATACATGAAATCTTTCATATCAAAAAATAAAGGCTAGTTTGATGAATCCAGACTAGCCCTTAATATCATGAAGATTGCTCAGATCAGTATTTAAAATGCAGGCCTAAAACGGCACTGATGCCTTCTGCTTCTGTAGCATAGTGGGAAGAATAGGCTTTGGTAAAATAACGTGTATCGGACAGGTTATTGATATTTAGCTGTAGATCCACATTGGGGTTCACCTGATAACGTGCCATGGCATCGTAACGCACATAACCGGGAACAAATTTGGTATTGGCGGCATTGCCATAAACTTTATCCATTGCCACAGCACCGGTACCCAATGTTAGTTGGGGCATGACCTGATAGGTTGTCCACAAGGTTGCACTGTTTTCTGCTACGTTCTGAACCTGATTGCCATTGTTTGTGCTTGGAACATAAACCGGTTCGGCCGTGGTTCCAATATTTTCAAAGCCACCATCAATCAGTTCACTATCCAAATAGGTATAGCCTGCGGAAATTGCCCATTTCTCAGTAATATTTCCATTGATACCCAGCTCAATCCCATCGACACGGGTCTCACCGATATTACGGGTACTGCCATCAGCATCGGTGGAGCGGGTATTGGTTTTTTCAGTACGGAAAATAGCTGCCGTCAGATTCAGTTTATCTTCCAGAAGATCCCATTTAGTTCCCAGTTCCATGGTGCGGACTTTTTCAGCTTTTAGATTTTCAATAGCTGCGCTAATACTTTCAGAGCCATCACCACCATCGATACCGACCGGATTCGAGGAAGTGGCATAGCTGATATAAATACTGCCATTTTCTCTTGGCTTAAAGACCAGACCCGCCTGATAATTAAAAAAGTCTTCTTCATTTTCGAGGGTGAGCTGATCACCTGGAACGGCTGTAATAGGCGTATTGTTAGCACCTGTCACCGCATTATTGAATCGTCCATAGGTCAATGTTTGCTGGGTCTTATAGTCATCCCAGCGCACTCCCAGATCCACAATCCATTGTGGATGCAGTTCAATGCTGTCCAGGAAGTAGATCGATTGGGATTTGGTCTCAATATGATAACTGTCTGCACCATCCGTACTAATCGTTCCCGTCCAGGTACTCCGATTTGGATTGTCTACAGAGGTACACCAACCTAAGATAATATTGGCAGGAGTGCCACAGGCTGCATAGGAACTGCCAGTCGCATTCAGACCGTTAATAATATATTGAGTACGCTCAGTATCCTGATCCGAATATTCTGCACCCAGATTAAAGCTATGCTGGATGATACCGGTGTTGAATTTACCGGTTAAAGCCAGTAAATCAGTAAAGGTATCGGTATCTGCGATACGTGAATTGGCCCGCGCCCAGACATTGCCATTTAAAATGAAGTTTCCGCGTGAATCGTCAGGATTGGTCCAGAGGTAGTCATTTTTAGAACGGTTAAATACCGCCGTATTGCTGAGGGTTAAATTGTCATTTAGATCATGTTCCAGCTTGAGGGTGCCAATCTGGTTTTCCTGTTTCTGGAAATCACGATCTTTCCAGCCATAATACTGCCCTTGTTTGACGTTAATCGGTTTACCATTGCCATTTAATGGCCGGTTATCAGGGTTATTTCCAGTAGGTGCCCCAAACGGATTGTTATAGGGAATGCCTGAGTCTGGAATATCATCTGTTTTTAGATAGTAATAACTCAAAGTGCCACGTGTTGCACTATCCAGACCAAAACTGAAGCTGGGTGCAATACCGGCGCGTTGGTATTTTGTACCGTCATGCTGTCCCGCTTTTTCATTTTGATGACCCATGACAGCTATACGAGCCGCCATACCATTATCAAAGTCCTTGTTAGCGTCTAAAGTGATACGTGCATACATGTCTGTGCCACCTGCAATGGAGCCTTCCAGCGCATCTCCCTGTTTCGCCACTTTTGAAATCAGGTTAATACTGCCGCCAGTGGTGCCAGCGCCGCCCATGGCAGAGGCAGAACCTTTGGTGACTTCAACCTGCTCAACGGCAAACATTTCCCGGTTTTGTGAAGTCGAATTCCGTACACCATCCACATACATCGAACTTTCCGAGTTATAACCCCGAATAAAAGGCCGGTCCCCATTTGGATTACCACCTTCTCCCGCGCCTAGGGTAATCCCCGGCACAGTACGCAAAGCATCTGCCAAGGTCGTAACCTGGGTATCTTCAATCAGTTGCTGAGGGATCACAACCACAGATTTCGGGGTATCCAGGAGAGGGGCAACAAATTTGCTATTTGCCGACTGATCGATTTTTAAACCTGGCACAGATTCCATTTGCACTTCCTGACGGATGGTTTCAAGCTGCACCACGTTTTCTTGGGCAATTGCATGTGCGGATGCAAGAGAAAGGGAAGAAATGATTGCTGAAGAAACGATTTTTTTACGAGATTTTATCTGGCTCATCATAGTTCTTTTTTATTTTTAAGTTTGGATTCGCAAATAATAATTATTATTGTTATCGTTGCTATCCTTTCTGAATTGATATTGGCGATGAATAAAATTTAATCAATTTTAAAAATAGATGAAAGGGTTAGAGGGTGGAGGATTAACTCTATGTTTTTGTTATAAATTGATAAAATATAGGTCTAGTTTAGTTTTAATTGATAATAATTATCGAGATATAAAATATTTAGGATTGTCTTAAATAATAGTTCAAGAAGTAGAACATAGCACTTCCGACTTCTTGAAACTTCATCTTTATTTTCAAATAAATATCATTATTCAATTCTATTCAACACACAGCCCGGCTGAATTTCAGCTACTGTGGCTGTTCCCATTAGCGCCATGGTGATTTCAAATTCTTCTTTGAGGATTTTAATCACATGTGCTACGCCTAAAGCTCCGGCAGTCGCCAGTCCATAAATATAAGGACGGCCAATCAGCACCGCAGAAGCACCTAAGGCAATCGCCTTGAATACATCAGATCCACGACGGATGCCACCGTCATAGAGTAGAGGAAAATCTGCTGGCACCACCTTTTTAATCAGTTGTAGGGCAATCAGTGGAGAAATACAGGTATCTAGTACCCGGCCGCCATGATTGGAAATGATCAGGCCTTTTACCCCATGCTGAATCGCCAGCTGGGCATCCTGAGGATGCACGATGCCTTTTAGAATGACCGGTAAATAGGTCTGCTTTACCATCCAGGCAATATCTTCCCAGGTCGGAGCAATTTTCATCAGCCCATGAAAGACCGGATGATCACCTTCTTTTAATTCTGGCAGGGGAATATGTGCTGGTGTATGCGGGTGCTGCATGTCTTTCGGTAAATGGAAAAAAGCACGACGTTCACGATCACGGATGCCGGTATGTGGTGAATCCACGGTAATTACCAGCGCCGTATAATGGTGTGCTTCAGCCATTTTCACCAAAGCCAAAGATTTTTCCCGATCACCTTGCCAGTAAAGCTGGAACCATTTGCGAGGATTATCCTGCTTGAGTGCCCGCATATCGGTATTAGTAAAAGTGCTGAGAATGATATTGCTGCCCATGACTTCTGCAGCAAGCGCTGAAGCTGTTTCAGCCTCAGGATGAAATTGTTGCTGGTGTCCAATCGGTGCCAGGAAAATCGGATGCGGAAATTTCTGTCCAAAAATTTCAATTTCAGTACTGCCTTGACTTAGGTCTTTCAACATTCGAGGTAATAACTGAATATCCTGAAACTGCTGTAGATTATCCCGGACACTGACTTCATCCATAGAACCACCTTGCAGATAATCCCAGACCATATTGGACAGATGTTTTTTTGCCTCCATTTCATAGTCGGCAATGGTTTGTAAGTAGGCGGGAATCTGGGTCAGTGGTGCGATTGGGTCCTGCGACATTATAAGTCACCCCATTGACGAACCAGGTTGTGATAATGATGGGTCAGCTGCAAGACTTCTTGCGTATCGCCAATTTGCTGACGCAGTTTGATAATGGTCATATCCAGATCAAACAGCATGCTGCGTTTGGCATCTTCGCGAACCATACTTTGAATCCAGGTCACAGCCGCAATACGTTTGCCTTGAGTCACAGGTTCAACCCGATGCAGGCTGGTCGATGGATAAACAATCACATCACCAGCATCCAGTTTCACTTCATGGCAACCATACTGGTCTTCAACGACCAGCTCGCCACCTTCATATTCATCGATTTCAGATAAGAATAAAGTCAGTGACACATCGGTACGAATGGCCTGTCCGAGTAGAGGAGAGTAATGAATGGCATTATCGACATGATTGCCATAGGTGCCAGAATCCTGATAGCAGTTAAACAGGGGCGGCAGGATATGTTTCGGCAGGGCAGCAGAGGTAATTAAATGATGACTTTTAAGTGCCTGTAAAATGATAGGGCTAATCTGCTGATACAGGACAGAAGAAGAATCCAGTTGTAGGTTCTTTTTGATTTTCTGTGCCTGACTCCCGGCACTGAGTTGCCCATTCATCCAGTGTTCTGAACGATCTAATTGCTGTCTCAGTTCGGCAACTTGTGCTTTGCTTAATACTGCCGGGATATGTAACATCATTTTAAAAGCATTCCTGCAATTGAAAATATCGTGCATTCAAGAGAATACACGATATTGATAGATAGAGATAAAAGCTAAATTAAAATTTATAGTTCAAGGTTAAAGCTGCTGAACGTGGTTGACCCAAGATCACACGACCACCTCCATTATTCAGCGTGCTGATGTACTCTTTATCTGCCAGATTATAAACATTCAGGTTTAAGGAAGTCTGGTCATTAAAGGTATAACCGGCCATAGCATCAAACACCACATAGCTTGGAATACTTGGCATATTCGCTGCAGCAGTACTGTCGGTGATCACACGTTTTTGCTCATCCACATAACGTGCCCCCAAGCCCAGTTTTAAACCGGCAATGTTATAGGTCGTCCACAGTGAAGCGGTCCATTCAGGTGACCAGCGTACACTATTGGTCTGGGTCACTACACCCGTGTTGGAGTTGACACTGAACTGGTCTTTTTGCTCGGTTTTCATATGGGCTACACCTGCTGAAATATTCCAGGCATCGGTAATTTTACCGACAGCACCCAATTCGATTCCTCTAACTGTAGTTTTACCTTCCTGAACAGACTCGCGGGTAATCGGATCTTGGGTAAACTGGTTTTCATTTTCGGTGTAGTATGCAGCAGCATTTAAAGCCAGATCACCCTCTAGTAGATCCCATTTGGTGCCAATTTCATAATGATGAGTTTCTTGAGGGTCTGCGGCTGAGCTGTTTATTCCTGTGGTTGAAAGGCTAAAGTTACTGCTACCCGGCGGTGTCAGGGATTTGGCATAAGATGCATAGACACTGCTGTAGGCAGTTGGCTTATATAAACCACCGAGCTTCCAGCTGAATAAAGTGTCATGGGCTTTTAAATCTGTTTTGGTTTCAGTTACTGCTAGTGTCGTACTATCGGTTGAGTAACCTAGTGCATCGTAATTGGTATCGTAATAATCGACACGGACGCCACCATTGAGTTGAAAACGTTCACCAAACTTGAGCGTATCAAAAAGATAAGCAGCCGCCGTCTGGGTTTCACCATTTGAATAAGCGCCCGTATACACAGGATCAGGCAGATTCTGGTGACGGTCAGGATGGTATAGATTCGCGGGTGGTGTACTGTTAGTAGGCTGCCCTGGCATTTGTGTAGCCAGTGTTCTGGAGTGTTGCTGCTCTTTTAATAGTTCTACACCAGAGACCAGATCATGCTCCACTAAACCGGTTTTGACATTCCAGTTCACTGTGCTCTGATTGGCCAGAATTTTATTTTCCTGATCGACACCCTGGCGTGAACGGCTTACTGTCCAGTCTTGAGGATTGGTAGAGTCATTTCTTGAAAGGCTATTAATCCCCGTCAAAGTACGCTGCATATGGGTATTGCCCAGACGGGTAATATTGGTAAATTTCAGATTTTCAGCCCAGTCACTTTCGATTTTGGCTGTATACATGTCAGCATCAACATCTTCATGGTCATCTGCGTGACCATAATAATTTTCACGGTCTACTTTAGGTGCGCTGGCGATCAGCGGGTCTGCATTCCAAAATCCTTTCATGCCAATCGTCGGAATACCGCCATCCGGAATGTTACGTTGGCGGATATGCTGGGAATAAAGATACAGGCGAGTATCACTATCCAGACCAAAGGCGATAGAAGGGGCAACAGCCCAGCCTTGATTCTCAATAAAGTCGCGGCCTTCTACACCGCCATCTTGACCCATCGCATTTAAACGGACAGCAATGCTGTCATTGATTGCCTGATTGATGTCAGTGGCAAGACGCGTATGTTCAGCCGTATTGTAGGTGGCAGAGACTTCACGACTGTTTTCTAAATGAGGCAATTTGCTGACCAGATTCACATAACCAGACGCCGTACCACGCCCACCTTCGGCACCAGCAGGGCCTTTTACGACTTCTACCTGTTCCAGGTTAAATACATCACGACTCACAGCACCGAGGTCACGAATACCATCCAGATAGGTGGAGCTTTGAGTTGAAAAGCCGCGCATCTGGAAGGCATCGCCAGCACTGGTATTCCCATTCTCACCGAGCTGCAAGGTAATTCCTGGCGTATTGCGTAAGGCTTCAACCAAAGTAGTCGCACCTTGTTCTTTTAATAAGTTCTTGTTGATAATTGAAACAGTTTGAGGCGTATCTACTAAAGCTTGGTTAGATTTAGCAGAACTTAATTGATCCACTTTATATTCATTTGCAGTTTTATTCTTAACTGTAATTTCTGGAAGCTGAATAACGCCTTCATTGGTGATGTTATCTGCATGAGTGATCAGTGGCAAAGTTGCAGCAAGTGCGACCAATGAAGTCTTGTAATGATGTTTTCGGCTTTTGATATGCGCCATGTGACAGAATTCCTGAATTGAATAATATTTCCCTTACCACCTTGATATGCTCGAGTTCATCAAATAGCAGCAATTATGGAGTTATTGTTATAGCCTTTAACAATTTTGCGAATTGTAGTGATAATAATTATCATTAACAATATTGAATTTAGTCATTGTTATAACTTTGTGCATGGAATTACTGTTTAAATTTTAGAATTTGATTCAGGATTTCTATAGAAAAAAGGTAAGGTCTATATTTTCTTGAGGTTTTAAGCCATGACTTAAATAAGATAACTAACAGGTGTTAAAAACAGTATGTTCAAGTAGTCCTTGATATATAGGACAGAAATAAAGATAGCCTCACGAATGAGGCTATTTTTTGATGAGGGAAGAAGCTAAAACTTAGTATTTAAAGTTCAGAGAAAGAACGGCGTTACGGCCTTCTGCTTCAGTTGCATAGTGAGATGCATAAGCTTTAGTGAAATAACGTTCATCAGATAAGTTATTTACATTTAACTGCAGGTCAACATTTTGATTCACGTTATAACGCGCCATTGCATCGTAGCGAACATAACCTGGAACGTATCTAGTGTTGTCGGCATTACCGTAAACTTTATCCATGGCAACTGCACCCGCACCAACTGTGAAAGCAGGGGTTAGGTCATAAGTCGTCCAAAGAGTTGCACTGTTTTCAGGAACATTTGGTAAGCGTTTGCCTTTTGCAGCATTCGGGTAGGTGCACACACCAGCACGTGTACAAGATGGACCTGGATCTGTTTGTTCACTATCTAAGTAGGTGTAACCTAGAGAAGCTGCCCATTTATCCGTGATGTTACCGTTCAAACCAAGTTCAAAACCGTCTACTTTACTTTCGCCGATATTTGCATAGGTGGTTGAATCAAGCTGGATACGGGCATTCTGTTTTTCAGTACGGAAAATCGCAGCGGTTAAATTCAAGCGATCATCGAATAAATCCCATTTTGTACCCACTTCAAAAGTACGGCTTTCTTCTGGGTCAAGGTTACTGTAAGCCTCTCCGATACCTTCAGAGCCATCACCTGCATCAACACCAACTGGGTTAGCTGAAGTTGCATAGCTTGCATAGATTGAACCATTTTCAACAGGTTTGAAAGTTACCCCTGCTTGGTAGGTGAAAAAGTCGGTATCGCTTGTTACCGTGTCTTGGTCACCAACATTCTTCTTAGGAGGAATGACAACACCATCTACGGTTGTTGGCTTTGTTGCAGCGTTATTCGCGCCATAAGTCATGGTTTGCTCTGTATCAAATTTATCCCAACGAAGACCTAGATCCAAAATCCATTGAGGATTAAATTCAATACTGTCTAAGAAATAGATCGAGGTAGATTTGGTTCTTGTGTTGTATTGATCAGCGCCCTCTGTACTAATTGTGCCAGTCCATGGGCCTCGGTTGGGATTTTGAACTGGAGTACACCAACCAGCTGGTGCACTATCAGGGCATGTTTGATAGGCACTACCAGTAGTATTTAAGCCATTGATAATGTACTGAGTACGGTCATTTTCTTGGTCAGAATATTCGGCACCCAAGTTAAAGCTATGTTGTAGTGAGCCAGTATTGAATTTACCTGTAAGTGCTAATTGATCCGTAAAAGTATCTGTATCAGCTACACGTGAATTTGCACGTGCAAAAACACTATTATTTAGATAAATATTACCTTTTGAGTCATCAGGATTGGTCCACAGGTAATCATTTTTAGATTTACTGTAGCTAGCAGTATTGGAAATTGTCAGATTGTCGGTTAAATCATGTTCAAGTTTGATCGTACCGATTTGATTTTCCTGTTTTTGGAAGTCGCGATCTTCCCAACCATAGTAAACGCCTTGTTTAACATTAATTGGTTTACCATTGCCATTTAAAGGTCTATTGTCTGTCGAACCAGCAGCTGGGGCACCAAATGGATTGTTATAAGGTACACCTGAATCTGGCGTGTCATCAGTTTTTAAGTAGTAATAACTTAAGGTTGCACGGGTAGGGGTATCCAGGCCAAAAGTAATACTTGGCGCAATACCTGCACGTTTATATTCAGTACCGTCTTTTTGACCGGCTTTTTCATTATGATGACCCATCACCGCCACACGTGCTGCAACACCATTACCAAAATCTTTATTACCATCTAAGGTAATACGTGCGTAGCTGTCAGTGCCTCCAGCAACAGAACCTTCTAAAGAATCCCCTGCTTTGGCAACTTTAGAAATCATGTTAATGCTACCACCAGTGGTCCCTGCACCGCCCATAGCAGAAGCCGAACCTTTGGTGACTTCAACCTGTTCTACAGCAAACATTTCACGATTTTGCGAAGTTGCACTACGAATTCCATCTACATACATTGAGCTTTCAGAGTTATAACCACGGATAAATGGACGATCACCATTCGGGTTGCCACCTTCACCGGCACCAAGGGTAATACCTGGTACAGTACGTAAAGCGTCAGCAAGAGTAGTAACTTGAGTATCCTCAATCATTTGTTTAGAAATGACAGATACTGATTTCGGGGTATCTAATAAAGGTGCAACAAATTTTTTATTGGCAGAATTATCTACTTTTAAGCTTTGTTGTTTTTCAGCAGTAATTTCTTGATGAATAGTTTCAAGTTGAACAACTTTTTCTTCAGCAACAGCGTTCACTGCGATCATGGAGAGGGAAGAAGCGATCGCAGAAGAAACGATTTTCTTACGTGACTTGATGAATGACATGGAATACTTGAATCGTGTAATTTATGATGTGCGAATAATAATTATTCTTATTTGTTTAATGTTTGTTTTTGTTATTGGTTTTGGCAATGTTTAGCTGGGCTAAACTTGGAAATGTAAATGTAATAGTATAACAAAATATATCTAAGCTAATGAATTTAATAAATATCGGAGAAATAAGTGCTTAAAGTCTCTTTGATGGGGATTTTTTATGTACATGAAGTAGGGATTTCATAAGAATTTTCAAAACATAAAAAACCTGCCGCAGCAGGTTTTTTTATTGACTAGATATGATTAGAAATCATATGAAACAGACAACCAATAGTTACGGCCTGATAAATAAGTACCAGAGATAGAAGAACCTACATCAAGATATTTATAACCAGTGGCAGATACAGTTTCGCCATCGTTATTAATATAAGAATACGTGGTGCTACCTTCGGTGAAGTCTTTGTCTAAGAGGTTGTTTACAGCAAAATTAAAACGTAATGCATCAGAGTAGCTATAGCTTGCACCTAAGTTAAAGAGGTTATAACCACTAAACTTATCACCAAAAATCAAAGACTCTTCATAATCACTTGAACCAAGGCCTGCTGCTGGTGCTGTTGGATTAGATTGGAAACGGTCTTTGCTCGAGCGATATTCATGCTGTAACCAGATATCTAGGGCAGGATTAATGTGCCATGTAGATGTTGTATTTAATGCATGTTTCGGTACATTACTAAAATATTGACCCTTTTTTTCACCTTTCGTAATTTCGGTTTCCATAAATGTATAGGCGGTCTTGATATCCCATTCTGGCAGGATGGAGTAATGAAGACTAAGTTCTAAGCCTTGAGTTTCAGCTTCATCTGCATTTGAACTTTTGCTATATTCTGTCACGCTAGACGCCAAACTTGAACATTCTGGTGAAGCTGGGCATTGATAAGTTGAAGACATAATTTTGTCTTCAATTTGGTTAAAGAATGCCGTAGCAGTCAAGTTAAGTCGATCGTTCGGTTGGAAATTTAAACCGAGTTCATAGTTGGTAGAGGTCTCTGGTTTTAAATCAGAATTTCCCAAAGTTGGTGTTGTACCCTGACCGCTGTAGTTAATAATCCCGTCATGTAAAGCTTTCGCAGAAGGAACCTTATAACCTGTACTTACACCACCTTTTAGCGTAAGAACATCATTGGTATTCCAGACTAAATAAGCACGAGGGCTGAATTGTCCACCGAATCCTGAGTGATCTTCATAACGGCCACCGAAAGTAAAGCGAAGGTTATCCAATAAGCTCCATTCATCTTCAGCATAGAATGACCATGAGTCTTTAGAAAATTCTTTTCCAATACCCGCAATATCATCAGCAACTTTTGAATCTTTATATTCTACACCCGCAGTAATCTTGTGATTGGCAATAGGGGCAATGATGTGAGAATCTAAGACCAAGTCTGTATTTTCAAGGGTGCGATCATTTCCTGCGAAGGCATTACCAGGGAAAGTATTACGTGGAATGGTACGACCTAATGTTTCAGTTTTTGTTTGGCTTATATAACTTTTCCATGTACCAAAGCTGTAGTCTCCATCATGACCAAGAGCATATTGTTCACGATTAAACTCGAGTTCATCTTTATAACCATTTGCACGAGTAGGGGTGTCGATGTTACCTAGGCGGTTATCTTCATTGAGATAAGTTTGGCTTGAATAAAATGCATCAATCCAGAGAGTATTGGCGTCATCAACTGTTAAATTGAGTTTTCCACCTACATCATAAATATCTGCTTTACTTGGACGAGGGTCACGTCCTGATTCGGCAATACGTTCAGATCTTTGGCGATCCAGATAAGAACCACGTAACTGTAAGCCTAAGCGGTCATTAATAACAGGACCATTTAAGGCAAAACTTGTCTTCCATGCATCTGCTTCACCGCTGTGTTCCATGGCATTACCACTTAGGGTAACGTTACCATTCCATTCATCGCTAACTTTTTTAGTGATGATATTAATGACACCACCCATAGCTTCTGAGCCATAACGTGTTGCCATTGGACCACGAATCACTTCAATGCGTTCAATAGAGGCTAATGGCGGTAAATAAGTATTCGATGATTCACCAAAACCATTAGGCGCAACATCAGAGGACGTCGTTTGGCGACGACCATCAATGAGAATAAGCGTGTAATCATTACCTAAACCACGCATCTTAATATTTAGACCTGATGTCTTGCCGACACCATCACGAATGTCTACGCCAGGAACATCAACGAGCAAATCAGCAATGCTGGTCGCATTTTTCTTTTCAATATCTTCTTTGGTTACCACACTAATAGAAGCAGGCGCATTTTTTAGCTCTTGTTCAAAACCTGCTGCAGAAACGACAATCGTCGACATTTGATGTGTTGTTGTAGGCGTTAATGTTGTTTCAGCAAATACTGAGGATGATGTGACCCCAAGGATAGCCACTGCAAGAGGGCGAAGATTGAAAGTGCGCATAACCAAGATTCCAGGATAATGGAGATAAAATTAGAGTTGTATATCAAATTTTTGCAATATTAATGATAATATTTATCATTTGCAACAAGGTGCATATAGATATTTTAATCAAACGAGTAATTCATCGCATAAATAGGAATAATGTGAAGAAATCGTTTCTAAAAACTGTAACAAGGCTGTATGTTTTGTATATCTTTAAATGATGTCATATAATGTGGCACATTTTTTTATAACCTGTTATTACCAAATATATAGAGGAAGCCATGCAAGTAACTTCTGAAGCGGTTTCGGGCGTTGCCCGTCGTTTAAATGTTTCTGTACCGACGAGCCGAATTAATGAGCAATTTGAAGCTCGTTTAAAACGCACTGCTAAAACTGCGAAGATCAACGGCTTCCGTCCTGGTAAAGTGCCTTTGAACGTTATTCGTCGTGAATACGGCGCTGGTATTTACCAAGAAGTTGTTAACGACATCATTCGTGATACAGTTTTTGAAGCAATCCAACAAGAGAAAATCAACGCTGTTGGTATGCCAAACATCGAAAAAACTGAAATGAAAGATGATGCTTTAGTTTATGAAGCAACTGTTGAAGTTTACCCAGAAGTTGAAGTGAAGTTTGAAGGCCTTGAAGTTGAGCGCAACGAAGCTGAAGTAAACGACAAAGACGTTGAGAAGATGATCGAAAATCTTCAAAAACAACGTGCTGCTTGGGCTGAAACTAAAGGCATGGCGAAAAAAGACATGCAAGTAACTTTCGATTTCGAAGGTTCAGTTGATGGCGAAAAATTTGAAGGCGGTTCTGCAGAAGACTTTAAACTTGTTTTAGGTTCTGGTCGTATGATCCCTGGCTTCGAAGATGGCATCATCGGCATGAAGAAAGGCGAAGAGAAAGTTATCGATGTAACTTTCCCAGAAGACTACCAGGCTGAAAACCTTGCTGGTAAACAAGCTCAATTCAAAATCACTGTGAAACTTGTTGAAAAGCAAAAACTTCCAGAAATTGATGCTGAATTCCTTAAAATTTTCGGTTTAACTGAAGAAGAAGGCGTTGAAAAACTTAAAGCTGACGTTCGTAAAAACATGGAACGTGAAGTGAAAAACGGTCTTCGCAATCAGGTGAAAGGCGCAACTTTTGATGCACTTGTAGCTGCAAACGAAGTTGAAATTCCAGCTGCAATGCTTGCTCAAGAAGTTGACCGTCAACGTCAACAAATGATCCAGCAGTTCACTCAACAGTTCGGTGCCCAAGGCGCGAAAGCATTTGATTCAAGCATGCTTCCAGATGAACTGTTTAAAGAGCAAGCTGAAAAATCAGTGAAACTTGGCGTATTGGTAAGTAAAGTACTTGCTGACGCGAAAATCGAAGTTGATCAAGCACGTGTAGAAGCTTACATCGAAGACATGGCTTCTTCTTATGAAGATCCTGCTGAAGTGATTGAATACTTCAAAAACGACAAGCAACAACGTGCTCAAATCGAAGCAGTTGTTCTTGAAGACCAAGTTGTTGATCACATCCTAGCTGCTGCTAAAGTGACTGACACTAAGGTTAGCTATGAAGACCTATTGAAAGCTCAGCAAGCTCGCCAACAAGGCTAAGTTTAGCTGGTCATAAAAAAGGCGCTTTAAGCGCCTTTTTTTAATACTTTAGCTTTCTACGACCTAATCAGTTTTTCACAAAACTAATGCAAAAAATATCATGGAATTCATGGCGATTTTTTTGCAATTTAGATCATTATCCCTCATATTGTAATTATGGGTTAAGTCACAAAAAATTTAGGAATAAATAAACGTATGTATGTTCCAGCGATTGAAAACGCTTTAGTTCCAATGGTGGTAGAACAATCATCTCGTGGTGAGCGTTCTTTTGATATTTATTCACGTCTTTTACGTGAGCGGGTAATTTTCTTGACTGGTGAAGTTGAAGACAACATGGCCAACTTGATTGTTGCGCAAATGCTGTTCTTAGAAGCTGAAAATCCTGACAAGGATATTCATCTATATATTAACTCGCCAGGTGGTTCGGTGACTGCAGGTATGGCAATTTACGATACCATGCAATTTATTAAGCCGGATGTTGTGACTTATTGTATGGGTCAGGCTGCATCAATGGGTGCATTTCTGCTAAATGCGGGCGCAAAAGGCAAACGTTATTGCCTTGAAAATGCCCGTGTCATGATTCACCAGCCATTGGGTGGTTTTAAGGGTCAGGCATCTGATATTGAAATTCATGCCCGTGAAATCCTGTTTATCAGAGAGCGTTTAAACCGTCTGATGGCAGAACACAGTGGCCAGGACTTTGATAAAGTCGCGCGTGATACTGACCGTGATAACTTCATGACTGCTCAGCAAGCGAAAGAATATGGTCTCGTGGACGAAGTTCTAACGAAACGTCCATAAGTTTGAAAGATTGAGATATTGGAGAGACTATGTCCGAACATACTCAAGGACAAAAGCATTGTTCATTCTGCGGTAAAACGCAGTCTGAAGTCGGCAAGCTGATTGCTGGCGAAGACGCCTACATCTGTAATGAATGTGTAGACGTATGCTTGGATCTGGTTCAGACCAGTCAACAGGTAGAAACCAATGACTGGGCGAATCGTCCTTTGCCGAAACCGCATGAGATCCGTGCGGCGCTGGATCAATATGTAATTGGTCAGGACGTAGCGAAAAAGACGTTATCTGTTGCAGTATATAACCATTACAAGCGTTTAAAAGTGCAGACTAATGGTAAAAAAGCTGATGACAGCGTTGAAATTGCCAAAAGTAATATTTTGCTGGTCGGTCCAACAGGTTCGGGTAAAACCTTACTGGCACAGACACTTGCACGTCTTTTAGATGTACCTTTTGCGATGGCAGATGCAACGACCTTAACCGAAGCAGGTTATGTCGGTGAAGACGTTGAAAACATTGTACAAAAGCTATTGCAAAAAGCTGATTATGATGTCGAGAAAGCGCAAAAGGGTATTATCTATATCGATGAAATTGACAAGATTACCCGTAAGTCTGAAAACCCATCCATTACACGTGATGTATCGGGTGAAGGCGTACAGCAAGCGTTATTAAAAATGATCGAAGGTACGGTTGCTTCAATTCCACCACAAGGTGGCCGTAAGCACCCGCAGCAGGAATTCATTCAGATTGATACTTCAAATATCCTGTTTATCTGTGGTGGTGCATTCTCAGGACTTGAGAAAATTGTGCAGCAACGTCAGGAGAAGGGTGGTATCGGCTTTACTGCAGAAGTACGCAATAAAGAGGAAACCAAGAAGCTATCTGACCTGTTCCGCCAAGTTGAAGCAACTGACCTGGTGAAATTCGGTCTGATTCCAGAATTCATTGGTCGTCTGCCAGTAATCGCAACGCTGGATGAGCTGGATGAAGAAGCTTTGATGCAAATCCTGACTGAGCCAAAGAATGCTTTAACTCGTCAGTATAAGCATCTGTTCGATATGGAAAATGTAGACCTGGTCTTTGAAGATTCTGCATTACGCGCTGTGGCGAAAAAAGCCCTGGAACGTAATACAGGTGCGCGTGGTCTGCGTTCTATTCTTGAGAACTCATTGCTTGAAACCATGTATGACCTGCCAAGCCGTACCGATGTTGGTACTGTGGTAGTGAGTGAGGCTGTGATCAATGGCGAGGCTAAACCGGAATTCCGCCCGGAACGTCAGGCCGCTATTGAACCGACTGCTACTCCCAAGGCTGACTTAAAGGTAGTAAATAGCAAGTCTGCTTAACTGCTGTTCGTCTGAAACGTGCGAAAATGAACTGTTTTCGCACGTTTTTTATTTTCAAAAATAAATCACAATGTTAATCTCGTTTCTTAGGCGTGGACGCCTGATCATTCATATAAATTTATAAAAATGTACATAAAATAATAAAGACGCAGTGAGGGATAAGCATGCGTGGAGCCGCAATTGTACTCATCAGCAGTTTAGCCTTGATGGGGTGTCATTCGAAGCACGCTGTTCAGGAACAGCAACTGACATCAACACTGAAAAATATCGATCTGAACAAAAAACCGGGGTTTGTCGAGCAGCATAAGGTAGGCATGTTCACGATTGGTGGATGGGCCAATCAAAAGCTGGGTCAACGTTTTACACCAGTGAAGCCGCAGCATGAACAGGCGGCAATGGTTTACTTATATCGTCCAGATTCGAAATGGAACCGCCAGGAAATTGTGGCTGCCAGTATTTTTATCAATCAGGAACGTATTCCAAGCCTGTTGCATAATCATTATTATTGGGTGGAGCTGCCACCAGGTACGTATCGTCTGAGTACCAGCCGTCCGCTCGGTGCACTGCATTTCCAGAAACCGAAATATCTGGATTTTAGCGTGGAATCCGGCAAATCCTACTTCATTAAATATGATGAAGAAAATATAACGACTCGCCGTACAGCTACAGGTCCGCTAATGCTGATGCCTGAAACTGTTGGTTTAAATGAAATTGCATTTACCCAGCTTAAGTCGGATAGTTTTAATTTTGTTGCCCAAGATCAGGAAACGGGGAAAATTCGTAAAAAGGCACAGAAAATTGAAGCCATCGAATATGATCCGACTGAAGACGTACAACTGACTACCCCATTTAAGTTATGGGATCCGCGTACTTGGTAATTAAACTTTTATAGGAAAAGAGCGCAATAAAAAAGCACCCATCAAGGGTGCTTTTTTTGCAGATTAAATTAGCCTGCAGCAGCGTCAACTACTGGAATCTTACCAATTTTAGCTTGCCAGATTTTTGGTGCAGTTGCGTGTACAGAAGTACCGTTTACGTCAACCGCAACGGATACAGGCATGTCTTTCACCACGAACTTGTAGATTGCTTCCATACCAAGGTCAGCAAATGCAACCACTTCAGCTTCACGAATGGCTTTAGATACCAAGTATGCAGCACCACCCACAGCCATGAGGTAAGTCGCTTTGTTATCTTTGATGGCTTCAACAGCAGCAGGGCCACGATCCGCCTTACCAATCATGCCAAACATGCCAGTTGCTTCAAGGACTTGACGTGTAAATTTATCCATACGTGTAGCCGTGGTTGGACCAGCAGGACCTACAACTTCGTCGCCTACTGGATCTACAGGACCTACGTAGTAGATGAACTTGCCTTTAAGATCAACAGGAAGCTCTTCACCGTTGTTCAACATGTCAACCATACGTTTGTGAGCCGCGTCGCGACCTGTATAGATTGTACCGTTAAGAAGTAGGGTGTCGCCTGGTTTCCAAGCGTTCATTTCTTCTTGAGTAATCGTGTCTAGGTCAACACGTTTAGAAGAAGATGAATCCCAAGTAACAGAAGGATAGTCTTCAAGTTTCGGTGCAATAATGTTTGCAACACCTGAACCATCAAGCGTGAAGTGTGCGTGACGCGTTGCAGCACAGTTCGGAATCATGCCGACTGGTTTGCCCGCAGCGTGACATGGGTAATCTTTGATTTTGATGTCGAGAACAGTGGTTAAACCGCCAAGACCTTGTGCACCGATACCCAGAGCATTTACTTTTTCAAAGATTTCGATACGAAGTTCTTCAAGTTTATTTTGTGGACCACGACGAAGAAGTTCGTCCATGTTGATCTCTTCCATCAATGCTTCTTTTGCAAGCATCATGGCTTTTTCAGCAGTACCACCGATACCAATACCCAGCATACCTGGTGGACACCAGCCTGCACCCATTGTTGGAACAGTTTTTAGTACCCAATCTACGATTGAGTCAGATGGGTTAAGCATTGCCAGTTTAGATTTGTTTTCTGAGCCGCCACCTTTCGCTGCAACAGTAATGTCAACTTTATTACCTGGAACAAGTTTGTGGTAGATCACAGCAGGGGTGTTGTCTTTCGTATTCTTACGACCGAATGCAGGGTCAGCAAGTACAGACGCACGCAGGACATTAGAATTTTCTAGGTAACCTTGACGTACACCTTCGTTGATCGCATCGTCTAAGCTCATCGTTAAATCGAATTTAACGTCCATGCCCACTTCAACGAATACGTTTACGATACCGGTATCCTGGCAGATTGGGCGGTGGCCTTCTGCACACATACGAGAGTTAATTAAGATTTGCGCGATCGCATCTTTAGCCGCTTTGTTTTCTTCACGGTCATACGCACGACTCATCGCCTGGATGAAATCTTGTGGATGGTAGTAAGAAATGAACTGAAGCGCATCTTTAACCGATGTGATCAAGTCATCTTGCTTGATAATAGTTGTCATACAAAAATCTCTTGAGCGGGCTGATAGCTAGCGGGCTAAATTATATGACAAAACATAAAAGTTGTGGGACGTTTTACAAGGCTTTTGGGCGAAAGTTTAATGCGCGCTTATCTGCTTAGAGATAAAGTCTATCGTGTCATAATTTGAATAAAAAATGTCATAATAACTGTCATATTTCATGTTATAAAACTCAAAAAATAGTATTTATTTTTTTAAATACTTGAAATTTATAATTATTTTTAAAATAAAATACTTTGTATGTTGTCATATAACTGTCATAAAACTTTCGCATAATGCACACATCGAAACAAAGAGATCCTAAGACAATGGTTACAGGTATTTTGATGGCTAGCGGTTTTTGTGTATATATCGCGGCAACTTGGATGTACGGTCAAAAAGAAGATCAAGCCTAAGCTTAATCTTCTTTTTTTATGCCAAAAATTTATAAAAAAAAATTATTCCCATATTTCTCTAAACAGACAATCCCCTAAATCTTTCCATCAATTCGTTACGCTACTCACTTGTTGAAACACACTGTATTTTTATCATTACACTATTAACCCAGTAATACTTAAAGCCTGATAACCCTTACACACAGTCGAATTTTTATTGCCTAGACTGATTTCTCTCAACTTCTATTAATAATAGGGCAATTGTAATGACTACAGTAAATCCAAGTGACATCAAGGAACATGCATCAGTAATTGCTTCAGACGGAACACAAGTTGGAAAAGTGGACCATTTAGAAGGCCAAGATTCAATTAAATTAACAAGAAGTGATGACGAAAATAATGAGCATCATCTGATTCCGTTAAGTTGGGTCAGTGAAGTGAAAGGCGATCAGGTCATTTTGAATAAAGCGGCAGATGATGTCCGTAATGAATGGACCACGATGTAAGTCAAACTACTTTTCTTGAACTGATATCTCTTTCTATAAGAGTGATAAGAAAAGCAAATGATTTATCAAAGAATGCCAGTCAAATTGACTGGCATTCTTATATATGCAATTTTTAAGAACTGAAAACAAAAACCATCCACTGTGTCCATTGAATGATGAAAGCACAGATAGAGAATGGGGTTGGCAGGTTAGTGAGTTGCTTTAATCATTAATATTTTATTAATAGATAGTAAATTCGATTTTCATAGATTAATTTAAAAGGTAACTCTAAAATAAAGAGCGCGAATGAAAATCATAAATTGTATAATCTTATGAGGGATGAATGAAAAAGGGATCATCGATTACACGAGTATTGGATATTGTAGAAGCAATTTCTACAGCAAAGCATCCTCCAACTCCCTTGGATTTGTCCATTCAACTTGATATCCCTAAGCCTAGTATTCATCGACTGTTGCAGACATTAGAACAGGAAGGTTTTGTTACCTATGATATGTATGGTGGTTATATTATTGCCGACCGTACCTATAAGATGCTGATATGCACATGGGAACAAGAGTCTCGAAAAGTTGAACGACTGGCGATTCTTCAGAAATTATCCAATCAGATTAATGAAACTTGTGGGATTGCTATTTTAAATAATAATCAGATGCTTTATACCGACCGTGTACAAACCAACTGGCCATTACAAATTTACTTACCTGTAGGCTCAGAAGTACCTTTATGGTGTACCTCGAGTGGAAAATTATTTTTAAGTTATCAGCCGAAAAATAAACGTAAAAATATTGTTGAGCATTTACCTATTACTCAACTTACTAAAAATACGATCACTAATCCTGAACTTTTAGAACAAAACTTGGAAGAAATTTTTAATAAAAAATTAGGAACAGATAATGAGGAGTTTGTTGCGGGTATGGTGGCTTGCTCTGTACCTATTCAAAAAAATGACAATATTGTAGCCTGCTTATACACTCATGCACCCACAATAAGAAAATCATTAGATGATTTGCTAGCATTTGAGCCATTATTAAGAAGTGCAGCACATGAACTGAGTAAACTTATTGAAGATAAAGAATAAAAATGAGCAAATCTTTAGAAGATTTGCTCATTCGTAGAGGTGAATAGTTGAAATTAATTTAAGGTTGGCATAGAGAATTGCGCACCTTCTCTAATATTGGCAGATGGCCAACGTTGCGTGATTGTCTTACGGCGGGTATAGAAACGAGCACCGTCCGGACCATAAGCGTGTAAATCACCAAATAATGATCTTTTCCATCCCCCGAAACTGTGTGATGCAACTGGTACTGGTAGTGGGATATTAATCCCTACCATCCCAACTTGAATGTGGTCTGAGAAATAACGTGCAGCTTCACCATCACGAGTATAGATACAGGTCCCATTCCCGTATTCATGTTGATCAATCAGGTCCATCGCTTCTTGCATGGTATTTACTCGCAAGATTTGTAACACGGGGCCAAAAATTTCTTCTTTATAGCTCACCATGTCTGAACGTACCTGATCAATGAGTGTAGGTCCTACATAGAAACCATTTTCATAGCCTTCAGGGGCTACCTGACGGCCATCTACTACAATAGTGGCACCTTGCTGTTCTGCACTATCGATATAGCCAATTACTTTAGCTTTATGTTGAGCGGTAATCACTGCACCAAAATCATTACTTTTGTCAGAAAAATGACCGAATTTTAATTTTTGAATCTCATTTTTTAATTTTTCAATAACTTGATCAGCAATTTCATCACCTACTGCGACAGCTACTGATAAAGCCATGCAGCGCTCACCAGATGAACCAAATGCAGCACCAAGCAAAGAGCTAACGACATTATCTATATCAGCATCAGGCATAATAATGGCATGATTTTTTGCTCCGCCTAGAGCCTGACAGCGTTTGCCTTGTGAAGTAGCAGTTGTATAAATGTATTCAGCAATTGGGGTAGAACCTACAAAGCTGATCGCTTGTACACGAGGATCATATAATAAGGTATCTACCGCTTCTTTATCTCCATTTACAACATTTAATACGCCATCTGGTAAACCAGCCTCTTTTAAAAGTTGGGCAATAAATAGTGTAGAAGATGGATCTCGTTCTGAAGGTTTCAGTATAAAAGTGTTCCCACATACAATTGCCATTGGGAACATCCACAGTGGAACCATAACAGGGAAGTTAAATGGTGTAATGCCCGCAACCACACCCAAAGGCTGCATTTCACTCCAGGAATCAATATTAGGTCCTACGTTTTTACTGTATTCGCCTTTTAGGAATTCAGGAGCACCACAGGCATATTCTACATTTTCAATACCACGTTGTAGTTCACCTGCTGCATCATGAACTATTTTACCGTGTTCACTACCGATCAGCTCGCAGATTTTATCTGCATTTTTCTCAAGTAATTCTTTAAATTTAAACATTACCCGAGCACGTTTGAGTACAGGTGTGTTACGCCATTCTGGAAAAGCGGCTTCTGCAGCAGCAATGGCCTGTTCGACTGTTTGCTTACTTGCAATCGCAACTTCATTTTCTGAAGTACCAGTTGATGGATTAAAAACTGGTTGAGTGCGATGAGATTCTAAGCAAGTTTCACCATTAATAAAATGTCCGATAGTTGTCATAATCTAATTCCTTAAATAAATATGATTAGGTGAATTTTTGAATGCTGAATTACCAAAGCTTGTTATAAAGTTCGACCATTTCTGGAATAGAGGGTACACGTGGGTTATTACCTGGTGAGCCAGAAGCTAAAGCCTGTTCTGCCATAGTCTGAACGACTTCATCAAAATATGTCTTTTCAACTCCAAATTCCGCAAGAGTAGGAACTTGTAGTTCTTGATTGATTTGAATAAGTGCAGATACTAATTTCTGGTTGGCCACATCATCATGATCATCAATATGTGCGACCCCAATGGCACGGGCACAATTAGCATAGCGTTCAGATGCAGCTGCAATTGAGTATTCAGTAATCATGGGTAATAACATGGCATTGGAAAGGCCATGGGGTACATGGAAAAAAGCACCTAATGGTCGACTCATACCGTGAACGAGAGCCACGGAGGCATTTGAAAAGGCGATACCGGCCAAGGTAGATCCAAGCATCATGCTTTCTCGCGCAAGTTCATTGCTTGGTTCCTGGTAGACACGTTGTAAGTTAGGACCGATCAAACGCATAGCAGCGATAGCCTGTGCATCACTATAAGGACTTGCTTTTTTACTCACATAAGCTTCTATGGCGTGGGTTAAAGCATCAATACCTGTATCTGCTGTTGTCCGGGCAGGTAAAGACATAGTTAATTGATAGTCTACGATCGCAGCAATAGGGAGAAAGCCTATTCCCGCACAGAGCATTTTTTCACTTGTTGTATCATTGGTAATAATCGTAAAACGTGTACATTCAGAGCCGGTACCAGCTGTCGTTGGAATGGCAATAATAGGCAAACCTGTTTCATTGACCTGGCGAGGAAATTTATAGTCATGAATCTCACCACCAAACTTTCCCAAGATACTAATAGCTTTGGCACTATCAATTGGACTACCACCGCCAACTGCGATAATTGAATCATATTGACTTGATCTAACTTTGACTACACCTGCTTCAATAGAGCCCGATGTCGGTTCTGGGATAGTTTCATCAAAATATTCAGATGTAATATTTGCCTCATTGAGAATATTCTGGATTTCTGAAACATAACCCAGCGAGACCATCACTTTATCTGTGATAATAAGTGGCTTGCTGCATCCTATGGTTTTTAATATTTCTGGGAGTTTAAATCTTGAGTTTTTACCAATTTCCATAATTCTTGGTAAATTAATAGTATGGGTCATTCATATCTTCCTTTATTAATAACTTTCCAACTTGTTTTAGAAAGAACCAAACATTGTTCCAAGTGTAATAACACCAGTCAGTGCAATTAATGGAATAATGACTGCGACGACAAACATGTCGTAATAGGATTGTTTATGTGTCAGTCCACATAAAGTAATAATGGTAATCACCGCGCCGTTGTGAGGGAGAGAGTCTAGTGCACCAGAAGCCATGGAGGCGACACGATGCATAAGTTCTGGATTGATTCCGAATTCAGTTGCCAAATTCATATAGGTTTCACCCATCGTATTTAAGGCAATACTCAAACCACCAGAAGCAGAACCTGTAATACCGGCTAAGACATTAATTACGATTGCTTCTGAGATCAGAGGGTTATGAGGTGCAAGCCCTACAAGAAAGTCTCTAAGAATGAGGAAGCCAGCTAAGGAAGCGATAACTGAGCCATAACCTACTTCTGATGCTGTGTTAAAAATAGGCAAGAAAGAAGAAGATACACCTTGTTGTAATGACTCTTTAACATCAGCAATCCTGTTCCAGTTACAGAAAATAATAGTTAAACAGGCAAGTACTAAGGCGCAGATAATGGCCCATAAACCAACAACAGAGTTAAGAGAGGTATTACCAAATTTATCTGTGGCTAAATATGAAACGTCAAGCTGAGGTAAGATCAATTTAGTTAAAACAAGGTTTGCCACAATCACCACAATAATTGGGACAAATGCGATCATCAAGCTAGGACCTGCTTGGTGACGCGGGCCTTGATGATGTTCTATATGATTCCCATAGCCCTCATTATTTGCAGCAGCATGCGCAATTCTGCGATTAAGCCACCACATACCTGCAATTAGCATAAAGATTGAGGAAATTATTCCCAAACCAGGTGCTGCATAAAGATCTGTTCCAAAGAAAGGCATTGGAATAGCATTCTGAATCGCTGGTGTGCCTGGTAATGCAGTCATTGTAAAGGTCAATGCGCCTAACATGATTGCACCTGGAATCAACCGTTTAGGGATATTTAGTTCTCTAAATAATGCGGCTGCAATTGGAAAGACGGCAAAACCAACAACAAACAGCGAAACCCCGCCATATGTCAGTACTGCGCATGACAATACAATTGAAAGCATTGCACGGTGATGACCTAATTTATTTACAAAGAAGTTAGCAATAGTATTTGCTGAACCCGAGTCATCCATTAATTTCCCGAAAATAGCGCCAAGTAAAAACAACGGGAAATATTTGATGATGTAACCACCGAGGCCAGTCATAAAAACTTGTGAGTAAAACCCGAGTAATTCATGACTATACCCACTCCAAAGCACGGCAAATAATGCTAAAGCAGGTGCCAAAATAATTACGCTAAATCCTTTATATGCTAGATACATGAGCAATATTAAGGATAAGACAATTCCTATTAGTCCTATCATGGGCACACATCCTGTCTATTTTAAATATTCTTATAATTTCCATATAATGATACGATTCGTATCATTATTGATGTATATAATTTATGCAAAAGGAAGTCAAGCTCTTTTAGTAATGTATTTCTATTACTAAACAAAATTATTAATAGATGAATTTTTACATGAAAAATAAATATATGTTTTAAATACAAAATTATTTAAACAGAATAAAAAACCACCCTTATGGGTGGTTTTAAAAATTTAGAATATATCTATTGACCTTGCTGATCTGCCTGAATCGCAGTGAGTGCAATAGTAAATACGATATCATCCACCAAAGCACCCCGTGACAAGTCATTTACTGGCTTATTCAGGCCTTGCAACATTGGACCAACACTCACCACATTTGCTGCGCGTTGCACCGCTTTATAAGTAGTGTTACCGGTATTTAAATCCGGGAAGATGAAGACATTGGCACGACCAGCTACTTGGGAGTCTGGTGCTTTTTGACGACCTACACTTTCAACCGATGCAGCATCATATTGCAATGGACCATCAATCAACAGGTCAGGGCGACGTTCCTTGGCAATACGGGTAGCTTCTGCCACTTTCTGTACATCAGCACCGGCACCAGAAGTTCCAGTAGAGTAAGAAATCATGGCAATACGTGGGTCAATACCAAAAGCTTTTGCCGAGTCAGCAGACTGGATGGCAATTTCTGCCAGTTGCGCAGCATCCGGATCCGGATTAATCGCGCAGTCACCATACACATATACTTCATCTGGTAACAGCATAAAGAACACCGAAGAAACCAGTGAATAATCTGGCGCAGTCTTAATCAGCTGGAAGGCTGGACGCACAGTATTCGCAGTAGTGTGAACTGCACCAGATACCAGGCCATCCACCTGATCAAGTGCCAGCATCATCGTACCTAAAACAACAGTATCCTGCAGTTGTTCTTTGGCTTGCAGTTCATTCAGCTTGCCTTTACGCAGCGTTACCATTTTTTCGACATAGTCGTCTCGAATCAGGTCAGGATCGACAATTTCTAAACCTTCTGGCAATTCAATGCCACGTGCTTTGGCAACTTCCAGTACAGCTTCAGGTTTCGCCAGCAGAATACAATGCGCAATACCACGTGACTGACAGATAGCCGCGGCCTGAATGGTGCGTGGCTCATCACCTTCAGGTAGCACAATGCGTTTTTTTGCTGCAATCGATTTCTGTACCAATTCATGACGGAAAGCAGAAGGAGACAGGCGTGGCTTGTAGGTGCCATTTAGCATCTGAATCAGCCAGTCTGGATTGATATGGCTAGATACAAAACGGGTAACCTGATCAGCACGTTCTGTATCATCAACTGGAATTTCATTGCCAAGATTGGCCAGCTTCTGCGCAGTTTCAAATGTGCTTAATGGGGTATGTAAAATTGGCAGGCCATGTTTAATTGCAGACTGGCAGAAACCTAGCACCTGTTCGTTTGGCTGATGTTGCTCAGTCAGGACTAACCCCGCCAGTGGAATACCATTACAGCTCGCCAGGCTACTTGCCAGTAGCACATCGACCCGGTCAGAGGCAGTAATGATCAGTTCACCCGCGACAAATTTATGCAGTTCATGTTCAATGCTGGATGCAATCAGGCTGCTGTGCTGAACACGGCGTTGAGCCGCTTCACCTTGATGGATCCATAGCGCAGAAATATGTGCAGCCAGATCAGACATACGTGGCACGCTCAGGGTTTTACTAAACGGAACCAAGCCAATCACTGGAAGTTTGTCAGAGCCGATATATGGATGGGTTTTCTGAATAGCGTGTACAAACTGTTCAGTTTCAGCAGTCAGACGCAGTTCTGGATCAATGGTCACTGGAATCTGGGCAGATTCTTCAGGTAAGCCTTTGGTACGCATGAACAGGATACTAGACAGGCGTGTTGAGCTTGCACCACCAAAATTGCGAATCTGATTTTCAACTTTTTCTGCTGTTTGCACTGGATGACGGATATCGGCATTGCTGACAATAACGACTTTGGCATCGAGCGCCTGAGCCAGAGAAGCATTCAGTTCATCGACAAAGCTGTCACGACCATTTGGCACTACACCTTCTACAATAATCAGGTCGTGATTGCGGGCAATTTCACGATGCAGACGCACGGCATCTTCTAGAAGTTCATCCTGCTCGCCATGACTGAGACGTTGCATCATTGTGTTATAGCTGATGGGTTCCACAGTCTTTGCATTGGAGATATGGCGATACAGGGCAGTGGTACGATCTGCCGTATCCGTAATTTCCTGAGAAAATGGTTTAACAAAACCAGCCTTTACACCTTGGCATTCCAGTGCGTAAATCAGGCCTAAGCATGCTGACGTTAAACCAACGCCTTCCCCAGTCGGAACTAATAGAATGGTCTTCATAGCGTATTCAAATATCTAAAATCAAATAGAAGGTATAGGAATCCTACGCTTGCTCAAGCAAGCGTAGCCTCAGGTTCAGACTTTTTTGCAGTGGTGTTCTCCACTTCCTGCTCAACCACGCTGTGGGTTTCTTTGGCGATACGGCCTTCTTCATCAGTTGGTACGACCCAGATTTGTGGGCCTGTACCATTATCGATGCGACCTTCAGTACCACGCTTTAATACATTATTAGCATCTTTATCGAGATTGAAGCCAAAATGTGGCAGGTAAGCCATAGTTTTTTCACGGATATAAGCTGAGTTTTCACCGATACCACCTGTGAAGAACAGACCATCAAGACGCGGTAGACCACAGCTTAAAGCAGCCAGTGATTTTGCTAGACGGTAGCAGAATACTTCAATTGCAAGCGTTGCATCTTCATTGCCATTTTCAGAAGCTTCGATCAGCGTACGCATGTCATTAGACAGATTGTCTGATAAACCGAGCAAGCCACTTTCTTTGTTTAGCATTCTGTCAATTTTATAGACGTCCCAGCCCAGATTCGCTGCCAGGAAGCTATGCAGACTTGGGTCAACATCACCACTACGGGTGCCCATTACCAGACCTTCCAGTGGAGTCAGGCCCATAGAAGTATCTACACTTTGCCCATTCCATACGGCACAGGTCGAACTTCCATTACCCAGATGTGCTGTTAACCAGCCACCTTGTTTAAAGCTGCCAGCCAGTTCAGAACCGCGCTCAGATACATAAGCATGGCTGGTACCATGGAAACCGTAGCGACGAACGCCAAAGTCAGCGTAAAGGAATTTAGGCACAGCATAACGGTAAGCATGTGCTGGCATGGTTTGATGGAATGCGGTATCGAATACTGCAACCTGTGGCAGATCCGGGAACAGGCGTTGCGTTGCTTCAATTCCAATCAGGTGTGCTGGATTATGTAGCGGTGCAAGCGGGGTAGCTTCACGAATTTTTTCAATAATTTCATCATTGATCAGTTCGGCTTTAGTCAAGCTGCCGCCGTGTACCACACGGTGACCAATCGCATCTGGTTTATAATTGGCTAGACGCTCCAGACCAACTTCCAGTGCTTTTTTATGATCTGCAAATGGGATATGGATGTCTACCGGTTCATTACCGACAGTCACACCTTTAATACGGGCATTTTCTGTGCCTAAGTTCTCAGCTAAGCCGTGAATACGGAAATTCTGTTCTTCAAGTAATAAGGCAAACTTGATTGAAGAAGAGCCACAATTAATAACTAATACTGATTTAGACACGATTGTTTACCCGATTCTAATTAAAATTCTCATCTATTTGATTGATCTATTTTGTGCGCCTAGGCGATGCAATTTAGATCAGTGATGCAGTTGTAACATGCGATATTTTTCTGTCCTAGATAGACTTTAGGTGATTAGACTTAAGCACTATCGATCATTTTGCCAGTTATAATTAAAATTTATCAGTTCATCGTTTTCATTTATCAATGAAATAGTAGTAAAAGCACACCTCATTCAAAATAGCGTTGAGCCAATAAACCTTATAAAGCACGCTAAACAGATTCACTTTTTATAGTTTATACATTGAATTGCTGGAAATTTAAACAAGCTACAAATTTCCAAAGATAATCTTCATAAAAGGTGACCTGAAGGTTCACTGAGCTGTTTTTTTATTTTCTTCATTCACTTCTATAAAAAATCAGCCCTGCGCGAACAGAGCTGAAAATGATTTTTTACTGCATTGTTATTGACGAATCTGGCCGTCACCAAATACGATCCATTTCTGTGAAGTCAGACCTTCAAGGCCAACCGGACCACGGGCATGAATCTTGTCGGTTGAAATACCAATTTCCGCACCGAGACCATATTCAAAGCCATCAGCAAAGCGGGTAGAGGCGTTAATCATTACCGAGCTTGAATCCACACCAGCTAAAAATTCGCGCGCAATACTGTAGTTTTCAGTGATGATTGAATCGGTATGATGTGAACCATATTTATTGATATGTTCAATCGCTTCTTCAACGCCAGAAACCACCTTAACTGCCAGGATCGGACCAAGATATTCGGTATACCAGTCTTCTTCTGAAGCAGGTACTGCATTTTCCAGAATACGGCGAGTTGCAGGACAACCACGCAGTTCTACCTGCTTTTCTTCATAAAGTTCGGCAATACGTGGCAGGAACTCTTCCGCAACTTTTTCATCGACCAGCAAAGTTTCCATGGCATTACATACACCATAGCGATGAGTTTTAGCATTCAGGGCAATAGGTAAGGCTTTGAGCAAGTCTGCCTGTGCTTCTACATAAACATGACAATTACCGTCAAGATGCTTAATTACTGGTACACGCGCATCATTGGTAATGCGTTCAATCAGGCCCTTACCACCACGAGGCACAATCACATCGACATATTCAGACATGGTAATCAGCTGACCCACTGCTGCACGGTCTGTGGTATTGATCACTTGCACAGCTGCTTCTGGTAAGCCTGAAACCTGCAAGCCGTGCTGAATCGCTTTGGCAATGGCCTGGTTAGATTCAAGTGCTTCCGAACCACCACGTAAAATAATGGCATTACCAGATTTCAGTGCTAAAGATGCTGCTTCCAAGGTCACGTTTGGACGTGATTCATAGATCATGCCGACTACGCCCAGAGGTACGCGCATTTTACCCAGCTGAATACCAGATGGACGATAGGCCATATCGGTAATTTCACCAATCGGATCGACCAGGCTAATCACATCATTTAAGCCCTGTAGCATGCCTTTGAAGCGTGCGGGAGTCAGTTCTAAGCGATCGAGGAGAGCACTGTCCAGATTATTGCTATGCGCTTTGGCCATATCAATCTGATTGGCAGCCAAAATCGCAGCTTCACTGTTTTTTAAAGCAGTATAAATTGCTGACAATGCATCATTTTTTGTTTGGGTGGACGCACGCGCCAAGACGCGTGAAGCCTGACGAGCCTGCTGTCCTACCGTTTGCATATATTGTTCAATAGACTCTTGCATAGCGGTTCGATCACTTAGAAATATCCTTCTGATATTAACAGCCTGAGCCGATACAATGAAGTCTGCTGGCTAAATTTCATGTGCTTTTACAATCGTTAAACATTTTGAAATCGTTTTATCTTTAAAAGCAGACAAGCGGTTGCAAGATTAGTTGCTTGTAAAAAGAACCTCTGTATAGAATGAATGACAGCGACATTGATGTCGAATTCAATAATAAATAAAGAGTAGGACGCGTATTCAGGTCTTTCACATTTGATCTTGAAGCATGAAATCTCTCAATAATTGCTTGCACAATAAAAATAAGGCAAGGATGGAGGAAAGGAAGATGAATTCCATTATCCAGATGGACCACCACCGCATTGAGCAACACAGCCACTATGCGTTTTTTGAACTATACGATAAAAACAGTTTTAAACAGCCACCACGTACGACCTGGATGGATGGCTGGAAAATTGAATATATGGCAATTGCCCGCCCTGAAACCCTGCATATGACACCGATGGTTATTATTGGTGGGGCATTTCAGAACTTTAATTCCTATAAATACTGTGTAGAGCAGCTGTTCGCTGCAGGTCCAATCATCCTGATTGACTTGCCTTCAATGGGCGCTAACCAGCAGATCACCAATGTGGATACTGGCGTCTCTGCAGGCTCTCTGGAACTGGAAGATCTCGCAGGCATGCTAGGGCGCTGGCTAGAGCAAATGTGCTTGCCTAAGGTTGCAGTATTGGGCATGTCATTAGGATCTGTCGTGGCTTCCTGTTTGGCAGATCAGCGTCCTGAGCTGGTGGATCGCATGATCCTGATGGGGGTGATGCAAAAAACCCGCAAGAGCTGGCGGATGTTGCTGGAAGAATCCCTGCACCTGATGAAAGAAGGGCGTATGGACGAGTTTGGTCAAGCTGTCATTTTGTATCTGGTCAATCATGCCCGTTTAAAAGAAACCCGTATGTCACCGACGGCCAAGCGTCTGTTTTTTAGACAGATGGCAGAGTTTACCGCAACTGAGCAGGATCGTTATGATGTTAACTGCAACCGTCTATTACGCCTGAAACATGTACCCATTCCACAATGTAAAGTACTCGTTGCTTGCGGCCAATATGACAGTTTTACCCTGCCGCATGAAAATGCTGGCTTTGCCCTACAGTGTCCAGACATGCAGTATGTACAGATTGCCAGTGCCGACCATGTACCGCAGCTGCAGCGCCGTAAAGAAACCATGCATCTGTTCGCCACTTTCCTGCGTGATGAACCCGTAGATCAGCTGGAAGGGATTATTCCCTTTACTCGGGAACAGATGCTGAAACTTGAACGTCGTGGTGAAGACCGTATTCCGGTACAAGAGCCAGAACGTTTCCTGAGCCATCGACACTCGGATCTGCGTTTGCCTACCACCATTGTGGATTTAAGTTTCTTTGGTGTCTTATTTGAAATGGAAGAAGCGCAGGTGCAGCAGGCCATCCAGTATCCAAGGGATTTGGCTTTGCATCTGGAAGATGAAGAAGGTGAGTTCAAAATTGAATGCCTGATTTTCCAGCATGATGAAACGCAGATTCGTGCCTTGTTTAAGCACGGTAGTTTTGAAGTGGCGGAACGTTTGCTAGGTTTTGTGCAGACTCAAAAAGCTTTACTTGAAGCACAAGTGCTGGATGCAGTCGTTTAGAATGCTCCCGGCCTGAATTTGAAAGTTAAATAGATACTTTGAAAAAAAACAGCGTTATTCAACGCTGTTTTTTTTGGTCGCATGAATCATCCAGACTAGATCACCTAAATGTTCATCTTGTTCAATTGTGGGATTGGACTGCTGAGGTTGGGCAAAATAGCGCTGCGGCTGTTTTACTTCTACCTCTATAAAACCGGTCTGCTGACAAAACTGCTGTAATTCTTGTGGTGATTTAAAGTGGAAAGTAAAAGCACTACGTGACATAAACTTTAGTAAGCGGCTGCATGTCCAGATAAAGCTGGCTAATCGATTCTTCACGGGTTCAGGGTAAATATCGCTGAGGTAATGAATTTCCGGAAAGCGTTGTCCATACTCGACAATACCTTTTAATAAGGTGTGCAACATGTCCTTGTCAAAGTAGTTAATCAGTCCTTCGCTAATGACTACTAGTGGTCGTTCAGAATCAAAAACCTGAAAAATATTGGCCAGCTCTGCACTAAAAATATCAGCAGTCAAGACTTCTGGTGCATCCTGATCCAGAATTTTCAGCGCCTGAGTTTTGATCTTGGCCATATCTGGCAGATCAAGTTCGCGGTAATTGATTTTAGGAAATTTTTGTCTGAAATTCCAGCTACGCGGAGATAGTCCGCAAGCAATTTCCAGTACTTGTAGCTGTGGGTGCTGAGTAATGAGCTGACAGAGATGTTCATCAATCATCTGGTGGCGCTGTTTTAAGGTAGTACGCATACTGCCGCCCACGTGCTTTTCAGCCCAGGTTTCCAAGGGATGGACCAATGCAGCGAGAAATTTACCTCGTCCAGTCGCAAACACTGGATGAGAAATTCCCATTTGGTACCAGATATAGCCGGTATAGTGCGCAGTAAAAGAGATATGTCGATGTTGCGAGAGTGGTTGTGTCATGTCTTCCTGACCTTATTGTTATTGTATAAGTTTTTGTATTTTTACATCATAAACAAAAAGGAACACTTATGGTGTTCCTTTTATCGTATTCCTAAATCGTATTACCCAAATATGCTTATGAAGCCACCTGATTTCTAAATCCTGTAATTTCATCACGAACCTGACGCCATTCTTTGCCAAGATCTAAAACATCATTAATCTGAATCTGAGGAATACGACCGCGCATACGCTCTAAACGTTCCTGATTCGGTAATGGTAAATCTACAATCCCCTCAAGTGCCAGACATTGTGCTGCCCGGTCGTTACAGACCAGACCCATATCACAACCTGCCTTCAGCGCTGCCTGAATACGGGTATCAGCGCCACCTGCGACACAGGCGGCTTGCATACTCAAATCATCCGAGAACAATACACCGTCAAAACCAAGTTCCTGACGCAAGATTTTCTGAATCCAGAATTCTGAAAAACCGGCTGGATTGGGATCGACCTGACTATAGATCACATGTGCTGGCATCAAGGCATCCAGTTGTGACTGTAGCTGAATAAAGGTTTGCATGTCCTTTTGCTGGATTTCTTCATAGCTGCGTGGATCTACGGCCGCTGCCACATGAGAATCGGCTTTTACAGAACCATGACCCGGGAAGTGTTTGCCGGTCGATGCCATGCCAGCACGTTTCATACCTTTCAGGAAAGCGCTTGCCAGTGGAATGATGTCCTGAATATTTGTGGCAAAACTACGGTCACCAATAACATCGCTGATGTCATTCAGATCCAGCACAGGAGCAAAACTAAAATCAATGCCGACTGCCAGCACTTCAATTGCCATTAACCAGCCACATTTCTCTGACAGTTGTAATGCACGTTCAGGTTCGCTTTGGTAAAGTTCTCCAAAACGACCCATGGCCGGGAGTAAAGTAAAGCCCTGTTTTAAGCGTTGAACGCGACCACCTTCCTGATCGACTGCAATCAAAATATCCGGGCGAATCTGACGCATATGATCTGTCAGGGCGCGAACCTGTGCAGGTGATTCAATATTACGGCCAAACAGAATGACCCCGCCAACCTGCGGAGCCTGTAGCAGTTCAATATCTTCCTGGGTAAGGTGAGTGCCAGCGATGTCGAGCATCAATGCGCCAATCATATGCGGTGTCCATATTAGAATTTTTCAGCGAAAACAATACCTGATTTCTGCAATCTTTTGCTACACTTTGACTGCACAGAATATGATAAAACTACACAACATAAACTTATTAAGTTGTTTAAGATCGCGGATACGTTTATTTCAGATCGGAAAACGACACGGTTAAATTGGTCAAAAGACCAAGGAAGTACGAATTATTTATGAAACTTCAAACAGTAGCTTGCGCAGTTGCAGTTGCGACAGGCGGATTCTTTTTTACCCATGTGGTGAGCGACGCGATTGCTGCTGAAAAATCAGAAGTCGTAAGCAAAACCCTTCAACCATCTCAAGAACAAGCGCTCGTATCTAGACAGCTGGCTACTTTAGTGGATCGTCAGCACTATTTGAATATGCGTCTAGATGCTCAAACCTCACAGCGCATTTTTGATTTTTATATTGATAGCCTGGATCCGGAGCATAGCCTGTTCCTGGCACCTGAAATTGATAACTATAAAAAACGTTATGGTGCCAATTTTGGTGCCAACTTGAAATCAGGCAATCTGGCTGGTCCATTTGAGATTCATGCACACTATAGTGAACGCCTCAAGCAGTTCTATACCTTTATGCTGGATGAACTGAAAAAGCCTCAAAACCTGAATCAAAGTAATGTTTATATTGAGACTGACCGTGAGAAAGCCCCATTCTTCAAGACACCTGAAGAACAACGCGCTTACTGGTCAAAAATGCTGGTTTCTCAGCTGATTAATCTGACCATCAGTAAAGAAGAAGAGCAGGCCAAACAAAAAGCATTAAAAGACAACCCAGAACTGGCCAATGGTCAGGATCTGAGTGGTCCAGAGGATTTGACACCGGCACAGACCTTAACCAAGCGTTATACCCGTCAGCTTGAACGTTTAAGTCGCATCAAGAGCGATGATGTGCTGGATAAAACGCTGAATGCCATGATGCTGACCTATGATCCACATAGCAATTATTTCCCGCCTGTGGATGCGATGGAGCTGAACCGCCAAACGACTTTACAGCTTGAAGGTGTGGGTGTTTCAATTCGCCCAGAACGTGGCAATGAAGACTACACCAAGATTGAAACTATTGTGGAGGGTGGTCCGGCGAGTAAATCAGGTCAGGTGAAATCCGGTGACCGTATTATTGGGGTCGCTCAGGATGGCGGACCAATGGTCGATGTCATTGGTTGGCCGAGTAATGAAATTGTCGGTCTGATTCGTGGTAAACGTGGCACTAAAGTTACTTTGAAATTGCTGGGCGCTGGCGCAACACTGGGACAGGCGCGTAATGTCACCATTACCCGTGATGTGATCCAGGAAGAAGATGCTGGCGTACGTACCCGTGTGGTCGAGATTCAGCGAGATGGCAAGAAGTATCAATATGGTGTGATTGAAATTCCATCTTTTTACTTAAACTATCGCGCACGACGTGCAGGTACAGATTATCGTTCTGTATCTGAAGATACCAACAATGCCCTGAAAGAACTTTCGGCCAAAAATGTTGAAGGGATTATTGTTGATTTACGCAATAATCCAGGTGGTTCATTAGAAGAAGTTGCACGTATGCTGGGGCAAGTGATCAAGTCTGGTCCAGTGGTACAGATTCGTGATGGCAATGGCAATGTAAGTGTCTTTGAAGATGATGATGGCGGTGCACAGACCTATGCTGGTCCACTGGCGGTCATGGTCAACCTCGCTTCTGCATCGGCAAGTGAAATCTACTCTGCTGCAATTCAGGATTATGAACGTGGTATTGTCATTGGTAGCACCACGACAGGTAAAGGTACGGCACAAGTACAGCTGGATACCTTGGCACATGGACAGGCTACACTGACGCAACGTAAGTTCTATCGTATCACTGGTGGCAGTACCCAGAACAAGGGTGTGGTCCCCGATATCAAGCTGGTCGATATTTACAATGAAGAGTTTGGTGAGCGTAAGGCTAAAAATGCCTTGCAGTGGGATACCATTCCGACAGCACCCTTTAAACGTGAAGGTGAAGTACAGAAATATGTACCTGATCTGATCAAGAGCTCACAGGTTCGTGTCAATCTGGATCCACAATTCAAGTATCTTGAGCAACGTACAGCGATTGCCAAGAAAACTGACGAGAAAAAGCGTCTAGTATTGGATCTGAATCAGCGTAAAGCGGAATTGCTGGAACTTGAACGTAAGACCTTGGAATCTGAAAATGCACGTCGTGCAGCAACGGGTCAGAAACCTTATCCAAACTGGGAAAGCTATCAGGCCTCAATGGATGCATTGATTGAAGCACGTGCCAAGATGAAAGCTAAAGATCGTCCGCAGCTCCCTGAAGAGGAAGTATTTGTTGTAGAAGCTGCCAATGTTTTGCATGACTATGCGCGTTTACAAGGAAAGGCGAAATAGTTATTCAGAATTGAAGAATTTAATTTGACTAACAGCCTGCATATGCAGGCTGTTTTTCTATTTTTTGTTGAAAAATAGTAAACAAGATAAAAGTTGATAAGTGTTAAAAATGCTATCTGTTTTGTTGAAATTCATAATGTTGTGATCTAGATCTGCTAAATTCTAGTCAATGAATGAATTTAACCATTTGCTAAAGCTTGAAACACTTTTAATATATGTCACATATTTCTTATTTTTGTCAGATTTGGATTTAAGTCAGTAAAATTATAGTTTTTGTTGTGCTTTAAATATTGCGGTTCAAGTATCGATAAATTAAAAAATTTTTATGGGTCAAATATGACCAAGGGTGTATGGGTTGAGCAATGTTCTTGGGTGCCCTCGAGTTAGGCAGGTAAAGATGCAATGTGGGCTTAAGCAGTTCGGGAAAGCAAGTTTCTACAGGACTCTTATATGATTCATGTTCATTATGACATTAATCTGGTTATAGGCTCGCTCATTGTAGCTTTGGTGGTTTGTTTTCTCGCCATTTCAATTGAACAGCTGTTATTTGATAAAGCTCCTCCCAAATATGAAAAGCTGATTCTGGTTACAAGTGGTGCGATTTTAGGATTCTCTATCTGGTGTATGCACTTTGTCGGCATGACCGCCAGTCATTTGCCAGACAATACCTATTTTGATTCCGGACTGACTGTTACCTCTTACATTATTACTTTTATCGCCTCGACCTTTGCCATATGGCTGACGACACGACAAACCCTACCTTTCCCCCGTCTGGTACTCGGCGCGGTATTAATGGGGCTGGGAATTTCCGGCATGCACTACACCGGCATGATGAGTATGGTGGTGCAGGGTTATGTGATCCGCTATGATCCGGTACTGGTGATCTGTTCGGTACTCATTGCGATTAGCGGGGCTGGTTTAGGCTTCTGGATGCTGTTTAAGAATCGCAGTATTGCTCGCCGTAGCTTCTGGCTGAAAGCCGGTGTGGCATTGATGCTAACTTTTTCCATTGTCGGGATGCACTATACCGGGATGGCAGCGACCAGTTTTCATTCCATAGTGGGTGAGGGCTTGGCCGAAATGTCCAAGCTTGAGCGCGAATTGCTGATTACTATAGTTTTCATTACCTGTCTGGTTCTTGTTGCCGGTTTCTGTGTAGCCATGCTGGAACAGCGTCTTGAGCATCGCAATCGTCAGCTGGCTGAGGCCAATAAAGAGCTGGCCAATCTGGCTGTACAGGATAATCTAACCAAGTTACCCAATCGTTTTTATCTGGCAGAATATTCTCACTTTCTGTTTAATGATCATCATTACCGTAATGCACAGTTTGCCTTTCTGTATATTGATCTTGACCGCTTCAAAGCAGTAAATGATGTCTTTGGGCATCATGTGGGGGACCAGCTCCTGATCCAGCTGGCTAACCGGATTCATAGTTTACTCAATGAGCACTCGAGATTGCTACGAATTGGGGGTGACGAATTCTTGTTGATTCTAGAAAATGCAGAACCGCAACAGGCCGCTGAAGTCGCTGAAAAAATTTTAAGCATGATTCAGGAAAGCTTTATGATTGCTGGCAAGGTGATTAATGTTTCAGGGAGTATTGGTATTTCAATGTACCCGGAACATGGTCAAAATGTTCAGGATCTTCTGATCAATGCCGATTCAGCTATGCTGACTTCCAAAAATCAGGGGCGTAATACCTATTCATTGTTCAATTTCAGTAATGATGAAAAGGAATCCAGAAGTCAGAGCAAGCTGATTAATGACCTGTATAAAGCGGTCGAAGAACACCAGTTTGAGCTGTATTACCAGCCTAAATATCGTACCGAAGATTTGCAGATTTGTGGGGTTGAAGCCTTGATCCGCTGGCGGCACCCGGCACTGGGCTTGTTATCACCAGTAATGTTTATCCGGGGGGCAGAAAAAACCGGCCTGATTATTCAGATGGGGTATTGGGCACTGGAGCAGGCCTGTAAACAGATTCATCAATGGGAAACGAAAGGAACGAATTTCTTCCCGATTGCTGTTAATTTGTCTGCCGTGCAGTTTGAACATAAGAACCTGTTTAAAAATCTGGAAGAACTGTTAGCACGTTACCAGATTAATCCGAATCACTTGATGATTGAGATTACTGAATCTACAGCCATGCATCATATTGATAGCAGTGTGCGTACCCTGGAACGCTTGCGTGATATGGGGATTCAGCTGGCAATTGATGACTTTGGTACAGGGCATTCCAGTTTCCTGTATCTGAAGAACCTGCCAGTGAATGAGCTGAAAATCGATAAAGAATTTATTGCAGACCTGACCGCAGGTTCCAAGGAAGAGATGATCCTGGAAAGTATTATCCATCTTGCAATTAAGCTAGGTTTACAGGTCACTGCTGAAGGGGTGGAAACTCAGCTACAGGCAGACATCCTGACCCGTTTGGGTTGCCAGCAGTTACAAGGATTCCTATTCAGTAGACCAGTTAGTGTGAAGGATTTACCCGAAGCCGCTATCGTTTCTTAATCTGTTTAATTTTATCAATCAGCCTCTGAATTCAGGAGCTGCTTAATTTGAATAGCGAGCATTTCAGCTTGAGCACATTCAATCTGATGGGCAGACAGAGAAAGTACAATCTGGATTTTTCGGCCTTCAATTTTCAGTAATCGACCCGTCAACACCAATTCAGTATTCACAGGTACCGGTCGAATAAACTGAATATTCAGACTACCAGTGACACATCGAATTAAGGCTTCACCACCGTCAAAGGCGATGCCAGCTGCATGGCTTTTAAATGCTGCCGCAGAGGCGGTCCCATGACAGTCTAGAAGAGATGCAATCAAGCCACCATACAGATGATCGGGTACACCGCCGGTATAATGAGAGGCGGGGCAAATATGTGCAATAGTCTGTACAAAAGGGACATCCCAATAACTTTTCAGTTGATGACCATGTGGATTGTCACGTCCACAGCCATAACAGTGGGTGTAGGGTTCAGCATACAGATCCTGAAAGGCAATCCTTGTCATTTTTTATCCTTATTTAAATGTGATCAGTCGCTTCAATAAATTTATAAAGGCTAAATGATCTCTTAAAATATAAATCTATTTAAATAGGTTTCACCATGAGATAAAAGTCGATATTTCTCCCGAAATTTCAACCTGAAGACGGTATTCTTCTAAAAAACTGTCCATTCTATAAAGGAAAAGTGCAGGAGAGGGTGGGCATTGAGGAATGAGTACTGCATTTAGAAATTCTGCTACAATATCGTCAATTTTTCATATTGATCGTGCTTGATCTTTTGCACTGCGGATCTGCAGTAGGTATTTTCCATGAGTTTTAAACAAGAGTTAGCGGCGCAGGTCGCTCAGCGACGTACTTTCGCAATTATTTCCCACCCCGATGCCGGTAAAACGACCATGACAGAAAAACTGCTGTTATGGGGACAGGCAATCCAGGTTGCCGGTATGGTAAAAAGCCGTAAGTCTGACCGTGCGGCGACTTCGGACTGGATGGAAATGGAAAAGGAACGTGGTATTTCGATCACGACCTCGGTCATGCAGTTCCCATTTAAAGACAAGATGATCAACCTGCTCGATACCCCGGGGCATGAAGACTTCTCGGAAGATACCTACCGTACCCTGACTGCTGTGGACTCGGCGCTGATGGTAATTGATGGTGCAAAAGGTGTCGAGGACCGTACCATTAAATTGATGGAAGTGTGTCGTATGCGCGATACACCAATCATCTCTTTCGTCAACAAAATGGACCGTGAAATCCGTGAGCCGCTTGAGCTTCTGGATGAGATCGAAAACGTCCTGAAAATTAAATGTGTGCCAATCACTTGGCCGCTGGGTACTGGTCGTGACTTCGCTGGTGTATACAACCTGATTGAAGAAAAATTCTATGTCTATAAGGCGGGTTTCGGTTCAGTGATTACTGACATCGAAGTACGTGATGGTTATGACCATGCAGACCTGCGTGAAAAAGTAGGTGAGCTGGCATGGGCAGCATTTGAAGAATCTCTTGAACTGGTTCAAATGGCCAATGAGCCATTAGACCGTGAAGAATTCCTGGCAGGTCGCCAAACACCAGTGCTGTTCGGTACGGCATTAGGTAACTTTGGTGTAGACCATGTCTTGAATGCATTTAGTGAATACGCACCAGAGCCGAAAGCGCATCCAACCCAAAACCGTAAAGTTGAAGCAACTGAAGAAGGTTTTAGTGGTTTCGTCTTCAAGATCCAGGCCAATATGGATCCGAAGCACCGTGACCGTATTGCCTTCATGCGGATCTGTTCAGGTAAGTATGAAAAAGGCCTGAAAATGAAGCATGTGCGTCTGGGTAAAGATGTACGTATTAGTGATGCATTGACCTTCCTGGCGGGTGACCGTCAGCATCTGGAAGAAGCATGGCCAGGCGATATTATTGGCCTGCATAACCACGGTACTATTCAGATTGGTGATACTTTTACTTCAGGTGAAGATCTGCAGTTCACAGGTATTCCACACTTTGCGCCGGAAATGTTCCGCCGTGTACGTCTGAAAGATCCATTGAAATCTAAGCAGTTACAAAAAGGTCTGAAAGAGCTTTCTGAAGAAGGCGCAACTCAGGTCTTCATGCCGCAACATAATAATGACCTGATCGTTGGTGCGGTGGGTGTGCTGCAATTTGAAGTGGTGGCGTATCGTCTTAAAGAAGAATACAAAGTAGACTGCGTGTACGAGCCAGTGAGTATTAATACTGTGCGTTGGGTTTCTTGTGATGATGAAAAGAAATTTAATGAATTCAAGAAAAAAGCCCATGACCAGTTGTCTGTTGATGGTGGCGGCCACCTGACTTATCTGGCACCAAGCCGTGTCAATTTGCAACTGATGCAGGAACGTTACCCTGACATCGTGTTCCGCAATACCCGTGAACACTAAGTAATAAAATGATTTAAAAATAAAACAGCTTCTCAGGAAGCTGTTTTATTTTGTGCTACATTCACTTATCTTTTCAAATTTGCTTGGTAATATGAAACTTAGCAATACAGTCATGCTGAGTTCAGCAATCAGTTTAGGATTATTGCTGAGCGCCTGCGATCAAAAAAAATCAGAACCAGAAACAAAAACTCAGGATACGGTAGTCGAAATTGAGCAAGTAGAAAAGGCAGATGTATTGCCTTATCTGAATATTCAGGAACAGCCGGCCAAGATTGCACTCCCATTTTGTGAAAACAAAAACTGTATCGAACTGGATATTCAGACCCTGGAAACGGTAGATCCATGGCTGAACCAGTGGATGGAACGTAAACAGGCACTGGTGATTCAGGATCAGATTCGGGATAAAGATCAGCAGCAGGACATAAGCTTACAGCAGGCCGTCAATGCCTATGTAAAAAAGTCAGATACCTGGCAGGAACAGATTAAAATCAATAAAGCCTATCAACTCTCCATGTATACCCGCATCCCTTATCAGCATAATCAGTATGTGCTAATGCAGATTGGGGTGGATACAGAGCAGGAAAATGTTACGGTGAAGGAACGCTATTATTTTTATGTGGCAGATCGCCGCAGTCAAAAAAATCTGACGGCCTTAGATATTATTGATCCACAAAGACGGGTCACGATGGACAAGATCGTGCAAGATGCTTATGCAAAATGGCTAAAAGAAAATAGTAAAGAAGTCCGACAAACTGCCCCGAAAAAACTGTATTGGGGGCAAGCTGACTGGTTCTTTGATCAGGAGGGGATTGGGCTGCATTATCGTGGTGGGGAAATTGTCAAGGATGCTAAACAACTTGATATTTATCTTAGTCAAGAACAAACACAACAGGTCTTGAAAGCTGAAGTGTATCAGCATATGTTTTAGGATTGATGCCCGAGAACGGGTGGAATGTGATGTAACACAAAAGGTTATTGAATGCCAAAATATAACAAGATATTCGGCCTGTCTGTACTGGCGACAGCGATTCTGTTGACTGCCTGTCAACCTCGAGAAAAGGAAGCCAAAGAGGTTAATCCACCGGAAGTCACTCAGGCAGAGCCTGAAATCGTCCAGCTCAAGGGTGAAACCGAAAAGCTTAACCTGGATCTCCCGGAATGTGATGGTAAAAGCTGTCCTGAAATCACCATTGAACGTCTGAACAGTAATCAGCGTTTTATTGATGAATTTATTGATCAACAGATTTTAACCCGACTGAAGGGTATGCTTGATGTTGATGCGATTACGTCAGCGAAAGTACAAGCTGCCAGTGAGCCAACACCTGTTCAATCCGCAGCTTCAGAGGCAGCTGTAACTCAACCCCAGCTCAGTGCACGTCAGCAGCTGGAAAAGCAGACTATTCCTTATATGCAGACTTTCCTGAATCTGGACAAGGAGCTGAAAGCACTCAGTGCCAATCACAGTATTAGCCTGATGATCAAGCCGAAGATCCTGAATCCTGGAAATCCGCTGGCAACAGTAGTATTAAATAGCACACATTATCTGGGTGGGGCACATGGTTCTACTGCACAGAACTATTATAACTTTGACCTGGATAGTAAAAAGCTGGTCAAACTGGATGATATTGTCCTGCCAAAACAAAAGGCGCAACTGGAAGCCAAAGCGCATGAAGCCTTTAAAACCTGGGTAATTGATTCAGAGCTGGCAACTGATGTTGCAGAATACGAGCAGGCCTGGAAATTCAAGTTAACGGATAATTTCTTCCTGACCAAACAAGGTCTGGCACTGCAATATGCAGAATATGAAATTGGACCTTATGTGGTCGGCTTGCCGCGTTTAAATATTCCTTATAGTGATTTACAGGGAATCTTAAAACCAGAGTATCTGCCGAAAACTGAACAGGCTGCTTCAGAAGCTCAAGTTGCAAAATGAGCCTAAAACTGTTTGATACGCATACCCACTTCGATGTTCCTGATTTTGATCATGATCGGGAACAGTTAGCTTATGCCGCTAAAAAGGCAGGCGTGGAAGGGCTAATTCTAATCGGTTTTTTACAGCAGCGTTTTCAGGACCTGATTCAAACCCAGCATTTTTTAAATGATCTTGCCGATGCGCCAAGGAGCTATTTAGCCCCCGGCTTACATCCTTTTTATATCGAGCAACATCAGCAGGATCATTTGCAGGATTTAGAGCAGATCCTGCAAACTGAAGGCTGTATTGCCATTGGTGAAATCGGTCTGGATACATTTCTGAAACAGCATAAGCAAGCAGAAATTTTCCAGAAGCAGAAAGACTTTTTTGCTGCTCAGATTGAACTGGCACAGCAATATGACAAACCGATTTTACTGCATATCCGTAAATCCCATGCGGAAGTACTCAAAATACTGAAAGAGCATCAATTTCAACAGGGCGGTATTGCGCATGCCTTTGGTGGTGGGATTGAAGAAGCCAAGGCTTTTGTCAAACTGGGTTTCAAGATTGGGGTGACAGGACAAATTACCAATCCCAATGCCAGAAAACTGCATCAGGTGGTACAGCAGATGGGCCCAGAACATCTGGTCCTTGAAACCGATTGTCCAGACATGACACCCTTATGTTGTCAGCATTCTACTGAACAGCGTACCCGCAACACTCCTGCAAATCTGCCCTACGTTCTGCAAGGACTGGCCAAAAGTTTGCACATGGATCAAGATGAACTGGCAGACCAGCTCTGGAAAAATTCCCATCAGGCTTTGCATCTGGATATCTAATATAAAATCCTTGCATCAATCGGAAACTGTATTTCAATGTATGATCCAATGAAAAAAGGCGCATTATGCAATTTCTAAAATGCTTTAGACTTGGCATCATGCATATAAATTATTTTGAGTGAGATTCACATGGCACAAGGACTATTGGCGGGTAAGCGCTTCCTGATCGCAGGTATTGCAAGTAAATTATCAATTGCTTTTGGTATTGCTCAGGCATTACACCGTGAAGGTGCAGAACTTGCTTTTACCTATCCAAATGAAAAGCTGAAAAAACGTGTAGATGATTTTGCTGCACAATTCGGTTCTGAATTGGTATTTCCTTGTGATGTGGCGGTAGATGCAGAAATTGACCATGCATTTGCAGAACTGGCAAAACATTGGGATGGTCTGGATGGAGTCGTGCATTCAATCGGTTTTGCACCTGCACATACCTTAGACGGTGATTTTACAGATGTGACGGATCGTGAAGGTTTCAAGATTGCACATGACATCAGTGCTTATAGCTTTATCGCGATGGCACGTGCTGCAAAGCCACTTTTAGCTGCACGCCAAGGTTGTCTACTCACTCTGACTTATCAAGGTTCTGAGCGCGTGATGCCGAACTACAACGTAATGGGTCTGGCGAAAGCATCACTAGAAGCGGGTGTACGTTACCTGGCATCTAGCTTGGGCACAGACGGTATCCGCGTTAATGCCATCTCAGCTGGTCCAATCCGTACCCTTGCAGCGTCTGGCATTAAATCTTTCCGTAAAATGCTGGATTTGAATGAAAAAGTGGCTCCGCTTAAACGTAATGTCACCATTGAAGATGTTGGTAATGCAGCATTGTTCCTGTGCTCACCATGGGCAAATGGCATCACTGGCGAAATCATGTATGTTGATGCCGGTTATAATACGGTTGGCATGAGCGCAGAGCTGATGCTGGATGCAGAATAAGATTTTTAATACTTATTTCAAGCAAAGAAAACCCCTCAATTGAGGGGTTTTTATTTTTTATGCTAATGGACAATGATGTAAATCTGATGACATCAAGTCTAAAAAATAGGATGAAGATAATCTATCTTTTAATACTTTGCCATTAAGATGCTTAAAACAAAAAAACCAGGAAAATAAACATGTTTAAATCACTGTGGATTAGCATCATTTTCATCATAGGCTTAGGTCTGGGAACTTCGGCTATGGCAGTAGAAGAGCACCAGCATTACAGCATGCGTGACCTGGATAATAATTTGAAAAAATTTAAAGCTGCAGAGGATTCTAAAGAGGCACAAGCAGCATTACAGATCATGCAGCAAACTGTAAAAAGCTACCAAAAACATTTACCATCCAAGCTGCAAAAACTGAAAGCCGAAGATGCACATGTAGTGGCCTATCAGGGATTACTAAAGGATTTACTAATAGAGATTAAAAAGGCAGAACAGCTGCTTGCTGCTTGCTGCTTGCTGCTTGCTGCTAAGCAGTTGCAGGAAGCCCAAAATTTGTCCGTGAAAATGGATGAGATTAAAAAGCAGGGGCATCAAGCCTTTAAATAACTTATAAACAGACCATAAAAAAGACCGCAATTGCGGTCTTTTTGATTCAGGATCAAACGATTAAGCTTGACCTTCAACAGCAGTAGATTGCGCACGTTGCATGTTGGCTTCGAATTCAGCATCAAAGTTGATTGGTGTAAGCAATAGCTGTGGGAAGCTACCTTTAGTGACCAGATCATTCACTGCTTCACGAAGGAATGGGAACAGGATGTTCGGGCAGTACGCACCAAGAATATAAGGCAGACGCTCTTCTTCAACGCTATCAATCAGGAAGATACCTGCTTGAGTGACATCAACGATAAATGCTGTATCACCTTCGTTGTTTGCCTGTACTACCACTTTTAAAGCGACTTCAAAATGAGTTGGATCAATCTTTTCTGCAGAAGAAGACAGATTGATGTTCAGCTCAGGTTGCCATTGCTTGGTAAAAACTTGTGCCCCAGGTACTTCAAAAGAAATGTCTTTAGTGTAAATACGCTCTAATGCCAATTGTGGTTGAGCTTGTTGTTCTTCACTCATTCTTTAATCCTTAATATGAGGTGATAATTAAAGGGCAATTAAGCCAGTAATTCGTCGAGTTTGCCTTCACGCTCTAAAGCATAAAGCTGGTCAAAACCGCCGATAAATTGTTCATTAATAAAAATCTGTGGCACGGTACGGTGATTGGTGCGTTGCATCAAATCAAGACGAACCTGCGGATCTTCTTTAGACAGATTGATTTCTTTATATTCTACGCCCTTACGCTCAAGGAGCTGTTTTGCACGGACACAGTATGGACACACAGTCGTTGAATAGATAATGACTTCAGCCATGAATGAATCTCCTGATCGTAAATTATTTACTTTTCACCAGAGGTAAGCCTTGGGCTTTCCAGTTGCTGATGCCGCCATCAAGACGGTAAGCATCTGCATGACCGACCTGTTGTAGCGCAGTACCTGCAACTTGCCCAAGATTACAAATGAACACCAATGGGCGATCTGCTGTTTTTAACTCTTCGACATGTTTGGTAATTTGGCTGTATGGAATATTACGGCTACCGCTGATATGACCTTCACGGAAATCTTTGGCATCACGCAGGTCGATCAGCATGGCATTTTTTGCCTTAACCAAAATTCCCAGCGATTGCGGAGAAATTTTACGACCGTTACGTTGACCTTCGATAATGAAGAACAAAACCACCAATGCTGCAAGTGCACCAAACAAAAAGGGGTGATTCCCCATAAACTCGAACCAACGTTCCACAATTCACCTAATTACAATTTCAAAATTGCCAAGAGTATAGCTCATAAATATGGTGATCAAAATCACCGCTTCAAGGGCTAAAGCTTAAGAATATCAATTTTTTTGTTGAGCTTCCGTGATTTCATCAATTAATCGCAGATAGCTGTCCAAACGACGCGGCAAAATTTCACCTGAATCTGCTGCCTGACGTAAAGCACATTGCTTTTCATGTTTATGCGTGCAGTTACGGAACTGACAGTGCCCTAGCAGATTTTCAATCTCTGGAAAACCGGTTTGTACCTTGTCTAAAGTCAAATGCCACAGGCCAAATTCACGAATCCCCGGAGAGTCAATCAGCGCTGCGCCATCACCAAAGGAAATCAGGCGTGTTGAAGTTGTTGTATGCTGACCCAATGCCGAGTTTTCAGAAATAACATTCGTTTTTTGAGCTGCATCCGGCACGATGGCATTGATCAGGGTGCTTTTGCCTACACCTGATTGCCCCACAAATGCGACTGTTTCATCATTGAGACGCGCAGAAAGTTCAGTCAGATCTCCATCAGACTGGGTCTGCATGACTTCATAACCCAGATTTTCATATTCTTTGAGCAGTTCCAGAATTGGATCATTTTCCTTGAGCAAGTCTGATTTATTCAGGACTAGTAGTGCGTGAATCTCTGCATCGGCACAAGCCACCAGATAACGATCAATCAGGCCTGGTGCTGGCTCAGGCAATGGTGCAAATACAATCACAATCAGGGAAATATTGGCTGCGACCGGTTTAACCTTGTGATAACGGTCAGGTCGGGTCAGCAGTGATTTACGCGGATGAATCGCAGTGATAATTCCCAAGCCAGTATTTGGATCAGCCTGCCATTTGACCCGGTCACCTGTGACCAGCAATTCAAGGTTAGTACGGGTATGACAGCGCCACACGCTGCCCATTTCAATTTCTTTCCAGAAGGGTTCAGGTTCACCTTCAGCCACCACCGGTTTTTCAGGATGCAGTTCAGGAACCGAAAGCGCCTGGACTTCTAGCTGTCGACCATAATGCTGCACGACCAGTCCTTCCAGGTCTTGGGAGGTATCCGCCTCTTCCTGACGCGTTTTGTGCTGTTTTTGAATACGACGTTGTTGTTGTTCAGTTAAACGACGTTTACGTATTAAAGCCATTCAAATCCTAAAAAACCATGGGAGCGAGATGGCAAAAATAGCATGAAGCAGGGTGTCAGTTACAGCATCGACGTAATAAATTTGCTACTATAAATGTTTTATAGCCTAATAAGATTGCACATTTATGAGCAGCACCCCGGATAGCCGCCTGATTTGGATCGACCTGGAAATGACAGGTCTGGATACAGACAATGACCAGATTATTGAAGTTGCAACGATTGTAACCGATGACAATTTAAATATTCTTGCCGAAGGTCCTGTCCTTGCAGTTCATCAGTCGGATCGTGTGCTCAATGCCATGGATGAATGGAATACCCGTCAACATGGACAATCGGGTCTGGTGGAGCGTGTGCGTCGCAGCAAACTTACTGCACAAGATGCTGAACAACAAACCATTGAATTCCTGAAAAAATGGGTCAATCCAAAAGTATCACCCATGTGTGGTAATTCGATCTGTCAGGATCGTCGCTTCTTGCACCGTCTGATGCCAGAACTGGAGCAATATTTCCATTACCGTAACCTGGATGTGTCTTCAGTGAAAGAGTTGGCAAAACGCTGGCGTCCGGAAATCATGAGTGGTCTTAAGAAAAATGCTTCACATCTGGCGATGGATGATATTCGTGATTCAATTGCTGAACTGAAATACTATCGTGAATATTTTTTCATTATGAACAAGTAATCCGGACATTGAAAAAGAGGCGTAAAGCCTCTTTTTTATTTACTTGAAGAGAGTCTTTTATTATAAAAATTGTCGCTGCTTTCAAACAGTACCCAGGTGAGCAGGACCAAAGCCAAATGGATCTGGGTTTCATGTTGATCAAAGACAATTAAAGCAAATAATCCCAAAGTCAGTAAGCGAATCATGATACTGATATAATAATTTTTCTGCTTTTTGAAAACTAAGCCATAAAGATAAAGCAGGAACAGAACAACCATGAGTGCATAAAGAGCGTTAAATAGCATACTGACCTGACTCCCTATAAGCCGAGAAGGATTAAAATATTCTGGTTATTAGGCTTCTTTCATAAATCATTTTTTAATCATTAAAATGAAATTCTCCTCTTTGTAGGAGATGAGTAGCACTACTGCGCAAGGAAAAGGTTATATCTAAGAAATCTCCCTTCTCCTCTTGCGAAGTAATACTTCTCATTCTAGAGGGAGAAGGAACTTTCAATATCCATTTAAATATGAATATAACGATCATTTTTTGATTTTTGAAAAAGATCTATTGTGATGATTTTAATGGCGAATAGAATTTGATCGATTTTAAGCTTTTTATGGATGGTTAAAGAATAGTTTTTTGACTGATTTTGTGTCTGAATTTTAGTGGCAGTCAACCGGCTGCGAATTTGCTAAAATGCCCCCGATGTTTTTCTTGCTATTGATGACCTATGACTGATCTGCTTCAAGATGATGAATATGACCGCCGCTTTGCCGGTGTAGCCAAAATTTATGGCGATGACAGCTTTAATCATTATGAAAACAGTCATGTGATGGTGATTGGAATTGGCGGTGTCGGTTCATGGGCAGTCGAAGCACTGGCACGTACCGGAATCGGTGAACTGACTCTTGTTGATATGGATGTAGTGGCGGCATCGAATATCAATCGTCAGTTACCCGCGATGACGACCACCTTAGGCCGTGAAAAGATTGAAATCATGGCAGAACGCTGCCGTGCGATTAACCCACGTATTAAAGTAAACTTGATTGATGACTATCTCTCGCCTGAAAATTTCAAAGAAATCCTGGCAGGTAATCCTGACATCATTCTGGACTGTATTGATGATGTAAAAGCTAAATTTGCTTTGATGCTGCATTGCCGTTTCAATAAAATTCCTCTGATTGTCTCGGGTGGAGCAGGCGGTAAACTAGACCCATTAAAAATCCGGGTGGCTGATTTATCCAAAACTGAACAGGACCCGATGCTGGCAAAATTACGTGCGCAATTACGTGCAAAAGGTATCTGTAAAAAACCGAAAGAAAAATTCGGCATCACCTGTGTTTATTCAATCGACAATCCCTTTTCCAGTGCCGATGTCTGTCCAAGCGCGGGCTTACGTTGTGGTGGCTATGGTTCAGCGGTAGTGGTGACTTCCAGTTTTGCCATGATCGCAGTATCAGAAGTGTTGAAAAAGCTGGATATGAAGCGAGCAAAAGCCTGATATACAAAATAAAAAAGCACAGTTACTGTGCTTTTTTTGTGCCTGCGTTTAGAATGAAGACTATATTCATATAACAAAAAACAATATCAGGGAGCAGCTATGTGGTTCTTACTGGTGCTGATTTTGGGAATCGTGGCGTTGGGGATCTGGATGTGGAAGCGTCCTGACCCGGTAACACGAGATCAAGCCAGGGCAGTGCAACATGACCTATGGATTGAACAGATTGAGGCCCAGCTCAAGCACGCTTCTCGTCTCAGTACTGAAGGGCAGCAGTCGAATTATGCGCGTGCCTATCAGATCTATCAGGATCTGGCTCAACAGCAGGAAATCCCTCAGGCCTATGTCGGTATGGGGCTGATGCAACTTAAAGGTTTGGGGCGTCCGCAAAGTACCGAAAATGCGATTAATCTGTTTGAAAATGCATTCCGTCTTGGTAGTGATGAAGCTGCTTACCATCTGGGTCAGGTCTTTGAGGATGACCGCTATCAGCATCAAGATTGCGAAAAAGCACTGTATTGGTATCGTCATGCTGTGGCACGCGGTAATCTGGAAGCCCAGTATCGAATCACCGAATTGTCCGAACCCACTCAGGATGCGGCAGAACAGCATCGTCTACAACTGTTGATTCAGAATGCAGATCAGGGACACTCTGGTTCACAGTACCAGTTGGCACAACACTATTTGGCAGAGGGTACCACCCAAGATTTAAGCTTGGGAATCCATTATCTGTTTCTGGCCGCGCAGCAAGATCATCTCGAAGCAACCCAACAGATTGCACAACTGTATGTAAGCGGTGAGCTATTACCACAGGATCAGTCAAAAGCCTTACGCTTCATTAAACAAAGCGTTAATTTGGGCGATCAGAATGGTTTGTATGAATATTATGCTGGTGTATTACTAGGTACGATTGATGCTGATCAGCGACAGCGGATCTTGCAGCATTTGCAACAGCTGTCTTATGAGCATAAAGATGTTCAAGCCAAAACTTTACTTGGTTTAGCCTATTTTCATGGCTGGTTTGTCGATAAGAATGAAACCATGGCTTTTCGCTATTGGAGTGAGGCTGCGAATACTCAGTTTCCTCAAGCATTGTGCATGATTGCAGCGTTATATTATGAGTCTTATCTGGTCGCAAATGAGCCTGAAAAAGCGTTTAGCCTGTATCAGGCTGCTGCCAAGATTGATCCAGATTATTTCTATAGCCAGATGGGTCTCGCACTGTGCTATCTGCATGGCATCGGTACAGTTAAAGATACCGCTAAAGCCACGCAAATTATTCAGCAGATCGCGCAGCAGCACTGGAATATTAATACACAATCTGAAGCGGATCTGATTTATATCGTTGGGCGTTTCTATAGCCTGCCCGAGTATCCGTTGCCCAACCGTGACAAGGCCATTCAATATCTGAGTCAGGCCGTAAGTAAAGGTTCGGCTGATGCCGCCTGGTATTTGTATCAGGCACTGTCAGGTCAATATCCGGTATTTACTATAGACGAAGATCAGGCCAAACGCTATTTGCATCAAGCGGCCCAGTTCGGTCATGCACAGGCACAAGCACAGCTCGGTATGAGTTATCTTAAAGGTGAAGGCGTAGAGCAAGAGACTGCTTTAGGTCTGAATTATTTAAAGCAGGCAGCTGCCCAGCAAAATGCCATGGCCTTGAATGCGCTCGGGGAAGTGATGGAGCACGGTATTGGCGTTGAAGCTAATATGGATCAAGCAATCCAGTTCTATTATAAAGCTGCTGCACAGGTCAATGCTGACGCTTATGGTCATCTGGGACGTGTATACACCAAGGGTATTGGTGTAAATCGTGATGTAACGCTTGCCCGAACATGGCTAGAGAAGGGAAGTTTGCTAGGACATGCGGCTTCACAGGAGCAGCTCAACAATTTAAATGCCTATCTGCAAATGAAAAATAGACTGGCATAATATTATGGTAATTGCTTGATTGGACTACCACCCAGCGCCTGCAGCAAAGTGACGTAAGCGTTGTATTGATTTTGACGCGTTTGTACCAGACTGAGGCGCGCATTACGTGTGGTTTCCTGCGCATCAAGTAAGTTCTTCAAGGCAACTGCACCATTACGATAACGCACTTCAGTCAAACGTTCTGTTTTCTCTGCCAGCTCGACATTGCGACGCTGTAGCTCGACCTGTTTCGTCAGCTCAGTACGATTTGACAGGGCATTTTCTACATCGGCAAAAGCTTCATAAATGGTTTGGCGATATTGCAGAATTGCTTTTTCATATTCCAGTTCATTCACTTGTAGATCACGCTTCATGTCATTCCATTGCAGGAAGGGCAAGGTGAGACCTGCGCCCAATGTTGCAACCGGATTTTTTAGCGCATCTGACAAAGACGTGCTGGTACCAATACCCGTACTTAAGCTACCGGTCAGACTAATTGATGGATAATAGCTGGCTTTGTTAGCATCTTTATTGGCGAGCGCTTTACGTAAACGCAATTCAGCAGCATTTAAGTCTGGACGACGTGACAGCAGACTTGCAGGCAAACCCGCTGCAATCGCAGGCAAGGCAATATTCGGCAGACGTTGTGGTTCCTGAATAGAAAGCTGCTGCACCGGCATATTCATGAGGACTGCAAGTGCGGTACGTGTTTCAACGCGTTGTTGCTCGATCTGACTTAAAGTAGCTTGCTGGCTCTGGATCGCCTGCTCGGCCTGGGTCAGGTCCAAGCCAGAAACGGCACCAGCACGATACTGTACCCGTACCAGGTCATAAGTCTTCTGTGCCGTTGCCAGGTTGTGCTGTACGACACTATAGCGCTCATTTAAATAAGCCAATTGCCAGTAAAGCTGTGCAGTCGTTCCAATCAGGCTTTGCGCCGTTGCCTGCAAGTCTTGTTCAGTAGCACGAGCTTCCCAGCGGGCTGCTTCAGTCTGATTGGCGAGCTTGCCAAATAGATCCAGCTCATAACTAAGACCAGGATAACCTAATGAAACCCCAGTAGAACGGTCCCCGTCACCATCCAGACTAAACTGACGACCAGTTGAAACACGTGCATCACCGATGCGTACACCTTGCTGGCTTTGCGTTTGTCTGGCCTGAATACGTGCCTGTTGCAGGTTAATCCCGGCTACTGCAAGGTTGCTATTGCGTGATAATACATCCTCGACAAGCGTATTCAGTTGAGGATCTTTAAATAAGGTCCACCATTGATCAGCCAGGACATCATCATAAATCTGCTTACTTAGCGCAGTATTATTCTGAAAACTGCCAGGCACAGCTATGCTTGGCTGTTCATAAGGTGTTTTTACCACAGCTGCGCATCCCACCAGTGAACTCCCGAGGAGCAGGGCACTGGCAAGTTTGGTTAAATTCATTTGCATATCAGATTCCTTATTCTCGAGAGAGAGCATCGACAGGATTCAGTCGTGCTGCATTACGCGCCGGGATAAAGCCGAACACAATACCGATCAGACTAGAGCAGATAAAAGCTGCCACAATTGAAGTGGTCGAATAAGCCATCTGGAAAGTACCTCCAGCAAAATGGGTAATGAGTTGACCAATACCGAGGGATAGCAGCACACCCAAAATACCGCCCAGAATACACACCAGTACTGCTTCAATCAGGAATTGCTGCAGAATATCACTTTGACGAGCACCAACAGCCATACGTACCCCAATTTCCTGGGTACGTTCTGTTACCGATACCAGCATGATGTTCATCACGCCAATACCACCGACGACCAGAGAAATGACTGCAATTGCAGAAATCAGCAAGGTCATGGTTTGGGTTGTCTGCTGAATGGTTTCACGAATACTGTCCGCATTCTGGGTGAATACATCCTGCGCACCGTGGCGCTGTACCAGTAAGTTCAGGATCGCATTTTCAGCCGCGGCACTTGGGTACTCATCTTTAATACGTACAATGATCTGACGCACATTGGACTGTCCCAGCATACGGCTCATGACAGTTGAATAAGGCAGGTATACATTTAGCGTATCATTGTTGCCCATCATGCCTTTTTGCGCATCAATGACCCCAATTACTCGGGTTGGTACACTACCCAGCAGAATCACCTGTCCAACCGGATTGGTGCCATCTTTGAAGAAAGTGTTTTGGGTATTGGTATCGATGACCACATCTTGGGCCTGTTCCGTAACACTTTCCTTATCAAAAGGCTGACCGGACTTAAAAGTCATACCTCTGACATAGAAGAAGTCTTCACTGACGCCGTTGACGGTGGTTGAAGCTTCAATTTCTTTATACCGTCCAGTGACACTGCTGTTGACCGATGGACTGACACCATCAACATAGGGCTGTTCTGCCAGAGCATCCGCATCGGCAGGAATTAGGGTTTTGGCTTGGGAGGACCGTGAATTATCCCCGAAGCCACGGCCCTGGAATACAGTAATAGTATTGGTCCCGAGACTGCTAATATTTTCCAGAATCTGCTTTTGCGAGCCGTTACCCAGCGCAACCACGGAAACCACGGAGGCAATCCCGATAATAATCCCAAGCATGGTCAGAAAGGTTCGCATGCGGTGGGCATTCATGGCCAGTAGCGCCATACGGAATGCTTCACCGAGACGATCTACTGCTGAACGCCAGCTGGAGATTTTCTTCTGTTCACTGCGTTCTAGTGTTTGCTTTGTAAGACCATCATCGACTTCAGGTACATTTTGCTGGTCAGAAATAATATTACCGTCTGAAATCTCAATAATACGGGTCGCATTCTTGGCCACATTATGATCATGTGTGACCAGAATAATGGTATGACCTTTGGCATTCAGCTCGCGCAAAATGCGCATTACTTCAATACCGCTATTCTTGTCTAATGCCCCTGTTGGTTCATCGGCAAGAATAACGTCACCACCATTCATTAAAGCTCGAGCAATTGAAACACGCTGCTGCTGACCACCAGACAACTGACTTGGACGGTTTTCGGTTTTTTCACCTAGCCCTAAATCTGTCAGCAATTTGACAGCACGCTCATGACGTTCAGTTGAGTCCGCCCCCGCGTAAATGGCAGGCACTTCAACGTTGCCTGCAGCATTCAAGTCACCAAGAAGATGATAACGCTGGAAAATAAAGCCGAAGTATTCACGGCGTAACTGGGCCAGCTCGTCCGCTTCCAGTTCGCGGGTTTCACGCCCTTTGACTTTATAGCTGCCAGCAGTGGGTTTATCCAGACAACCCAAAATGTTCATTAAGGTTGATTTACCTGAACCGGACTGACCAACAATGGCAACCAGCTCGCCGGGATAGATTTCGAGGTTAACACCCTTGAGAATCTGAACCGTACTTTCACCCGCTGGGAATTCACGAATCAGATTCTTGACCTCTAACAGAGGCTGTTGTTGTTGATTCATGCTTATATTCTCATTGGGCCGGCGCCACTACGACCACCACCGCTTCGTTTAGCACTGTCATTTGAAGTGTCTGAACCATCGGCAATGATCACCTGATCACCACGTTTCAGGCCTTTAATCACTTGCGCTGTCACACGGTTATTCAAGCCGATCAGCACTGGTGTTGGTTTTGCAGTACCGTCTGCTTGTAATACGCGAACCATGGCACGTTGAGCTTTGCCTTGTTCAACCAGAGCACGTTCTACATCAGAAAGTTCCAGACGGGCAGGGCGTTCACCTTTTGCATTGTCAGCACGGCTTTCATCACGAGCAGCAGACTCTTCGCTGCGTGGACGAACCTCGCCACGTGTTTCTTGAGCGCCTTCACCGCGATTTGGACGTTGTGGACGGTTAGAGGTTTGAATCGCAGCGGCCGGAATGGTCAATACATTTCGTGCTTCATCCAGCACAATATAGACTTGCGCCGTCATATCAATACGCAGTTTGCCATCTTCATTCGGTACATCGAACAAGGCGTTGTAATACACTGCAGAATTAGAAGATGAACTTGAAGTATTGGTATCGGTATTAATTGAATTTGGTGCTGGTTCTACCTGACGTAGTTTCGCGTAGATTTTCTTTTCACTGTTGCCTAGGGTGGTGAAATAAACCGTTTGACCTTCTTCAACTTTCATGACATCTGCTTCAGAAATCTCGGCTTTGATGGTCATGGTGTCAAGTTTTGCCAGCTTCACAATGGTCGGTGCACTCTGGTTTGCGTTTACGGTCTGGCCTTCTTCAGTCACAATCGCCACAATGGTACCATCCATCGGTGCCACGATTTGGGTATAACCCAGATCTTCTTTTGCAGTGGCCAAAGTTAAACGTGACTGTTCAATCTGAGCATTAATTGCAGTAATGTCCGCTTGTGCTGTCCTATAACTTGCCAAGGCTGATTCCAGCTCTGAACGGGAAGTCGCATCCTGTGCATACATGGCTTTCTGACGGTTATATTCTGCTTCAACTTTGGCCAGATTTGCTTGTCGCACAGCAAGTTGTGCCATCTGGTTTTTAATACTGGCTTCAGCAGTTTTTAAATCATTTTCCTGACGTACAGAATCAATTTGAGCAATCAACTGACCCTGTTTAACCTGATCGCCCAGTTGCACATACATTCTTTTCACCTGACCAGAAACCTGCGCACCGACGCTGACCATTTTGGTGGCTTCCAGTACACCTGTTGCCAGTACCGAGTTTTCAATATCTCCCTGAGTCACCTCAGCAGTAATGTATTGTGTTGGCTGTTCTTCAGGTTTGAGGAAATACCACCCGGTGGCTATAAGTGCAATGGCAATGACTACTGCCATGATCAGTTTGGACGGTTTTATTTTTGGCATAGTGAACAGATTTAAGTCAGAGATATGTGAGTGATTATAAAAGCGAATTAAGGATAAATCGTGAATTTTTTTAACAAATAAGAATGATTATTATTTTATTTATCTGATGATTAAGTTATTAATGAAATAAAGTTTTGCCACACATGCTGGCAATGGCTTGCTGCACCAGATGTTCAGGGTTTTCATGCCCCAACCCTTTGATAGAAGAATCAATTCTTAATAACAGGGCTGGCCAAGCTAAAAAGGTTTGTGGGCTAAGTCGACGTAAAGCCTGTTGATATAGGCTAACTTTGGTTTTCCAGATACCGATCTGTAGCGCATTTTGTGGCTGTTCAAACAGCTGCATTAACAAACGCATTTCCTTGCTGATACTCCACAGAATTAAGCTTAATGGCTCACCAGAAGCAATCAGATACTGAAAAATTTTAATCGATTGTGCCAGATTGCCATTTAGCAAGGCATCACTCAGGTCATAGGTACTATAACGTGATTGATCTTGCAGGCAGGCATACAGATGATCCACCTGGATTACATCGATCTCAGCAAAGGTATCACTGACACGCATCAGACTATTTTTGGCTGCCAGCAGGTTATGCTCATGGTGTTGTTCCAGCCATGCCCAGGCATCATTGGCAAGTTTAATGCCGAGCTTTTCTGCCTCAACTGACAAAATTTGCTGACGGTCGCGCGGATAATTAGCTGTCAGAGAGACATTGACGCCATTGGCATCCATGACCTGGAAAAAGCTGGATTTCAGGCTGCTACTATCCTGTTTAGGCATGATGATCAGCAATAAATTGTCACTGTCCTGCTGCAAATAGCTTTTTAATAGCTTGATGCCACTAGCGTCCGGCTTAATATTGCCATGTACTTCAACCGCCAATTGAGTCGAAAACAGAGACAAACTATTTAATGCATTAAAGACATTTTTCCAGTCACTGACCGAACTGACATCATAGCGCTGACGTTCAACTTCCCGCTGTTGCCAGCTAGCACGAAAAGCATCCATCAGGTTCTGCTCAAGCAGAGGTTCCTGACCATGTAACACCCAGGCACCGCGAGCATCGGAGACACGTTTTAATGCCTGAAGGTAATCAAGTTTCATGGTTGAGTCGTCTTATTGTGCCGGTTGAGTAGGAGTTTCAGGTTTTGCCAATGGTAGGCGATTTGATGATATCTGACGCGCAATCTGTTGTGCTACATCATCAATGAGAACCTGTTTCAGGAAAACCTGTTCCTGGTCATCAGTATTTACTGTCTCGATATCATATTGATAGGTGCGGGTCGCGACGATCGTACGCGGTTCAGTCACAGGATTACCTTGTGCATCTTCAATACGGAAGGTCACATTGAGACGTAATAATGTTTCTATCAGTTTACCGTTTAATTCCAGACGACGCGGAGTATAGTCCAGCACACGTAGTACATAGGCATTTGGTGAATTTGACAATTGTACGCCAGCCGCACCCAGATAAATTGCCAGTTTTTCCTGAAGCTCCTCGGTATTGGTAGGTAAAGCCAGACTCATTACTGAATAAGCCACAGGTACCGAGCTTGGATTATTACCTTTAAGATGGAAGCCACAGCCGACTAGGCCTGCACTCAGGCCACAAGTTAAAACAATTACTGCTAAACGTTTGCCCAAATGCATGCGCTGTCCTCTGTTTTTCCAAAATGGGAAAATATTGAAATTCTGTAGGGGATTGTAAAGTCAAAGCCCGTTGACTGGCAACGGGCTTTGTTTGGGAATTGTTTTTTAATCTCTACCTTTATGTGAGGAGGGATTATTCCTTAAAGTCCCTTCTCCCTCTGGGAGAAGGTTAGGATGAGGGGTTTTTAAAACTTTCTTTTTCGGGATGAGAAATATATTCCGCAAGAGGATGAGGTTAATAGATTTAATTGCCCACATCCCCCCTTGCGGAATTGTTTAAAGCAGTGCTTAAACAATTCCTCAGGATTTAAACCACCAAATTCACTAACTTATTCGGCACCACAATTTCTTTCTTGGTTGGACCCGTCAAGAATTGTTGCACTTCAGGTAATGCTTTTGCTTGCGCCAAGATGTCATCTTTAGAAGCGTCTACCGATACTTCTAATTTGCCACGAAGCTTACCGTTCACTTGAACCACGATGGTTTGGGTATTACGGATTAATGCAGATTCATCAACGCTTGGGAATTGAGCAGAAGTTAACTCAATACCAAACTGCGCCAATAGAGTCTGGCTTAAGTGTGGTGCAAATGGTGCAAGCAACGTTAAAAGCGTAATGATCGATTCACGTGCAACCGCCACGTCATTGTCATCTTTCGCTTCAAACTTGTTGTTTGCGTTCAGAAGTTCCATCATTGCTGCAATCGCAGTGTTAAATGCATGACGACGTTCGATGTCATCACCCACTTTTTGGATGGTTTCATGAGTCTTGCGGCGTAAGTCTTGCGCAGCAGTTGAAAGCGATGCTTTGTCGATAGTTGCAGTAGCATTACCTTGTTCAAGGAAGCCCGTTGCCAAACGCCATACACGTTTCAAGAAGCGGTTTGCACCTTCAACACCTGCATCCGACCATTCTAAAGATTGATCTGGTGGAGCAGCAAACATCATGAATACACGTGCAGTATCTGCACCGTATTGGTCAATAATCGCTTGCGGGTCGATCCCGTTGTTTTTCGATTTCGACATCTTCTCTTGACCGCCAATGACAACGTCTTGACCATCTTCTTTGTATTTCGCAGAAGTGATACGACCTTTTTCGTCTTTTTCAAGCTCGATGTCCGCAGGGTTAAACCATGTTTTCTTGCCTGACTCTGCTTCACGGTAATAGGTATCAGCAAGCACCATACCTTGTGTTAAAAGGTTAGTGAATGGTTCGTTACCTTGTACCACGCCTTCATCACGCATCAATTTGTGGAAGAAACGTGCATAAAGCAAATGCAGAATCGCGTGTTCAACACCACCGATGTATTGGTTGACAGGAAGCCAAGTTTGACCCGCTTCAGGTTTCACCATGCCATTGGTAAAGTCTGGAGATGCATAACGTGCATAGTACCAAGAAGATTCTACAAATGTGTCTAGCGTATCAGTTTCACGACGTGCGTCGCCACCACAGCTTGGGCAAGATGTTTCATAGAACTCAGGCATCTTGTTCAATGGGTTACCTGAACCATCTGGAACTACGTCAGTCGGCAGCACAACAGGAAGTTGTTCTTCAGGCACTGGCACTTGACCACACGTTGGGCAGTTGATCATTGGAATTGGACAACCCCAATAACGCTGACGAGAGACACCCCAGTCACGTAAACGGAATTGAACTTTTACATTCGCAAGACCTTGTGGCTCAAGTTTCGCTAAGAATGCATCAAATGCGCCTTGGAAATCTAAACCGTCAAATTCGCCTGAATTGACCAATTTGCCTTCTTTCGAACCGTACCATTCTTGCCATTGTGTTGCATCAAAGTCCGCATCATCTGCGCCTTTGGCATCAATCACTTGCTTAATGGTTAAGCCATATTTGTTGGCAAATTCGAAGTCACGTTCATCGTGTGAAGGTACCGCCATCACCGCACCTGAACCGTATGACATCAACACATAGTTTGCGATCCAAACTGGAACTTGTTCACCTGTTACAGGGTGCTTAACTGACAAACCTGTTGCCATGCCTTTCTTCTCGGCAGTGGCAAGATCCGCTTCTGCCACAGAACCCATACGGCATTCTTCAATGAATGCTTGAAGCTCAGGATTCGTTTCAGCCGCTTTTAGCGCCATTGGGTGTTCTGCTGCAACAGCAACATAAGTCACACCCATCAAGGTGTCGGCACGTGTGGTAAATACAGTTAGACCATCTGAGTAAACTTCAGGATTTGCTGAAGGGAAGGTAATTTCCATACCTTGCGAGCGACCAATCCAGTTACGTTGCATGGTCAAGACTTGTTGTGGCCAACCGTCCTTTAATGTGTCTAAATCGTCTAATAATTCTTGCGCATAGTCAGTGATGCGGAAGTAGTACATTGGAATATCACGTTTTTCAACCAATGCACCTGAACGCCAGCCGCGACCATTTTCAACTTGTTCGTTGGCAAGAACTGTTTGATCGACTGGATCCCAGTTCACGGTTGAAAGTTTACGGTAGATCAGGCCTTTTTTATAAAGCTGAACAAATAACCATTGTTCCCAGCGGTAGTATTCAGGTGTGCAGGTTGCGAATTCACGATCCCAGTCCACTGCAAGACCTAACTTTTTCAACTGATTACGCATGTAATCAATGTTTTCAAAGGTCCATTTTGCAGGTGCAACCTGATGCGCAATTGCTGCATTTTCCGCAGGTAAGCCAAAAGCGTCCCAACCCATTGGTTGAAGCACAGTTTCACCTTTTAAACGGTGGAAACGGCTGATCACGTCACCAATCGTATAGTTACGCACATGACCCATATGCAGTTTGCCACTTGGGTAAGGGAACATCGAGAGGATATAACGACGTGGACCTTCTACAGTGTCGGCAACTTTAAAGGCTTTCTGCGATTCCCAGTCCTGTTGGACTTGAGGCTCAATCGCACTGGCTTGGTATTCTGAGTCAATGTGAGTAGTCATATACGTAATACAAGAGAACGGTTAAAAAATTATGAGGCACAGCATAGCGCAAAATGCACTTATAGTGAATTTTGCACTCACATTTCCCGAAGAAAAACGACTGTCCTATTAAAGGGATGCCTTATAAAGCGACTGCACGCTTTTTAGATTGTTGCAAGGCTTCGTTCGCTTCGCGTTGCTGCTGGTCTTGATTCGCTGGAGCTTGAGGCGATTGTTGCAGCTGTTCTTGAGATGCGTGCTCAGTTTGTTCAGCAGGTTCAGTATTTCTAGGAGGGGTTGGGGCTGAATTTTTCCAGCCATAAGTTTCCACTTTACCTGCTTTTTTTGCATTTTTTGGCGGTGGTGTTTTGGTGTAATGCGTTACTCCCTTGGCATCGACCCATTTATAGTATTGATTTGCCATGGTGTTTCCACTCATAAAACAGAGTAGAAGGGTGTTTGTTAACATGGCAAACAGTGAATGTCTCATGGTTATTGATCCTTTGCAGTTTCAGCATTCAGGTTGTGCATATTGTAGTCAGTTTAAATAATCAGAGGAGTATTTTTATCGACTTTTCGTAATAAATGCAGAAAAAGCTAATTGAAGAAAATATAAACAGACTAATAAGTAAATTTATTTATAAACATTAAAATCAAAAAATAGAAAAATTCATTCATTTTTTTTATATAAGGCATACTAAAATTTTATAAAAATGAATATTTATCATAATGATTTTATTGAATATTTTTTCTTTATAAAGAGGGGGTGTAAAGCTATATCTTTAATAAAAGTTTAGAAAAACAGCAAAAACCCTATAAGCTAGATGAAACAGAGTGTTTTTTGAACTTGACTTTACAGACTGAAAACACAAGAATGCTGCAATAGTTTTATATGCCTTAGATCGATCACCCTTCGAATAAGTGTCATTTCATGCAGTGGGCGATTTCTCTAGCCGAGAAATTGAACAAAGCTAAGCAAAATATGTTTATCCCAACATGTTTTAGGTCTTGTATTGCTCGAACAGTAAAGAGGCCAGATTTTTTTTCCTATTGCTATGAAAACTATGAAATTTATGTGCTATAACAGTGCAGACAGTTAATGAATGAACACTGCAAATGCCTCCCATTTGTGCAGTGAATAATATTAGGGTGAATCACGTTGGAACTTCTATCTGGTGGTGAAATGCTCGTTCGCGCATTAGCGGATGAAGGCGTTGAACATGTTTTTGGATATCCAGGCGGCGCAGTTCTACATATCTACGACGCGCTATTTCAACAAGACAAAATTAATCATTACCTTGTACGTCACGAACAAGCTGCCGGCCATATGGCAGATGCATACTCGCGCGTAACAGGTAAAACTGGTGTCGTGCTTGTGACATCAGGTCCGGGCGCAACCAATACCGTAACCCCAATTGCAACAGCTTATATGGATTCCATTCCAATGGTGATCCTGTCTGGCCAGGTTGCAAGTCACTTAATTGGTGAGGATGCGTTCCAGGAAACGGACATGGTTGGTATTTCTCGTCCGATTGTGAAGCACAGCTTCCAGGTTCGTCATGCCAGCGAAATTCCGGCAATTATCAAAAAAGCATTCTATATCGCTGCTTCTGGTCGTCCAGGTCCAGTCGTTGTTGATATTCCGAAAGATGCGACCAATCCAGCAGAGAAATTTGCTTACGAATATCCTGAAAAAGTGAAGATGCGTTCGTATCAGCCACCATACCGTGGTCATTCAGGTCAAATCCGTAAAGCGATTGACGAACTGATTCATGCTAAACGCCCAGTGATTTATTCTGGCGGTGGTGTGGTTCAAGGCAATGCTTCAGCACAATTGACTGAACTTGCACATCTGTTGGGCTTCCCGGTAACCAATACCTTGATGGGTCTTGGTGCATTCCCGGGCGATGATCCACAGTTCCTGGGCATGCTCGGTATGCACGGTACTTATGAAGCCAACATGAGCATGCACAATGCAGATGTGATTCTGTGTATCGGTGCGCGTTTCGATGACCGTGTAACCAATAATCCTGCGAAATTCTGTCCAAATGCCAAAGTCATTCACATTGATATTGACCCAGCGACGATTTCTAAAACCATCATGGCGCACATTCCAATCGTGGGTGCAGTAGAACCTGTATTAAAGGAAATGCTGAACCAGCTGAAACAGATGAATGTGTCCAAGCCAAATCCTGAAGCGATTGCGGCATGGTGGAAGCAAATTGATGAATGGCGTCAAGTGAACTGCTTGAAGTTTGATCTACCGACTGATGGTTCGATGAAGCCTCAACAAGTAGTTCGTGCGCTCGACAAAGTGACCAATGGCGAAGCGATCATCACCTCTGACGTGGGTCAGCACCAGATGTTCGGCGCATTGCACTACCGCTACAAGCGTCCACGTCAATGGATCAATTCAGGTGGTTTAGGAACGATGGGCGTAGGTCTGCCATATGCAATGGCGGCTAAGCTTGCATTCCCGGATCAGCAAGTGGTGTGTATCACTGGTGAAGCATCGATCCAGATGTGTATCCAGGAGCTTTCAACCTGTAAGCAATACGGCTTGAACGTTAAAATTCTGTGCCTGAACAACCGTGCCTTGGGTATGGTAAAACAGTGGCAGGATATGAACTATGAAGGTCGTCACTCTAGCTCTTATGTAGAGTCATTGCCGGACTTTGCAAAATTGATGGAAGCTTATGGTCATGTTGGTATTCAGATTGATCATGCAGATGAGCTTGAGTCTAAGCTTGAAGAGGCGATGGCAATCAATGATAAGTGCGTATTTATTAACGTAATGGTTGATCGCTCTGAGCACGTTTATCCGATGCTTATTGCAGGTCAGTCAATGCAGGATATGTGGTTGGCAAAAGGGGAGCGCACAGCATGAGACATATCATCTCTGTACTTGTTGAAAACGAAGCAGGCGCGCTTTCCCGTTTAGTGGGTTTATTCTCACAACGTGGCTACAACATCGAAACATTGAACGTTGCGCCAACTGAAGATCCAACACTTTCTCGTTTGACATTGACCACTTATGGCGATGATCACAAGATCGAACAAATTACTAAACAGCTGAATAAATTAGTTGAAGTGGTAAAAGTAGTAGATCTGTCAGAAGGTGCGCATATTGAACGTGAACTGATGCTCATTAAAGTCAAAGCACTCGGTTCATCGCGTGATGAAATCAAACGTACTGCCGATATTTTCCGTGGTCAGATTGTTGATGTAACGCCAACGACTTATACCATTCAAATTGCAGGTACAACTGAAAAGGTGGATGCGTTTATTGATGCACTTGCGGAACATACCATTTTAGAAGTGGTTCGTTCAGGTGTTTCGGGTATCGCACGCGGCGAAAAAGTACTGACAATCTAATTTTAAAGTATTTCCTCATCCTAAAAAGAAGGGGGTATCAGGCAGTGTAAATACAAGATTCACTGCCTGGTTAAACAGACAAACAAGCATTAAGCGGAGACAGCAATGCAAATTTTTTACGATAAAGACTGCGACTTATCTATCATCCAATCTAAGAAAGTAGCGATCATTGGTTATGGTTCACAAGGTCACGCGCACGCGCTTAACCTTAAAGATTCTGGTGTAGACGTAACTGTAGGTCTTCGCGCTGGTTCTACTTCTTGGAAAAAAGCTGAAAACGCTGGTCTTAAAGTTGCTGAAGTTCCTGCTGCTGTTGCTCAAGCTGACGTAGTGATGATCTTGACTCCAGACGAGTTCCAAGCACAACTTTATCGTGACGTAATCGAGCCAAACATCAAACAAGGCGCGACTCTTGCATTTGCTCACGGTTTCTCTGTTCTTTACAACCAGGTTGTTCCACGTGCTGATCTTGACGTAATCATGGTTGCGCCTAAAGCGCCTGGTCACACTGTGCGTTCTGAATATCAACGTGGTTCAGGTGTTCCTGATCTAATCGCTATTCATCAAGATGCTTCTGGTAACGCTCGTAACGTTGCGCTTTCTTATGCATCAGGTGTTGGTGGCGGCCGTACAGGTATCATCGAAACTTCTTTCCGTGAAGAAACTGAAACTGACTTATTTGGTGAGCAAGCAGTTCTTTGTGGTGGTGCTGTTGAATTGGTTAAAATGGGCTTCGAAACTTTGGTTGAAGCTGGTTATGCGCCTGAAATGGCATACTTCGAATGTCTACACGAACTTAAATTGATCGTTGACTTAATGTTCGAAGGCGGTATCGCGGACATGAACTACTCAGTATCTAACAACGCTGAATACGGCGAATATGTAACTGGTACTGAAGTTATTAACGAACAGTCTCGTGAAGCAATGCGCAATGCACTTAAACGTATTCAATCAGGTGAATATGCGAAGATGTTCATCCAAGAAGGTGCGTTGAACTACCCATCTATGACTGCACGTCGTCGTCAAAATGCTGCTCACGGTATCGAAGTAACGGGTAACAAACTTCGTGCGATGATGCCTTGGATTCAAGCAAACAAAATCGTAGACAAAGAAAAGAACTAAGTTCTAATTTCTAAGTCGAAAAGCCCTTGTTTTTAACAGGGGCTTTTTTGATGTCTTGTAAAAACAAAACTGATTTATTTGAGTTGAACTTCATGCCTCAAATAGATGAAAACAGTGTGCTTTCACTTCTTGTGCTTCATTCAAAGCAGTGCTTTGCCTCCTTACACTTCTTACAAAACAGTGTTTTGTACTCGTTCATACCTTGAATTCAAGCAAACAAGATCGTTATAAAGCGTAAAACTAATTTCTCGGATCATTTGATTTAAAGGAAAAAACCACTCAAATTGAATGATGTTTTTATATTTTTATTTTTAGAGATGTATATTATTGGGTTTAAAAATAATTGATTATTTGTTGACTATTAATTTTCTTTAATAAGTTAGAAATGCGAATAATTAGATCTAAGGGTGAATTAAAGAAAGTTAATAAATAAAATTAAGATAAAATAAACTATAGAAGATAGTGGCTTATATAATTAATTAATAAGTAAAAATGTTTTTTAAGTATTAACAGGTCTTAATAACTTAGGAATAATTAAATTTTTTATATTTAAAATGAAAAATAATTTAATTATTTTAATGTAAAGTTAATTAAATTATTATTTGAACTAAATTTATATCCAGTAAAATTATCATAAAATTTAAGGTTGAATAAATTTGTATAGAAAAAGAAATAAAAGTCATTAATTATGATACAAGTATTAAAATAGTGAAAAATAATTTATTAAGTTGTTGATTGTAAAAATTTAATTATTTATATTGAATGTTTTTTTGATGAGAAGGGTAATGTAAATATATGAAAAATCAAAAAAATAAAATTAGTAATTTTTTTATTTTAAAATATTGGATTGTAAATTGTAAGATTTTGTAAGGTTTTAATATTTAATGCAACTATTTTTTATTTAATAAAAATAAAATAAAAAACAATAACTTATTTTTAATCGATTTTTTTGATTAAAAATATTGATAGAAAATTGGTTTTTATAAATTTCTCTTTAATTTGCCTTAATTGTAAAATTCAAAAAAATAATTCTTTAGAATATAGTGATCTAAGATAAAAGTGTGCTTTTGTGAAAGAATAATAAAACATATTGTGAAAGTTATCACATTTGTATGTTTTGGAACTAATAATTATAAGATAAGCCTACGGTTAGGTAGCTGCACTCATAATAATAAGAGTTTTGCATTAACCGTTCTTCGAAATAAATATTTATATTCTTTTAAAAGAATGGAGAAAAAAATGAATAAAATAGTTCTAACAGCATTAGCATCAGTTGTACTTGGCTTAGGATCAGCAAGTGTATATGCAGGTGGCCCAGATCGTGGCCCAGGTCCATCTAAACCGACTAAACCACATAAACCAGGCAAGCATGCTTGTGGTGATAAGTGTGATGGAAAAATTAATGTAGTTCTAGATGTTGCTCGACATTGCGACCTAGATGTCGTAGATGAAACCTTAACGCTGGCTCAAGCACAAAATGGTACTTGGACAGATACAGGAACATTTAATGTACGTACAAATGCACCATACAGACTGCAAATCTCAGCACCAAATACTTTAACTGGAGCGGGTGGCGCAGTACCGGTACAAGTGAGCACACGTCAAAATGGCGCTGCTGATGCGTACAATGGTGGTACTTTAGCTAGTACAGGCAATGCCGATCAGGCATTTAATGTAACTGCAACAGTTGCACAAAATGATTATAACAACGCTGATGCTGGTACTTACCGTGGTACTTATACAGTAGCGGTTCGATTCTAAAAATAAGAAAATCATTCTTATAAAATAGTTACACCGTTAGGAGATGTTTTAAACATCTCCTACTTTAATATAAAAAATTAATAATAATTATATTTAAATATTTGGAGTCAAAGGTGAATATAAAATTAATAGGGTTGCTAATTATGCTCCTCTACAGTGCTTCTTTGTCTGCAGGAATTAAATTTAATCCAATACAATTAAATATCCAAGATTTTAAAAGACAGAAAAGTACTACGGTTAATATCGAAAGTACTGGTCTATCTAAATCTAAAATCTATGAAGTTAATGCATTTAAATGGCAGCAGGATGAAAAAGGAGAAGATGTTCTCGTAGAAGATAGAACTTTATTATTTAATCCAAAAACTTTTGAACTTAAACCAGAAAGTAAGCAGATTGTGCGTATTGGCTTTAGTCAGCCGCCAGAAAACCTGGAAAAACAACAGTCTTGGAGAGTAGTTTTTAAGGAAGTAACACCGGTTGTAGAGGAGTCTGCAATTAACTTTTTATTTAATTTTTCTTTACCACTTTTTGCTGGAAAGGTAGTTCCTCCAAAGCTCAGTGTGGATCTACATAAAATTAATAATGTAGCCTATCTCAATATCATTAATTCAGAAAATTCTTTTGCGAAAATTACTGAAGTTGTTGTGCTCGATAATAAAAATAATGAATTACTGCGACAAGATTTGGCGTTGTATGTGTTAAGCGGTAATAAAATTAAATTTGAATTAGGTGAAATTAAAACTGGGAATATAGCCAAATTAAAAATTAAGTTAGATGAGCAGGCAGGGTATTTAGAGTTTCCAGTAAAAGGGTGATAGTTCTATCTCATAAAAATAAGAAATAGTAAAAGGATCATGCTATGAAAGCCACAAAACTTTTCCTAATGATTGCATGTGGTATGGGAGCGATAAATGCAAATGCAGAACTTAGTCAAGAATCAAATCAACTAAAAAGTCCAGAAGTACTTATCGTTAATATATGGATCAATGGTGTGGATTATCACACTGAAACTGTAACATTTTCTGAGAATGGGAAAAGATTTGTTGAATGTGAAGCTTTATCTGATATTGGAATACGGGTAGAAAAAATTTCACGACACCTAGCTAAGAAAGATTTTTGTTCATTAACACAGCCAGGAATTACAGTCGAGGATGATTATAGTCTTCAGGCGATTAAAATCTTCTTTCCTGCAGATTTTTTCGTAGGAACCGATTATGAGCTGGAAATAGAAGTTCCGGAAAAAGCAAACTTTGGTGGCTTTGTGAACTATAGTCTGTTCTATGGTAAGGATGAAGAAGATCAGGAGTTTAATACGTTCTCAGAGTTTGGGATCTTTAAAGATTATTGGTTGTTTAAAAATGCGTTTCTCTATCGGAATGAACCTGAGGAAACAGAACAAACGTTTTTGCGCGTAAACAGTACCTTAGATATCGATTTTCCGACAAAATTTTTAAAGCTGACTTTCGGTGATACGACCAGTCCCTATAACTTGCTAAATAATTCTTTTCGTTTTGGCGGTTTAAGTTTTGGAACTAATTATATTGATCGTCCTGATTTTGTGTATTGGAATATCCCGGCCTTAAATGGTAGCGCCAGCTTACCCTCTACGGTAGATCTTTTTATTAATGGTGTAAGACTTTACCGGGATTCAATCACCCCGGGTAATTACAATTTACCAGCTGGAGGAGTTGTCAATCAGGCAGGTGATGCTCAAATTGTGGTGGAGGATATACTTGGAAATCGTACTGTTCGGAGTTTTCCTGTTTATATTAATAGCCGGTTATTGAAGCCAAGGTTAAATGAATACAATATTTCGTTAGGAAAGCTGCGTTATAACTATGATCTTGTGGATGATGATTATCGTGATTTTTTTAGCAAACTCTATTTTCGCCGAGGAATCACCTCTTCTACAACCTTGGGCCTAGATTTACTTTATAGTGAAGATGTTAGCAATGTAGATGTGTTGTGGACCCAAGGTATCAGTAAGTATTTTCTTTTAGATACCGCCGTATCAGCAAGCAAGGCAGATCGTATAGATGAGCAAGGTTATGCTGCTGCAGTTGGCTTGAGTCGAAGTTCTCAATACTGGTCAGTTGGCTTAAATAGTCGATATTTTACTCAAGAGTATCAATATTTAAATACTGACTTATATGATTCCGAAATCGAGACTTCAAGTATTTTATATTTCAACTTTTCTAATCTTAAAATTATTGATGGTCTAAATTTTAATTTTATTTATCAATCTTATTATAATGAATTTGATGATTCACCAAGAGAAGACCGTAAGTTTTTTGATATTAGAGCGACAAAAGGTCTAACTAGAAATTTATATACGGATTTTGGCTATTATAAAGATTTTAGTGAGGACGGAGATCAGGGATTTCGTATCGCCTTTTATTATAACTGGGGCGAACGAGGGCGGCTTTCTCTGGATCATGATACCGCAGATAATGAAACAAGTTTAAGTTATGCCCATCGAACCATGACCCAGAATGGCTTTGATTATGTCGTGGGTGTAAACCGAAGTGATGAAGAAATTAACTACAATGCTTATGGCTTGTGGAAAACCAGCGTAGGTAACTTGCAATTATCTCATGATGAATATGAGGATCGCCGTAATTCACAAGTTACATTTGATGGCGCATTAGTTTGGATGGGGAATAAAGTTGCCTTGACCAAATATGCCGATAATGCTTTTGCCTTGGTTAATGTGGACCAACATTCAGATATTGATATTTATCGCTCGGCAACACGTGTAGGAAGTACCAATAAACAAGGCTATATGTTTGTTCATAATCTTATTCCTTATATTCATTATGACATTTCTTTTGATCATAACCAGTTGGCAATGGATGAAACTTTTGAACAATCTTCTAAGAAACTGGTGGGCTTAGATCAACGCGGATATCGTCTGGATTTTCCGATTTATAAAACAAAACGGGTTGCTGTCAAACTTAAGGATGCACAGCAAAATTCGCTGGTTGCAGGGTCTGAAGTTCTTGTAGACGGGCTCAGTCAGGAAGCTTCTTTTGTTGATAGCCAGGGTATGGTCTATCTTTATTTATTTAAGGCAGGTGCATATAACCTGAAAATTAAAACTCAAGGCGGAAAGCAATGCCAGGCACAATTTAATCTGAATGAAATACAATTCCAGAGTGCGGACAAACATGTTTTTGAAACGGTTTGCGAGTAGGAGAAAACTATAATGAAACAACTCTTGTTATTAATAGCAGTATCTGCGATGAGCACCATGGCATCTGCTCAATATTGTTCAATTGATGGCTTTGCTAATGATGAGCTTCGTTTGCAAAGCTACCAGCGTAGCCAGGCAGCCACGTCTTTTAATATCAGCTGTGATACTGGTTATTCAATTTTATTTAATAGCCAAAATCTGGTTAGTACTGATGGTATGAGTTATGTATCTAATGGCGCCTATAAACTCCGCACTAAGTTAAATTTAAGAGGAGCAAGCGGTAATGCGTGGGGAGTACCACTCCAACAGAGCGCAGCCCAGCGACAGAAATTTATTGTATCTGTTCAACTGGTAGATAATCCTTTTAATGGTGTTCCAGCAGGTACTTATCGTGATCGGATTTCAGTCGATATTAATTTCTAAATTTGATTTAAATAATTCGGTAGCTAAGAATCGATAAAATGAACTGAAAATATTACAGGAAGCCAAACGGTGAAATTCCATCATGCAAAACAAAAATTAATGGAGATGGATTTAAAAGGTTGCGTAGTATTAAATCATCTTTCGCATTCTGGACGTGTGGCTGCTTTTTTCAAAATTATCAGCCGGCTTGGCAATGGTGTATTCTGGTACGTGATGATCATCACTACCTGGGCGCTACAAGGTTTATTATATAGCCTACAAATGCTGTATTTAATTTTGGGAAGTACTGTTGGTACGGCAATCTACAAAGTACTAAAAACTAAAACTGTACGCCCCCGACCTTATCAGGTGCATCAGCTTATTCGTCTCGGTGACCATCCTCTAGACTATTACAGTTTTCCCTCAGGACATACCTTGCATGCCGTCATGGCAACGACGATGCTGGGTTATGCAGTTCCAGTTCTACTGATTTTAATGCTGCCTTTTACGGTGTTGGTCGCAGCCTCACGAATGATACTCGGTCTGCATTATCCGAGTGATGTAGCAATGGGGGCTGTCATCGGTATAACTGTGGCGGTAAGTTTTATATCTCTGGCACCGCTCTTGAACATTGTGTTGTAAAAATATAGCTCTGGAACCGCTAAACACTCGCAGATTCTGCCAGATTTGCTAAAGTACCACATCGAAGCAAATGGCTATTAGGAATAGATATGGGTTTACGTTGGACTGATACTCTTGATATCGCAATTGAACTGTATGAAGCACACCCGGACGTGGATCCGCAATGGATTCGTTTTACTGATTTGCATGCATGGGTTTGTGCACTTCCAGACTTTGAAGATAATCCTGAAAAATCAACTGAAGGCCTGCTTGAAGCCATTCAAATGGCATGGATTGACGAGGCGCGCTAAGACCTCATCTAAAAAAGCGATTTTTTTACAGAGTAAAAGCAGAAAATTGCGGATTATCTCGGTATAATGCGCCAAATTTTCATGTCAACCATTGACTAAAGGAGCCAATCATGGCTATTGAACGTACATTATCTATCGTTAAACCAGATGCAGTTGCTAAAAACGTAATCGGTGAAATCTTTGCTCGTTTCGAAAAAGCGGGTCTTAAAATTGTTGCTACTAAAATGAAGCACCTGACTCAAGCTGAAGCTGAAGGCTTCTACGCTGAGCACAAAGAACGTGGTTTCTTTGGTGACCTAGTTGCATTCATGACTTCTGGTCCAGTTGTTGTTTCAGTTCTTGAAGGTGAAAACGCAGTTCTTGCTCACCGTGAAATCCTTGGCGCGACTAACCCTAAAGAAGCTGCTCCTGGTACTATCCGTGCAGATTTCGCTGTAAGCATCGACGAAAATGCTGCTCACGGTTCTGACTCTGTAGCATCTGCTGACCGTGAAGTTAACTACTTCTTCGCTCAAACTGAGATTGCTCCACGTACTCGTTAATTCGCAGTATTCAAGCCAGATAAGTGTTATTATACTTATCTGGTTTTTTTATTCCCTGAATAATTCTTTGCTCAGATATTGAGCTTCTCCTTTCATCTTTAGACATGGTTTAGGTAATACACATGAGTATTGAAGCAGTCGCTGTATCAGCAGTTTCTGAGGCACAGCAACACACTCCATCCGCTCCAGCACAGCAAAAGGCTGTAGAAAAAGTGAACTTACTTGGCATGTCACGTCCGCAAATGGAAAAATTCTTCGAAGATATGGGTGAGAAGAAGTTTCGTGCCGGGCAGGTGATGAAGTGGATTCACCAATTTTTTGTGACTGATTTTGCTGAGATGACCAATATCTCAGGCAAGTTGCGTGAAAAGCTGGAAAAAATTTGTGAAATTAAAGCGCCAGAAGTGGTGCATAAAAATTATTCTAAAGACGGTACGCGTAAATGGGTGTTCCGTGTCGGTGATGGTGAAGGTTCACTGGTTGAAACTGTCCTCATTCCAGCAGAAGATAAAACTGGCTCACGTAAGACCTTGTGTATTTCTTCACAGGTGGGCTGTGCACTGGACTGTTCATTCTGTTCAACGGGTAAACAGGGTTTCCAGCGTGATTTAAGCCAGGCTGAAATTATCGGCCAGTTATGGATGGCAAACTATTCCTATATGGAAGATGTGCCTGTGGCAGAGCGTGAGCGTTCAGTGACCAATGTCGTTATGATGGGGATGGGCGAACCGTTATTGAATTATGATGCTGTACTCAGTTCAATGCGTATCATGCTGGATGACTTTGCCTACGGTATGTCAAAACGCCGTGTGACACTATCAACATCAGGTGTGGTGCCTAAAATTGATCAATTGGCTCAAGATATTGATGTCGCTCTGGCGATTTCATTGCATGCACCTAATGATGAACTGCGTAATGAACTCGTGCCAATCAATAAAAAATATCCGCTTGAGCAACTTATTGCAGCATGTCAGCGCTATATCACTAAAGATGGCAATGAAAGCGCACGTAAACATGTGACCATTGAATATGTCATGCTGGACGGCGTGAATGACAAACCGGAACATGCCCAGCAGATGATTAAATTATTGAAGAATTTGCCAAGCAAAATTAACCTGATTCCATTTAATCCGTTCCCGCATGCGCCTTATGGCCGCTCAAGCCGTAACCGTATTATTTCTTTCCAAAAAACTTTGTCTGATGCAGGTTTTGTGTGTACGATTCGTCAGACACGTGGTGATGATATTGATGCTGCGTGTGGTCAATTAGTGGGACAAGTTGCTGATCGTACCCGTCGTGCGGAACAGTGGAAGAAGAAAATCGCGCAGTCCAATGAGATCATGCGCTCACAAGGATAACAAGAGGTCACCAATTGAGAAATCTGACATCTAAAATTGCTTTTATTTCAACAGTATGTGTTTCTATTGCTCTATCTGGCTGTCAAACGGCAGAAGTGGGTAAAAAGGATCCTAAAAAAGCGACCCAGGTGCGTACTCAATTGGCGGTTGAATATCTGAAGACTGGTGATCTGGATTCAGCGAAAAGAGCGCTAGATGAGGCGCTTAAAATTAATTCACGTGATGCTCAAGCCAATATGATGATGGGTGTTTTGTTACAGCAGGAAGGTAGTAGGCTGAACTTGGATCGTGCCGAAACTTACTTTAAGCGCGCGATTTCAGCCGAACCTAAAAATGCACAGGCACGTAACAATTATGGCACCTATTTGTATCAGCTTGAACGTTATAATGATGCAATTGAACAGTTTGCAATTGCAGGCGCGACACTGGGCTATGACCAGCGTTATCTTGCGCTTGAAAATATGGGGCGGATCTACCTGAAGCAGGGTGATCTGGTGAATGCTGAAAAATCATTCAAACAGGCCCTGCAAGCCAATCGCGATTCTTACATTTCAATGTTAGAGTTGGCAGAGATTTTTTATCTGAATCAGCAGTTCCCGGCAGCGTCGAATATGTATCAACAATTTGTACGTTCGGTGGGACAGAAAAACCAGGGTGCTCGTGCGCTCTGGATCGGCATTCGTACTGCGCGTGCCGAGGGTGATCAAATGGGCATGCAAGTATTGGTCAATCAATTGCGCGCCTTATTCCCTGAAAGCCCGGAATACCAACGTTATTTGCAATTACAGTACACTACTGAGGCCGTATGGAAGTAAATCCTAATTCACCATCGAATAATTCGAGCGTAGCGCCAAACGCGTTAGGAAATGTTCAACGTCCAGGTGAGTACTTGCGCCAGATTCGTATCAACCAAAAACTTGAGCTGGAAGATGTTGAAAGTGAACTGAATATTCCAGTCAAAACTTTGACTGCACTGGAACAGGATGATTATAAAGCTTTACCGGAAGCGACCTTTATCAAGGGTTATTATCGTACTTATGCGAAGTTCTTAGGCGTCGATGCATCGAATATCATTCAACGTTTTGATGAGATTTATGCCAATGATACCGGTCTGTTGCCGAATCATGCCTTGAACAATTCCCCAATCAAGATTATGGGTAAATTACCAGGCTCTAATCGTGACCGTAACCGTAAATGGTTAAAACGCGGTTTAATCGCATTAGTGGCGTTAGCAGTTTTAGGTGTATTGGTAACGATAATCCAAAACTGGTCAGGCAATAGTAGCACTGAAGTAGAACCGGAAGTAATGACTCGGGCATCAGACGTTGAAATCATTAATATGGATTCCAATGCAGCAGTATCTGGTGATCAGCTAAAACTTGAATTTAGCCGTCCTACTTCAGTCCATATTGTTGACTCAACCGGTAAAGTGCTTGCTACTGGTCGTCAATCATCAACATTGGATTTAAATGGTGAAACTCCATTTCAGATCCGTCTTGATGATGCAACCGCTGTGGCCATGACCCTGAATAACGAAAATATTTCATTGTCACCATATACTGTAAACGGAAAAGCAGAATTCCGTTTATCACGTTAATGGCAAGAGAGTAGAAACAAATCATGATTGTGAATCCGATTCAACGCCGTCCAACCCGCAAGATTCGTGTTGGTTCTGTTTATGTCGGTGGTGATGCGCCTATCAGCATCCAGAGTATGACCAATACCGAAACCTGTGATGTAGCTGCAACGGTCGCACAGATCCAGCGTTGTGTCGATGCGGGTGCTGATATCATGCGTGTTTCTGTACCAAGTATGGAAGCAGCGGCAGCGTTTGGGGAAATCCGTAAACAGGTGAGTGTGCCATTGGTTGCAGACATTCACTTCGACTACAAAATTGCCCTAGCAGTAGCTGACTTGGGCGCAGACTGTCTGCGTATTAACCCAGGTAACATCGGTTCAGAAGCCAAGATTCGTGAAGTCGTGGCAGCTGCGCGTCATAACGATATCTCGATGCGTATTGGTGTCAATGCTGGTTCATTAGAAAAAGACATCCAGAAAAAATATGGCGAGCCGACAGGCGAGGCACTGCTTGAATCGGCGATGCGTCATATCGATATTTTAGACCGTTTAGATTTCCATGAATTTAAAATATCGGTAAAAGCATCGAATGTGTTCCTGACCATGGATGCTTATCGTCTGCTGTCTAAACAGATTGATAACCCGCTGCACTTGGGTGTGACTGAGGCGGGCATTTACCGTACAGGTTCGGTGAAGTCTGCAATCGCCCTTGGTGGTCTGTTGATGGAAGGTATTGGTGACACCATGCGTATTTCATTGGCAGCAGCACCTGAAGAAGAAGTGAAGATCGGTTTCGATATTTTAAAATCGCTGGGTTTACGTTCTAACGGGATTAACTTCATTGCCTGCCCGAGCTGTTCACGTCAGGAATTTAATGTAATTAAAGTGATGCAATCGCTTGAAGAACGTTTGGAAGATATTCGTACACCAATGGATGTATCGGTGATTGGCTGTAAAGTAAATGGTCCGGGTGAAGCTAAGGAAGCCGACATTGGTGTAGTAGGTGCAAGTCCACGTTCACTGGTGTATCGTAATGGTGAAAAGAGCCATTTAATCGATACCAATCAACTGGTTGATGAAATCGAAGCTATGGTTCGTCAACGTGTTGATGAGCTTGAAAAAGCTAAATCTAAAGAAATTATTCGTACAAGTTTTCCTGAGTAGATCATGAGTTCAATCGTCGCAATCAAAGGTTTTAATGACATTCTCCCAACGCAAACCCCAGCTTGGAGACGTCTTGAACAGCATTTATCGGGTCTGATGGATGCCTATGGCTATCAACAAATTCGTTTACCAATCGTTGAACAGACCAATCTGTTCAAACGTTCAATCGGTGATGCAACGGATATCGTTGAAAAAGAAATGTACACTTTTCTGGACAAAGGTAATCCACCGGAGTCTTTGACGCTGCGTCCTGAGGGTACAGCAGGTTGCGTACGTGCCATGCTTGAGCATAACCTGCTGCGTGGTGCGACCCCGAAAGTGTGGTATGTCGGACCTATGTTCCGTTATGAAAAACCACAAAAAGGCCGTTACCGTCAGTTCCACCAGTTTGGTGTGGAAACTTTTGGTGTAGCAACGCCAGATCAAGATGCTGAATTGATTTTAATGACAGCGCGTTTATGGAAACGTATGGGTGTTGCCGATAAAGTCCAGCTTGAACTCAACACTTTGGGTGAGTCGGATGAACGTGCGGCATACCGCGCGGCATTGGTTGAATTCTTGGAAGCGCATAAAACCGATCTGGATGAAGATTCTCAGCGTCGTTTAACCACGAATCCATTACGTATCCTGGATTCTAAAGATGCCAAAACGCAGTCTATTTTAGAAAATGCACCTAAACTGCATGATTTTATGGGTGAAGAAACACTGGCGCACTTTAACCAGTTACAGCAATACCTGACTGATGCAGGCGTCAGCTTTGTCATCAACCAGAAACTGGTACGTGGTCTGGATTATTACAACAAAACCGTATTTGAATGGACCACAACGCATTTAGGTTCACAAGGTACAGTCTGTGCCGGCGGTCGTTATGATGGTCTGGTGGGTCAGTTAAAAGGTAAGGCAGACCAGTCTGTACCTGCGGTTGGTTTTGCGATGGGGATGGAGCGCTTACTGCTTTTACTGGAGCAAGTTGAAGACAACACACCTGTACGTGATTGTGAAGTATTTCTGGTGGCAGACCCTGCTTCTCAAGGTCAGGCACTGGTCTTGGCTGAACAGATCCGTGACCAGTTAGAAGCTGCCGGGAGTAGCATTCGCCTGAAAGTTGGCTCACAAGGTTCAATGAAATCGCAAATGAAAAAGGCAGACCAGTCTGGTGCGATCTATGCCGTGATTATGGGTGAACGTGAACTGGAAGCACAGACTTTTACCGTAAAAGAGCTGGCAACGGCAGAGCAATCAGATGTGCCATTTACTGATTTTGTGGCATTCTTCACAACTAAAATTTCTTCAAAATAATCGATAAGACATTAGGAAAGGGGTAATCACATGAGCGCAATTGGTGGTGATGAACAACTTGAAAGTTTGAAATCCTTCACAAAGAAGTATGGCTCTTCAATCATTACCGGAATTCTGGTTGCGCTGATTGCCTTTTTTGGATGGGAATATTGGCAGAAGAAGAACCTGGCGGAGTCGCAGAAGCAAACGGCCAAGGTACAGCAGTTAATGGATGATGCACGGTCTACTCAGGGCGATGCGTTTGCTAAACTGTCTGATACTGCGGACAAGATTGTCAAGGAAGCACCTGACTCAGCGCAGGCGATTCAGACTCAGCTAGTAATGGCAAAACTGGCTTATGACAAAGAAGATTATGCAGCAGCTGAACGTGCACTGAAGAAAGTTGAAAACTCCAAGGTGGATGATGCAGGTCTGGTGCAAGTAGTTAAACTTCGTCTGGCATATGCCCAGCTGGCACAGAAAAAATATGATGCAGCACTGAAAACTTTAGAAGCGGTGAATGAGCCTGCTTTTAAAGCAACTGCAGATGAAGCACGTGGAGATATCTATGTTGCTAAAAATGATATTGAAAATGCCAAGAAAGTGTATCAAAGTGCATGGGATACTTTGGTAGAACGCAAAGAAGAACGTCAGATTTTACAAATTAAACTAGAAAGTGTTGGCGTATTGGTCGATGATCCTGAAATTGAACGCCCGATTATAGATACACAAGTGGAAGAAACTGAATGAATAGAAAATACAAACTCACCTGTGCCTTAACCGTGTTAACCCTTGCTTTGGTAGGTTGTGCGGGAAAAACCATTAAAGTGGAAGAAGCCAAGCCAAATCCACTTCCTAAACTTGCACAGGCAAAATCACTGGTTCCTGTATTTTCTAGCAGTGTTTCTTCTACGGATGAAGCAGATCCATTACGTTTACGCCTCGATGCAGACAACGGTGTGATTTTTGCCATTAATCCAAATGGGGAAATTTCTGCTTATCAGGGCAAGCAACGTCTTTGGCAGAAAAAAGTGTCTAAAGCCGGCTTAAGCGCGGGTGTGGAGGCGGCTTCTGGTCTGGTGATTGCAGGCAATACCAAAGGTCAGCTGTTTGCTTTAGATCAGCAGACGGGTGAACAGCGTTGGGCTGCCCAATTGTCGGGTGCCATTATTGCGCCCTCTTTAGTGCACGCAGACCGTGTGATTACCGTAGCGAATGACGGTATGGTCTTCGCTCATGAAGTCAGTACTGGTAAACAGGTGTGGACTTATAAGCTACCTAATGTACAATTCAGCCTGCGTGGTATGGCGGCACCAGTCGCACTTGACCCACGTCATGTACTGATTGCTTCAGCAAACGGCTATATTTATGCTCTGGATGCTGTTACTGGCGTGCCAAAAATGCAGCGCCGTGTAGCGGTATCTGATGGTCGCTCCGATATTCAACGTCTGAATGATATTGATGGTGAGCCGGTCGTTGCTGGTCAGTTTGTAGTAACAACCAGCTATCAAGGTCAGGTGACTGTGCTTGATCTGGCTTCACAACAGGTGATCTGGAGTGAAGATGCCAGCAGTATCCAGCGTCCAGAAGTTGTAGGTAATGGTGTCTTTGTAGCCCAGACTGATGGTAAAATCACCGCCTATGAAATTACGTCTGGCCAGAAACTCTGGGAAAATGACCAGCTGTTAAACCGTCAGCTGAGCAACCCGGTCATGCTGGGTACAGACCTTGTAGTCGGTGACCTGGACGGTGTATTACACCTGATTGATCCGTCTACTGGACAGATTGTTGGTCGTTCCAAGACTTCTGGTGAAGTTCGCACACTGCGTGTGATCGACAACCAGCTCTATGTGTCGACACGCAAGGGTGCTTACAGTATCTGGCAGAATCGTTAATTTTTCTGTGGCTTATGCTAAAATAAGCCAACCGTATTTTTTACGCGGGGTGATTGAATGTTCAATGCCCCGTGTTTTTATTTATTTTAGGCTTTAATCCTATTCCCATTTTCTTCCAGAACTTTCTGATGTTCAGGCCATTTTTAGACAGCCTGATATTGAATAAAGGTTAATCTATGAAACCCGTAATTGCGCTCATTGGTCGTCCGAACGTCGGAAAATCAACTCTGTTCAACCAGATAACCAAGAGCCGTGACGCATTGGTGGCAGACTTTGCAGGTCTGACACGCGACCGTAAGTATGGTGATGCTGTCTATCAAAATAAATCCTTCATTGTCGTTGATACTGGCGGTATCGGTGAGAACGAAGGTGGGATCGACTCTTACATGGCAGAGCAGTCTAAAACTGCAATCCATGAAGCAGATATGATTATCTTTGTGGTCGATGCACGTGCCGGATTGTTGGCATCTGATGAACAGATTGCCCGTGAGCTGCGTACTTTGGGTAAAAAAGTCTTCCTCGTTGCGAACAAGGTAGATGGAGTACACGCAGAAGCTGCTTTAGTTGAGTTCTATAAACTTGGCATGGGCGAGCCGATGCAAGTGGCGGCGAGTCATGGTCGTGGTGTACAGCAGATGCTTGAAGAAGTACTTGCAGATGTGCCTGAAGATGAGTCTGAAGCTGAACACGATAAAAATACCGGTTTGCGTCTCGCGATTATTGGTCGTCCGAACGTTGGTAAATCAACCTTGGTCAACCGTTTACTGGGTGAAGAGCGTGTGGTTGCATTTGACCAGCCTGGTACAACACGTGACTCGATTTACATTCCATTTGAACGTGATGGCCGTAAATACACTTTGATCGATACCGCAGGTGTACGTCGTAAAGGTAAAGTCGATGAGATGATTGAGAAATTCTCAATCGTGAAAACTTTGCAGGCGATGAAAGATGCGCATGTGGTTGTCGTAGTTGTTGATGCACGTGAAGGAATTGTAGAGCAGGACTTGCACTTGATCGGTTATGCGATTGAAGCAGGTCGTGCCATGGTGATTGCGATCAATAAATGGGACAACATGTCTGAATATGATCGTAAGCAGTGCAAGCTGGATGTGGAACGTCGTTTTGACTTCATTCCATGGGCGAAGATTCACTTGATCTCTGCATTACATGGTACCGGTGTCGGTGAGCTTTATCCTTCGATCCACCGTGCCTATGATTCTTCACACCTGAAAGTCTCTCCTGCAAAAATCACCCAGATTCTGCAAGATGCGACTGAAGCTCACCAGCCGCCAACTGTTCAAGGCCGTCGTATCAAAATGCGTTATGCGCACATTGGCGGTCAGAATCCACCGACCATTGTCATTCATGGTAACAAGGTCGATAAAACTCCTGCGGATTACCGTCGTTACCTGGAAAATGTGTTCCGCAAAGTTTATAAACTTGAAGGTACACCAGTAAGAATTGAATTTAAAACTTCTGAAAACCCGTTCGAAGGTCGTAAGTCGCAAATTGATGAACGTACTGCAGCACGTAAGCGTCGTTATGTTCAGAAATTCAAGAAAGCTGAGAAGAAATTCAAACGCGGTTAATCTGTATTTGAATAAAGTAAAAAGCCTGCAATAGCAGGCTTTTTTGTGCTTTCACCATAGAGGTCTGAACTGTTTTATAATTCACTTGAGCAATAAAGGATCCTGTAATGCGTCAGATTCGAATTGATTTACATAAACTGCCGGTTCAAGCCACATCTGATGGGCTAACGCGTAAAGCGTATCTCCAGCAACGCAAACAACACATCGTTCAATTGCGAAATCAGTATTTATCCAGTGCTTTGAATTTCTCAATTTGCGATCATGATCTTGCACGTGCAGAGTATGGCAAACCCTATCTCAAAGACCACTCAAATATTGCCTTTAACCATAGCCATAGCCAGAATTTTTATGCACTTGCCATGAGCCAAACAGTCAAAGAAATTGGGGTGGATGTTGAAGAATTAAGCCGTAAAGTTCGTTTTGATGCATTGGCACAGCATGCCTTTCACCCTGAAGAATACGCGATCTGGCAACAGCTAGACTGTGATCCTGAATACTGGTTTAAGGTCTGGACCACCAAAGAAGCAGTATTAAAAGCACATGGTATGGGTATTCGTATGAACTTAAGTGAGCTCAATACTAAAGTACATCCACAGCAGCAGGGTGGCCTGTGTCAGCATGCGCAGCTTGGGGTCTTTGCATTTCACAACTATGTATTTGGTGATTGTGTGCTCAGCGTGGCATGGCAGGCTGAGCAGTCCTGTCGTGGCTTTAGTTTTCCACAGATTCAGATTTACCAGTATCCGGTAGCATAAACAGGGGGATATAAGAATCAGGGTTTTCGGGCAATTAGCAAATTACTCATGCGGTTCACAAACTGCGGACTGAAACGTGACAAATGGTATAAGAACTGGCTTTTAAAGCCGACTGGCTGATGGGTAGGAACCAGTAAATTGTCCTTGCGCTGTACCAGTTTTAAAATATCCTGAGCGACATCTTCTGCACTCAAATGTACGCCCATTTTCTTGATGCTTTCTGCCTGCATATCCTGAACCATTGCAGTGCGCACAAAAAGTGGCATCACATCCATGACCCGGATGCCATGCTTGTGCCATTCAATATCCAGGCTTTCTGTCAGGCCTCGTACGGCAAATTTACTGGTCGCATAAGAAGCGAGATCAGCCTGACCATAGATCGCGGAAGCAGAGGAAAGGTTAATGACCCGGGCAAAAGCAGCACGCTCCAGAAAGGGAAAGGCCGCATGACAGCCATTGATCACACCCTTGATATTAATATCGACCGTATGATGGTGTGCTTCAATGGGGGTCTTTTCAAAATTTCCTGAATAGAGAATGCCGGCATTATTCACCAGAATATTGATCTTGCCTGCCCAGGCTTCAAAATCTTCTAAGGCGGTTTGCCAGGATGCATAACTGGCGACATCCAGATAACCTGCATGCGCATTCGGGCCTAACTGTTCAGCCAGTTGTTCGGCAAGGCTAATATTCAGATCGTAAATACCGACCTTGTAATCCTCGTGGCAAAATAGGCTGGCAACAGCAGCACCGATTCCTTGTGCTGCACCGCTAATAAAGATACTGTGCATTGAGCTCACCTCCATGTTGATTGTTTTTAGAGCATAGCAAACATTGAGCAAAAGATATTTTCTTGTCCGATAAAATAAAGAGGTTTTAAGGTGGAACAATTACTGAGCATCATGCGAGAACTACGTGAAAAATGTCCGTGGGATCAACAGCAGACACCTGAATCATTAACGCGTTATGCGATTGAAGAGGCGTATGAAGTTGAAGCGGCTGTTCGTTCCGGTAAGGCTGAAGATGTACGTGATGAGCTGGGTGACCTGTTATTACAAGTGGTTTTTCAGTCGCAGATGTACAGTGAGCAAGGTGCTTTTAATTTCCAGGATGTAGTACAGGCGATTAGCGATAAATTAATCCGCCGTCATCCGCATGTATTTCAGGCTGAACAGTTTTCCAAACTCAGCCCTGAAGATGTGGCTGTATTGTGGAAAAAGATTAAGGCACAAGAAAAACAGGATAAGCCCCGTTCCCGTCTGGATGACGTGAAACATGCACCGTCACTCGTACAGGCAGATGAAATCCAGAAAAATGTGGCAAAAATTGGTTTTGATTTTCCTGATGTGGATGGTGCATTCGGTAAGCTTGAAGAAGAGTTAGGTGAATTTAAAGAGGCAATGGTAGGACAGAAATCCGACGAAATTCTGGAAGAATTTGGTGATTGCTTATTCTCTCTGGTTAATGTTGGTCGTAAACTTGGAATTTCGAGTGAGATGGCACTATTAGGTACCATCCATAAATTCCGTACTCGATTTGCCTTGATGGAACATCAGGCAGTACAACAGAATCTGAATATAGAAGACCTGTCACTGACTGAACTGGATCAGTTGTGGGAACAGGCGAAACAAGAATTAAAACAACGGGCCATGCATGAAAATCATAAAACTTCAGCCAATCAGCAGAGAACTGATTAGTATTATCCTCACAATTTTATCTGTACTGTGCAGTTCGTTTGCAGCTGCTGCTCAAAATGAAAGTTACGCCGACTGGAAGGCTAAACAGCAACAATATGATGCACGGCTGAAACAACAGCAGAATCAGCCATCCCAAAATCATAGCAATCACTATCTGGCGAAGCCGGAGCTTGCAGCTGTTTCCAGTGCAGACAGGATCCGGCTGAATTCCGCTACGGTCGAGCAGTTGCAGCAGCTGCATGGCATTGGTCAGAAGAAAGCAGAAGCAATTATTGAATATCGCAACACGCATGGCAAGTTTAAACGTGTTAAGGATATTCAGCTGGTCAAGGGGATTGGTCCCGCACTATTTGCTAAAAATCAAGCTCGACTGGCGCTGTAAATCATCTAAATTTAAAGTGAATCCTCTATCATTGCTGGATACAGGATTGACATAATCAAATTGCCCTTTAGCCGTGTAAGCGATATGATTAGCGTCATCTTAGAATTTTACGTTCAGACGTAGGAGACAGCGTCTTTTGCAAACTTTGCGCGCGTCAAAATGTGGTTTATCAACCGCTCAATTACCTTCTTATATCCTCGATGTGATTGATGCCTTAAATAAGGCCGGCTATGAAGCTTATATTGTTGGTGGTGGTGTACGAGATCTGATGCTGGGCTTGAATCCCAAGGATTTCGATGCTGTCACTAACGCAACTCCCGCTCAGGTCAAAGAAGTATTCGGGCGACGTTGTCGTATTATCGGGCGTCGTTTTGAGCTGGCTCATGTCTATTCTGGTCGCGAACTGGTAGAAGTCGCGACTTTCCGGGCACCGCCGAAAAAGGCCGTCACTTCGGCGCAGGGCATGATTCTGCGTGACAATAACTGGGGAACTATCGAGCAGGACTTTGCTCGCCGTGATTTCTCGATTAATGCAATGTATTACCAGCCACGTAAAGGTATTGTGCTGGATTTCTGCAATGCAGTAGATGATATTAAACATAAAACACTGCGCCTGCTGGGTGATCCAATACTCCGCTTTGAAGAAGATCCAGTCCGTATGCTGCGTACGTTGCGTTTTGCAGCAAAATTAAATTTCAATATTGATGAAGCGATTCTGGATATCTTTACACCAGAAATGACCCAGTTACTTCGTGATGTATCTCCGCATCGTCTTTATGATGAGTCACAGAAGCTGTTCACCATGGGGCATCTCAACCGCGTCTTGCCAATGCTGATTGATTTCGGGATCTGGCGTCAGCTGTTTGCAGAGATCAAGCCCGAAATCACACCGTTTATTGAACGTGCTGCGACCAATACCGATCAGCGTATTTCGATTGGCAAGACGATTAATCCCGCGTTCTTCTATGCTGTATTGTTATGGAAGCCATTCCTGGAACGTTGTGATTTCTACTTGAGTAAAGGCATTATTCCAGCTGAAGCACGTGCTCAAGCAGGCCTGGATGTGCTGAAGCGTCAAGCAACCCGTACCATCATTCCACGTTTTGCGGAAACCTTTATCCGTGAAGTCTGGGAAATGCAGACCCGGCTGTTGAATCCAAAACCGCAGCAGATTGAAGCGCTGTCTGGTCATGCGCGTTTTCGTGCCGGCTTTGACTTCCTGTTACTCCGCGAAAAATCAGGTGATGAAACGGCACAGGGCATGGGGAGCTGGTGGGATGCTTATCAGCAAATGGGCGGTGACGAAAAAGAACGTGCCATTGCACAGTATAACCGTCAGCGTGCCAAGAGCCGTCGTAAAGCGACTCAGGAAGAGCATCTGGAACAGCGTCTTGCTGTTCAGGAAACTACTGAGATTGAGCCATTAGTCAATGAGCCGGAACCACGTAACCGTCGTACCCGCAAACCTAAGCCAGCAGCAGAGAAACCAGTTTCTCATGCAGCAGCGAGTGCAAGCGGTGAGATTGGTCCGGATCATCCAATTATGAAACGTAAGCGTGTACAGCGTGATTTAAGCCAAGTTGTTTTTGGACCGACACAATGACCATTACTTATATTGGCTTAGGCAGTAATCTTGGTGATTCGCGCCAGATTATGGCTGAGGCGGTACAGAAACTGGCAAGCTTGGGAACAGTGAAAATATCCCATTTGTATCAAAGTCCACCGATGGGTCCACAGGATCAGCCAAATTATCATAATGCTGTGGTGCAGTTGATTACCGATCTGGCACCACTCGATTTACTGGATCGTCTACAGGCATTGGAACAGGAAGCGGGTCGGGTACGTTTACGCCACTGGGGTGAACGTACCCTGGATCTGGACCTGCTTATTTACGGTGATGAACGTATTCAGAATGAGCGTTTGACTGTGCCGCATGTCGGTGTAATGGAACGTGATTTTGTATTATTGCCGTTGTTGGATCTTGATACTGAATTACAGCTGAATGGACAATCATTAAAAGACCTGGACATCGTAAAACAATCGACTTTGACGGTCCTTGATCGCACGAATTGGGCAAATATTTAATTTTTAGTTATTGGTATGTTCGCGAGAACTTCAATAAGAGAGGAACACCTTCATGATCAGTCTGAGCGACTTAAGACGATTCAAGGCGGACGGCCGTAAATTCTCCTGCCTGACCTGCTATGATGCCAGCATGGCCAAAGCCATGGAAATTGCCGAAGTAGATACGATTCTGATCGGGGATTCCCTGGGTATGACCATTCAGGGACATGATTCTACTTTGCCAGTCACTGTAGCAGATATGGCATATCACACCGCTGCAGTGCGCCGTGCGAATCAGCATGCCTTTATCCTGACTGATCTGCCATTTATGAGTTATGCAACATTGAATGATGCCTTGCAAAGTGCCCGTACCGTGATGCAGGCGGGTGCTCAGATGGTCAAGCTGGAAGGTGGAGCATGGCTGGCTGAAACCGTACAGGTCATGACGCGTAACGGTATTCCAGTTTGTGTACACCTAGGTTTGACACCACAATCAGTGAATGTATTTGGTGGTTATAAATTACAGGCACGTAACCGTGCAGCGGCAGATCAGCTGCTTGCTGACTGTAAGGCTGTGGTTGAAGCTGGTGCTGCCTTGTTATTGCTTGAATGTGTGCCTGCACAACTTGGCAAAGAAGTGGCTGAGTTATTCCCGGAGATTCCAGTGATTGGTATTGGTGCGGGTGTAGATACGGATGGTCAGGTGCTTGTAGTGCAAGACATGCTGGGCCTGAACTTTGGTCATACGGCTAAATTTGTACGTAACTTTATGAAAGAACAATCAGGTGCCAATGCAATCCTGGATGCATTCAAGGCCTATCATGCTGCTGTACTAGACAGCTCATTCCCTGCACCTGAACATACATTCCAGGTTGAGTTATAACATGAAAACAGAAACTACCATCCAGGGTTTAGCGGCCTCATTAAATCCGGCTCGTTCAGCACGTAAAATTATTGGCTTCGTACCCACCATGGGGAATCTGCATCAAGGTCACTTAAATCTGGTACGTGAAGCCCGCAAGTTATGTGATGTAGTCGTGGTCAGCATCTTCGTGAATCCGATTCAGTTTGGGCCAAACGAAGATTTTAATAATTATCCACGTACCTTGGAACAGGATCAGCAGTTATTGGCTGAAGTAGGCTGTGACATCGTCTTTGCTCCAAGTGTGGAACAGATGTATGGCAACAAGCCGCGTCTAACCAATATCAGTGTTTCGGATATCACTAACGACCTGTGTGGTTTACAGCGTCCGGGGCATTTCGATGGCGTAGCAGTTGTCGTGACAAAATTGTTTAACATGGTTCAGCCAAACTATGCTTTCTTTGGTGAAAAAGATTATCAGCAACTGGCAGTGATTCGCCAGTTTGTGCAAGACCTGAATATTCCACTGGAAGTGATTGGGGTGCCGATAGCGCGCGCTGAAGATGGTTTGGCACTGAGTTCACGGAACGGTTATCTGACCGAGCAAGAACGCCAGACTGCACCATTGATCTACCGCAGCTTAAAAGCAGCGGAACAGCAGTTGTATGAAGGTGTGGTATTGGATGCGGTGTTGACCGGTATTCGCCAGACCCTCACTGATGCTGGTTTTGTGGTAGATTATATTGAGGCACGTACGCCAGAATTGCAAAAGATTGATGAATTTAGTCAGGATCTTGTGTTATTCATTGCGGCGAAATTAGGTAAAACACGTTTGATCGACAATCTGCAGGTAAAATATTCTGCACGTCATTAATAGGGTAGCAGTGCATGAAGCGCATCTTAATTGTGACAGGCCAATCTGGTTCAGGTAAGTCATCTGCCTTGCAGGTACTGGAAGACCTGGGTTATTACTGTATCGATAACCTGCCGCTGGCACTGCTTCCTGAAATTGTCGCGAAACTGGATCAGGAAAATAACCTGGAACAGTTGGCATTAGGAGTGGATGTTCGTAGCACCCGGGCGGATCTGCAAGAATTTGATCATGTGTTTGAACAGCTGCAACAACATGGCACAGTCGATGTTATTTATCTAACTACGCAGGATCAGGAGCTGATTGCACGTTTTAGTGCTTCACGCCGTCCGCATCCGCTGGCTGCACGTTTTAAAAGTCTGAATGAATGCATTCAGGAAGAAAAATTACTTTTGCTTCCGATCCAGTTGCGCTCGACGGTACATATCGATACTTCTGACAAAAGTGTGCATGACCTGAAGCATACCTTACTGCATAAGCTCGGTCAGACCGATAACCTAATTCTGATTTTACAGTCCTTTGGTTATAAGCATGGTATTCCATTGGATGCCGATTATGTCTTTGATGTGCGTCATCTGCCTAACCCGCACTGGGATCTGGAACTACGTAAATTTTCCGGACTGGATCAGCCTGTACAGACTTTCCTGGAAAAGAGTGAGCAGGTAGAAGACATGTTCCAGGACATTTACGACTTTCTGGAAAAATGGCTACCGGCTTTTGCTGAAGGGCACCGTCACTACATCACAGTTTCTGTGGGTTGTACCGGTGGTCAGCATCGTTCTGTTTATATTGTGGATAGACTAAAAAAAGCGCTTGAGGCAAAATGGTCTGTTCAAGTCCTCCACCGAGAAATGAAGCACTGGTCATGATTGATACGACGGTTGACGTAATTAACAAATTGGGTTTACATGCGCGGGCATCGGGTAAGCTCATTGAAGTCACCACCAAATTTCGTTCCAATATTCAGATTGGAAAGGGTGACAAGCTCGTCGATGCAAAAAATATCATGTCCTTGCTCATGCTAGGAGCGGGCAAAGGCACAACATTACGCTTGGTACTTGAAGGAGCAGATGAAGAAAAAGCTTTATCTGAAATTCAGGCACTGTTTGCGGCAAAATTTTATGAGGCAGATTAATCGTGGCACGTCGACCGAGCAGTTTAACTGAAGAAGATTTCGAATCTTTAGAGGGACGCGCAAGTAAAACCGAACAGAAAAAAGCAGTCCAGCGTATGGCTGCTTTAGGCGCACAGTTGGCAGAACTGAGTGCGAAACAAATCAAGAACCTTCCTGTTGAAGAGCGTTTGATTGAAGCCTTGCTAGATGTTCAGCAAATTAGTTCACATGAAGCACGTCGTCGCCAATTCTCACGTATTGGCAAATTACTACGTAACGAAAATGAAACCGTGATTCTGTCCTACCTGACCCCTAAACAGGGTTTGAAAAAGACAGCGCAATTACAGCGTTGGGTTGACCGTATTGTCAAAGATGGTGATCCGGCGATTAACGAATTTACCAAAACCTATAATGCAACAGAACGTCATACCTTACGTCAGCATTATTTGCGTGTACATCGTGATCTAAAAAATCAGGCACCTGAAGAAGAGGTTACAGCATCAAAGCTAAAACTGTTCAACTATGTACAGCAAGTAGCATTGATTTCAGATAATTGATTTCGTGTCGATAGAGAAGGCGATCCTAGAAGGTCGCTTTTTTTTATATCCGTATTTTACCAAACAGAAAGTTATATAAGATTCATGAACTGGAATTATGAGCTCAAGCATAATTTTTAAAGAAACAATTTATAAGAATTGTAGTGGCTGCTTACAATTAACAGTAAGGAAATCTCAGTCATTAACAAAAAAATTGGTACTTTATGCCAGTTTTATTGTGCTTAATTAACAAAAATTAGACATATCAAAGAATTAACTAAATTACATGGTTAGTTAGAAGATTAATCATTTGAGCATTATGAAGCAAAAAATAGGATATTTACTCGTAAAAGATTGGTTGGTGAAGAAATTCTTAACAATATTAATCTAAATAATTTATTTTGGTGCTATTATTTTAAATTAAATTAATTATCTATAGGCTTGGCACTAGTATTTAGTTTAGGTGCATGTTACAAGTGGTGGTGAAAAAATAGACATTTCAGTGACATTATCAGGGTTGTTTATAGGTTTACAAATAACGGTTAATGTCAAATTTGTTTTACATTTTTTAAAGAAAAAATGAACGTATACGTAGTTAAATGTAATGAAATCAATTAATCTAGATGTTAGGAAATGTTGTTGAGACTGTTTAGATTCTTTGTTATTGATTGTATAAAATTGGTCGAATAAATAAACATAACCATGAGAGGCAGAGATGAAGCTTAACCTTCTGGAGATAGGTCAAAATACTGAACAGCTAAGCTCATGCCGCCTGTCTCTTATTTTGGGCGTAAATACTTCCAATAACCTAATTAATACATTTGCTCGAGTCGCACGTCGGCTACTTAAGACTGAAAAATGTTTACTGGGTTTTCATAAAGAACCTTATATCTGGTATTCCACTGCTTCAGAATTTTGGGGGTTTGAAACGCCGCCCGAATTAAATCTGCTCAATTATCTTAAAAATGATGACTGTCTGGATCATACGCATCCTGCCTATACAGAAATGTCAGAATATATTCGTAGTCTTGGTGTAGAGCATAAGCGCCTGATCTCCTTTAATCTGAAAGCCAGTGATACCCACTCAATTGGTCATGTGGTATTTTTTGATCAGAAAGAAGAGGGCTTTGATCAGGAAGATATTCGTCTGGTGCAGGAGTTTGCCGATGGGCTGGTCGGACGGATTCGCTTGCATGAAGACTATAATGAACTGAAGGAAATGTACGAGCAGCAATGCGCCATGAACTTCAGTAAGACGAAATTCTTCCAGATTATTGCTCATGACCTGCGTGCACCCTTTCATGGTTTACTTGGATTCTCGGAAGTATTGGCTGAAGAACGTCATACACTGGATGATTCAAGTGTTCAGAATATTGCCGATTATCTCTGTGAAAATGCCAAGTCAACTTATAACTTGCTGGAAAGCCTGCTGACTTGGGCGATGGCTGAAGGTGGACGTTTTGTTTACCATCCGATCAACTTTGAGCTAAAACAGTCCAGCAAAATTGTTTGCGATGTACTCAAAAGCTTAGCATTGAATAAAAAAATCGACCTGATTGACCGCATTCCTGAAGGAGTGAAGGTCAATGCTGATATCAACATGATTACTTCAGTGCTGCAAAACCTGGTCTCCAATGCACTGAAATTCACCCCAACCGATCAGCAGGGTCAGGTCATTTTGACTGCTGAAGCTGAAGACGAGCTGGTCAGAATCAGCGTGCAGGATACCGGTCTGGGCATGACTGAAGAACAGATGCAAAATCTGTTTAAGCCAAATCTGACAGTAAGTGTGAAAGGCACAGATAATGAAAAAGGCGCGGGTCTTGGTCTGGTACTGTGTAAGCGATTTGTCGATCTGAATCATGGTCAAATTTATGTGGACTCTAAAGAAGGTCAGGGTACGACCTTTAGTGTATTGTTGCCAAAAGCCACCAATGAACATCAGGCACTGGCACTTGCTGAACCGGCAGGTGCATTAAAAGAAAAAAATTAATTTCCGTCCAAGGCATTCACAGCGCTGCCAGTCACCTGTTATAACTAGAAAAAATCTTGCAGGTGACAAGGACTGGAAATGAACGACGTACAATTGCAGAAAACTTTAAGGGCAAGCCAATATGCCGAGCAGGTATTGTCCAGACACGCTGCCTTGCTGCAGCAGGACTATGCAGTTGACCATTTTCAGCATGCTTTAAGTACTGAACAAATCAAGCAATCTGTCACAGATACTCTTAGCAATATTAGTGATGAAGACAAATGGATGAGTACGTTACGTACTCTGCGTGCTCGCCTGATGTTTCGCTGGATCTGGCAGGATGCCAATCAACTTACTAATGTCATTACTCTTACTCGTGAACTTTCTGATTTTGCCGATGCCGCCATTTGTGCCGCCAAAGATTTTGCCCGTATTCCCTTGGTTGCAAAGTATGGCCAGCCGATTGGCTACAATGGAAAGGTGCAAGACTTAATTGTAATTGCTATGGGTAAGCTCGGTGCTCAGGAACTCAATCTTTCTAGCGATATTGATCTGATTTTTGCTTTTGACGAGCAAGGGGAAAGCGATGGGCGAAAATGTATTGATGTGCAGCAGTTTTGCATTCTGTGGGGACAAAAGCTGATCTACCTGTTAGATCATATTACCTCAGATGGTTTTGTTTTCCGTGTCGATATGCGCCTGCGTCCTTGGGGGGATGGTTCACCATTAGCAATTAGCCATGTCGCGCTGGAAAAATATCTCAGCCAGCATGGTCGTGAATGGGAACGTTATGCCTGGATCAAGGCGCGGATTGTCAATCCAACGCCTGAAGGTGATGAGTTACTAGAGATGACACGTCCATTCGTGTTCCGTCGCTATGTGGACTACAGTGCTTTCGCTGCTATGCGTGAAATGAAAGCGATGATCCAGCGTGAAGTGCAGCGCCGCAATATTGAAGATGATATCAAGCTTGGTGCTGGCGGGATTCGTGAAGTTGAATTCATTGTTCAGGTGTATCAGCTGATTTATGGTGGTGCCAAGCTGGAATTACAGGATCGCCAATGTCTGGTCAGTCTCAAGCACTTGGTTACGGCTGAATTACTAGATGAACAAGCAGTAGAAGATCTTGAGGATGCTTATTTATTCCTGCGCCGGGTTGAACATGCGATTCAGGCGCTGAATGATCAGCAAACTCAGTCATTACCAACCGAAGATGACCCTCGCCAGCGCATTGCTGATACTTTGGGTTTTGCTGACTGGGCAGCATTTATGGATGTGTTGGATCAGAAGCGCGCCAAAGTGATTTACCAGTTTGAACATCTGATTAAAGAGAATGGTCCAGAAACTCAACTCTCAAGTTTTACCCAACTGGAACAGCAGTTAAATGCAGTACTAGATGTAAATGCCCGAAATCTGGTGCATGAGTTCTGGAACAGTAATACCTTAAAAAAATTGCCGGCCAAAGCCTTACAGCGTTTAAAAACATTTTGGCCTTATCTGATTGAAGCAATTTTGCAATCTGATCAGCCGCAGACGGCTTTAGTGCGTCTGATGCCATTGGTTGAATCAGTCATGCGCCGCACTGTGTACTTGGTCATGCTGATTGAAAGCAAAGGTGCACTTCAGCGTCTGGTCAAGATGGCAACTGTCAGCCCATGGATTTGTGAGGAATTAACCCATTATCCGGTGTTACTGGATGAATTCCTGTCTATGGATTTTGAGCTGCCAAAGCGTAAAGATCTTGAAGATTCTCTACGTCAGCAGTTGCTGCGTATTGAGCTTGATCAGGTGGAAGACCAGATGCGGGTATTGCGTCTGTTTAAAAAATCCAATGTGCTGGCTGTTGCTGCCAGTGATGTGTTGGCAGAAAGTCCTTTAATGAAAGTATCAGATGCTTTGACTGATATTGCTGAAGTGTCTGTAAATGCTGCCTTGCATTTAGCCTATCAAATTGTGGCCAAAAAGCATGGTTTCCCACTTGATGCCGAAGGGCAACGCTGTTCAGTCGATCATACTGCTTTTGCCGTGATTGGCTATGGCAAGGTGGGCGGGATTGAACTCGGTTATGGTTCTGACCTGGATTTGGTATTTATTCATTTTATGAATGAACAGGCAGATACTGACGGACTGAAACCAATTAGTGGCTTTGAATTTGCCATGCGTGTGGCGCAAAAGCTGATGTCACTGATGACTACACAAACCTTGGATGGGCGGGTTTATGAAGTTGATACCCGCTTACGTCCTTCAGGGGAAGCAGGTTTATTGGTTACCAGTCTGAAAGCTTTTGAACAGTATCAGTTTAAGAGCGCCTGGCTCTGGGAACATCAAGCCTTGGTACGTGCCCGTCCAATCGCAGGGGAAATGAGTTTACGTAAAAAATTCGAGATATTGCGCTGTGATATCTTGACCCAAAAACGGGATATCGGTCATGTGCGTGAAGAAGTATTAAAAATGCGTCAGAAAATGAAAGATCATCTGGGTTCTTCAAAAGAGCAAAAAAAAGATGGAATTTTTCATTTAAAACAAGATGCAGGTGGTATCGTTGATATCGAATTTATGGCACAGTATGCGGTGTTAGCTTGGAGTGGGACGAATAAAGATCTCGCCCATTACTCCGACAATGTACGAATCCTTGAGGATGCCGCAAAATCAGGTTGCTTATCCAGCGACGATGCGACTGCTCTGATTCAAGCTTATCTCCGTGAACGCGCCGAGAGCCACCGCTTAGCCCTTGCAAATCAATCCATGCAAGTGTCTGCAAGCGACTGGCACGATACCCGAAAGACCGTTTGCAAGTTATGGCAAAGACTGATTGATCCAAGTGCAGTATTTGCACTGGATAGTGAATAATTGTGAAAAATTGGAGTTTGTGGCATGAATTTGGCTGATCGTGATGGTTTCATTTGGCAAGACGGACAACTGGTAGATTGGCGTGAGGCAAAAACTCACGTATTAACACATACCTTGCACTACAGCATGGGGGTGTTTGAAGGTGTCCGTGCTTATGAAACCCCGAATGGAACGGCTATTTTCCGTCTGAAAGAACACACTAAACGTTTACTTAATTCTGCAAAAATTTATCAAATGAAAGTTCCATTTGATCAGGCAGCGTTAGAACAAGCTCAAATTGATGTCGTTCGTGAAAACAAATTAGCGTCTTGCTATTTACGTCCAATTATCTTTATTGGTTCTGAAAAACTGGGCATTGCCGCAACTGACAATACCATTCATGCAGTGGTTGCTGCGTGGAGCTGGGGTGCTTACCTAGGTGATGAAGCAATGGCGAAGGGTATTCGCGTAAAAACTTCTTCATTTACGCACCATCACCCTAACGTGACCATGTGTAAAGCCAAAGCATCAGGTAACTACACATTATCTATCCTTGCACATCAAGAAGTAGCACATTCTGGTTATGACGAAGCAATGCTTCTAGATCCACAAGGTTATGTATGTCAAGGTTCAGGCGAAAACGTATTCCTGGTACGTGATGGCGTGATTCATACACCGGATATCGCAGGTGGTGCGCTTGATGGTATTACCCGTCAAACGATTATTACCATTGCCAAAGATCTTGGTTATGAAGTGGTTGAACGCCGTATTACCCGTGATGAATTCTATATTGCTGATGAAGCATTCTTCACCGGTACTGCTGCTGAAGTAACGCCTATCCGTGAATACGATGACCGTCAAATCGGTGAAGGCAAACGTGGTCCGATCACTGAGCAAATCCAGACTGCATTCTTCAATGCGGTTCAGGGTAAAGACCCTAAATATGCGCACTGGTTAACTTACGTAAAATAAGTTCAACAGATAAAAAAGGACTCAAATGAGTCCTTTTTTTATGGCTAGAAGAATCTATTAAACCTGATAGAAATCGCGATACCAGTCAACAAACTGTTTTACGCCATCTTCAACAGAAACAGAAGGTTTATAACCTACACTTTGTTCTAGTGCTGAGCTATCAGCGAAAGTATCTGGTACATCACCGGGTTGTAGTGGCAGTAAGTCCAGAATGGCTTCTTTGCCGACTGCTTTTTCAATGGCATGGATATATTCAATCAGTTTGACTGGCGAATTATTGCCGATGTTAAAGATCCGGAACGGGGCATTGCTGGTGGATGGATCAGGATTGTTGCTATCCCAGTCTGGATTTGGTGCAGCAATCTGGTCACTGGAACGGATCACGCCTTCAGCAATATCTGCAACAAAGGTGAAATCACGGGTATGATTGCCGTGGTTAAAAACCGGAATAGATTTGCCTTCAATAATGTTCTTGGTGAACTTAAAGAGAGCCATATCCGGACGCCCCCAAGGACCATAGACAGTAAAGAAGCGCAAGCCTGTGGTTGGCAGTTTGAAGAGGTGGCTATAGCTATGTGCCATCAATTCATTGGCACGCTTTGTTGCTGCATAGAACTGGATCGGATGGTCGACACCATGCTTTTCACTAAAAGGCATGGTAGTGTTGGCACCATACACGCTACTGGTACTGGCATAAGTCAGATGTGGTGTTTTGGCATAGCGACAGGCTTCAATGATATTGGTAAAACCGACAATATTGCTTTCCACATAACTCATCGGATTTTCAAGCGAATAACGTACGCCTGCCTGTGCAGCAAGATGAATCACGCGATCAAATTGATGTTCCTGAAAACACTTGTCAACTGCGGCTTTATCTGCAAGGTTGGCATGATAAAAGTCGAACTGCCCCGACTGCTGTTCCGCTGTTTGAGTTAGCAGATCTACACGTGCCTGTTTTAAAGCTGGATCGTAGTAGTCATTCATGTTGTCAAAACCGACCACATCATCACCACGTTCTAAAAGCTTTTTGGAAACATGGAATCCAATAAAACCTGCTGCACCTGTTACCAGAATTTTCATTCATCGCCTCCAAAAATATCACGGGTATACACTTTATCTTCAACGTCACTCAAATCTTTGGATTGACGATTGGTGATAATCACATCTGCCCGCTGTTTAAAGGCTTCTAAATCAGTAATCACTTCAGATTTAAAGAACTCGCTTTCTTTTAATGCCGGTTCATAAACAATGACTTCAACCCCCTTGGCTTTAAGGCGTTTCATTACCCCCTGAATGGCAGAGGCACGGAAATTATCTGAGCCACTTTTCATAACCAGTCGATAAATCCCGACCACCGACGGATTCCTTGCCAAAATAGAATCGGCAATAAAGTCTTTACGGGTACGGTTAGAATCCACAATAGCTTGAATCAGATTGCTAGGTACCTGACTATAGTTCGCCAATAGCTGTTTGGTATCTTTTGGCAGGCAGTAACCTCCATAACCAAAGGAAGGGTTGTTATAGTGATTGCCAATTCGTTGGTCCAGACAGACACCTTCAATAATTTGCTGAGTATCTAAACCGAACGTTTGTGCATAGGTATCCAGTTCATTGAAGAAAGCTACGCGCATAGCCAGATAGGTATTGGCAAATAACTTGATTGCTTCTGCTTCGGTTGAGTCAGTGAACAGAACAGGACTGTCTTTTTTGATTGCACCTTCAATCAGCATATCTGCGAATTGTTGAGCACGCGCTGACTTCTCTCCAACAATAATACGTGATGGATAAAGGTTGTCATGTAAAGCTTTACCTTCACGCAAGAATTCTGGAGAGAAAATAATATTTTCTGTATGAAATTTCTCTTTAACTGTTTTGGTGAAGCCTACCGGAACTGTAGATTTAATAATCATGACCGCTTGAGGGTTAATCTCGGTCACATCACGAATAACGCTTTCGACGCTTTGGGTATTAAAATAATTGGTTTTGGTATCATAATCCGTCGGTGTCGCAATAATGACAAAATCAGCATTCTGATAAGCTTCATATTTGTCAGTTGTTGCACGGAAGTTTAGTGGCTTTTCACTTAAAAAAGTTGAAATGTCAGGATCCTGAATCGGAGAAATCTTCTGATTTAACATTTCAACTTTATTGTCAATAATATCTAATGCCACGACTTCATGATGTTGTGAGAAGATCATGGCATTGGAAAGGCCGACGTAACCGGTGCCTGCAACTGCTATTTTCATATCAACCTGATTATGTATTTTTAATAGGGGAGCCAGAGCCCAAGCCAATAGTGGTGTTCTCAAGGCGGTTTCATATCATACCATAAAGTATTTTGAGTATTATGAAGGTGTTGAAAAGCGGGGGAGTAACTTTGCTTTAGAGATGGTATGATATGGCGCAGAATGCTGGTGGAAGATGAATACATGCAGGAAAACGTAAACGACTCACTGTCAGGTCAGGCTCATACACAGTCTGAACAGAATATTGTGCTATGCATGAAGTGGGGCACCAAATATGGGGCAGAGTACGTCAATCGTTTATACAACATGGTCAAGCGTCATACTACGGTTGACTTTAAAATGGTGTGTCTGACAGACCGTACCGAGGGCATTGATCCTGCTGTTGAATGTTTTCCTATTCCGCCATTGGCCTTGCCAGCAGGTAGTCCTGAACGTGGCTGGAATAAGTTATCGACCTTTGAACCTAATTTATATGGTTTAAAAGGAAATGCACTTTTTCTCGATTTAGATGTTGTGATTGTCGATAATATTGACAGTTTCTTTACCCATCCGGGTGATTTTTTGATTATTCATGACTGGAAACGTCCATGGCGTATTACCGGAAATAGCTCGGTTTATCGTTTCAAGCTGGGAGCTTTTCCTGGTTTGATGCCATATTTCCGTGAACATTTTGATGAAATCCGTCAGAAGTTTCGTAATGAGCAGGCTTATTTATCCTGGTATGTTGATCAGGAAAAGAAACTGAGTTACTGGCCGGATTCCTGGTGCAAGAGCTATAAATATCACTGTCTGCAAAAAATTCCAATGGCTTATTTCAAGCCGCCTGTGAAGCCGGAAGGTGTCAAAATTATTATTTTCCATGGTGAAATCAATCCACCTGACGCAATTAACGGCGGCGGTGGTAAATGGTACCGTTATGTTCTGCCATCGCAATGGATCAAGGATGCGTGGCAATAATTATTAAGTGTAGTAATTAAGCAATCCGGTACCTATTTTAAAGTGATGAAGTAAATGCAGCAGCAAATTGATATTGTAATTGCCTGGGTGGATGGCAATGATCTGGAATTAAAAAAGAAACGGCATAAATATCTGACTGGTGAAGATGCATCCGATGCAGTCAGTGATACCCGCTTCGCCAGTAATAATGAAATCTACTACAACATTGCTTCAATCCTGAAATATGTACCTTTTTGCCGCAATATTTTTGTAGTGACCGATAACCAGCGCCCAGAATTTATTGATGAATTTGCTGCACAAGGCCTGTGTACTGCCGATAAAATTCGTGTAGTGGATCATCGGGAAATTTTTAGAGGTTATGAGCAGCATTTGCCCACTTTTAATACCCGATCCATTGAAAGTATGCTCTGGAACATTGAAGGATTATCAGACTATTTTATTTATTTGAATGATGACTTTTTCTTTAATTCAACTGCACAGCCAGAAGATTTTCTAAACGGTAATCATTTGGTGATCTATGGCCACTGGCAAAGCAGTTTTGCGCTGAAGACAAAGTTAAAATATCGCCAATTTTTGCAGCGTCAATTTGGCAAGCCGATTCAGCCGAAGCACATGATTGCACAAATGTTAGGAGCTGATATCCTGGGTTTCAAAAAGTTCTTTGAGATCCATCATTATCCACATATTGTTGATCGTCATGCTTTGAAAGATTATTTATTGGCACATCAGCAGTTGCTGGAAACCCAGATTAAATACAAGTTCCGCAGTGTAGAGCAGCTTAATCCCATTTCACTGATGAATCATATCAAGATTCAAAAGCAGCAAGCTGAGCTGAAGCCGGATATTGAACTGGCTTATCTGAAAAATGAAGATAGCCTCGACAGTTTTATTTCAGCTTTAGATAATCCTGCAATAAAATATGGTTGTATCCAGAGTCTGGATCAATTGAAGTCAGCAGATGCAAAGCAGATCGGTAATGCCATGCAGCAAAAACTGGCTGGTTATTTACCAAATTCAATTTTAGCTTAGAGGTTCATGATGAAAGTAATTACTTATCTGATTAATCTGGATGGTAGTCATGAACGGCTTGAACGGGCGACTCAGCAACTAGATGCAGTGCACTGGCCTTTTGAGCGTTTCTCTGCAGTCGATGGTCGCGGCAAGGCTTTAACTGAATTTACCAACTATGATGATCAAGGTGCGCAACAGATACTTGGGCGTAGCCTGATGAACTCGGAATTGGGGTGTTATCTGAGTCATTATGGTTGCGCAGAGAAGTTTCTGAATACTGATGCAGATTATCTGGTTGTACTTGAAGATGATATGAAAATTAATCCAGACTTTAAAACAAAGCTGGATGGTGTGTTGGAATATCTGGATCAGCATAAAGAATTAGATTGGTACTTAATTAATATTGCAGCCAAAAAGAAAAAGCTGGCAAAAGATATTATCCAGATTGAAGATATGAGCATGTGGCATGCTTTTTATTTTCCAATTCGCGGATTAGGTTTGATCTGGTCACGCCAAGGTGCTCAAGCATTTTTAGAAGCTGGTAAGCATATAAATATGCCTGTCGATATTTTCTTCCAGACCTGGCTGAGTAAAAATGGAAAGGGGTTAGGTGTGTGGCCAGCCTTGGTTCGACCTGCAGGTTTAGACAGTGATATTTTAGGGACAGTCGCTTCTCAGGGTGTATCACGTAAACAAAAAGAAAATCGTGGGTTGTCCCATGGTTTGAAAAAGCAAAAGCGTATGTGGCGTGATCGCTATTATGCACTTAAACACTTAATGGCTTCAAAGTAAGTAACTCTGTATGAAAAACATTGTAATTAGCCTAAAAACAGCAACTGCACGTCGTGAACACATTCAAAAAGAATTTGGTAAACAGAATATCGGTTTTGATTTTTTTGATGCATTAACTCCAGATTTGGCAAAATCACTTGCTGCGAAAATGTCTCTAAATGTGCATGAAGATTTTATTACGGCAGGCGAGCTCGCTTGTTTTATGAGTCATGTATCGATCTGGCAAAAAATGGTAGATGAGCAGATTCCGCATTTGGCAATTTTTGAAGATGATGTATATTTGGGAGAAAATACTGACTATTTTCTGAGTCAGGATGACTGGATTCAAAATGACTGGGATATTATTAAAATAGAAGCTTTTGCCGATAAGGTCTTTTTAAGTGGTCCTAATATAGATATCGCAAATGGATCGCGTCAGATTATTCAGTTAACGGGAAAAAATTTGGGGACAGCGGGCTATATTTTAAGCTGGAAAGGGGCAAAAAAATACTTGGATTATGTGCGAAAGATTCAGTTAATTCCTTTAGATCAAGTCATGTTTGATGAATTTATCCGAGAGAAAGTTCATTCTGTTTACCAAATGAAACCAGCTCTTTGTATTCAAGAAATGATGCTTTTTCCTGAAAAGAAAACAGTCCTTTCTAGTGATTTGCTTGCTGAACGTAAAGCGCGTATGCGTAAGCAGAAGAAGAAGGGATGGGCAAAAATTCAGTTGGAAATTATGCGTGTGCTTAAGCAAGTGAAATATGCTTTAGTTGGGCAGAGCATTGGTTTTAAATAATTGTAAGAATACTTATTATGAATAATTATGTCATTAGCCTTAAATCAGCAGTAGATAGAAGAGCTCACATCCAGAATGAATTTAACTCACAAAGTATACCTTTCAATTTTTTTGAAGCCATTGAACCAGCTTTGAATAAAGAATTATTAGAAAAATTTAAATTGAATACTAAAGCCAATAAGCTGACAGAAAATGAAACAGCTTGTTTTCTTAGTCATTTTTCTCTTTGGAATAAAGTAATTAAAGAAAAGTTAAATTATATCGTAATATTTGAAGATGATATTTATTTAAGTGAAAATGCTTCTGACTTTCTTTGTGGTGAATGGCCCATAAATAAAGATATTATTAAAATTGAGAAAGTTTATAAAAAAGTTGTATTAAAACAAAATGAAAAAATTAAAGTAGGTGAATCTGAATATACAATAGGTGTCTTGCAAAAAGGACATCTTGGCGCTGGTGGATACGTACTTTCATATGCAGCAGCTAAAGATTTAATAGCTTATGTACAAAGTTTAAATGTGTTAGACCATATTGATCAAATATTGTTTAATCAATATTTGAAAAAAGGCAAGTATCCAATTTCTCAATTGAATCCTGTACTTTGTATACAAGACTGTATTTTAAAGCCGAATAATCAATCTTTTATTTCATCACTACAATGGAGAGAAAATAAAATAAAAACTAAATTATCCTTTAGGGATAAAATAAAAAGAGAATTCATTAGAATATTTAAGAAAATTATTGAATATCCATATACTATTAAATTAATATTTCATAAATAAAACTAGGATTTTTTTATGAATTTTTTAATTAGCTTATCAACGGCATGGGCAAGACGAAAGCATATTGAGAAAGAGTTTTCTTAGAATAATGATTTTTTTAATTTCTTCAATGTAGTAAATAAGGATACTCTCAATGAAAATGAGAGAAAATATAATATTGATTTTAGTAAATAAAATTTATCTAATAGTGAAAAAGCTTGTTTTTTAAGTCATGTCAAATTATGGGAATATTTAATAAATAGTGACTTAAAATATCTTACAATTTTTGAAGATGATGTTTATTTATCTAAATATTGTAATGAATATTTAAATGATTATAATTGAATTCCTAGTAAAATACATTTTATAAAAATAGAAAAAATTTCAAGATGTTGCTTTAATGGATTTCCAAAGAATTAGTTTTAATAAAAATCTGTCTCTAAGAAGGTCGAAAGGTAAACATTTAGGAACAGCAGGTTATATTATTTCAAAATCAATGGCTAAACAAATACTAAATCAAGTATGTAGTAAAAAAATTTTACGTCCTATTGATCAACTAATTTTTAATTCTTATATAAAAATAAGTTTATAACTATCTATCAATTAAACCCATGTGTAGTTATTCAAGAAGATCGAATTGGAATAAATAATCTTCCAAGTCAATTGTAGAATGAGAGAAGTAAAAAACTCTTAAATTATTAAAATATAATAAAAATATATTTTAAAAAATTATAGATGAATTAGTAGGAATTATGAATAAAATTCAAAAAAATATTCCAAGATTTACTATATTAAATAATTTTTTAGGCAGTACTACTTGAAATTCTTATTAAGAGATTTTGAAGTAGTATAATAAATTGATTTTGCTATTTTTTATTTGTAATAAAAATTTATTACTGTGTTAATAATCTTTGTTGGTTTTCAACCTTAAAATAATTTATAATTGTTAGGGGATATGAATAAATATTATTAGGGTGTGTATGAATTATGTTATTAGTTTGAAAGATGCGGATGAGAGGCGCTTGCATATTTCAAATGAGTTTGAAAAACATAATTTAAATTTTAAATTCTTTGACGCGATAACAGTTAAAGAAGTAGATGCATATGCTAAAAAATTTGATATTAAATTTGATGATAATATGTTGACGCAAGTTGAGAAAGCTTGTTTTTTAAGTCATATCGTGATATGTGAAAATTTTTTAAAGAGTAATTTAGAATATATAGCAGTATTCGAAGATGACGTGATCTTAGGGATTCATTCCAATCATTTCTTAGCTGATTTTTCTTGGATTCCTTCAAATATTGATTTTATTAAAATAGAAAAATTTGAAAAAAATGCATTTATGTCATTGAAAACTATAAACATAGGATATTGTCGTTTTTTAAGACTCTTAAAAGGTAAACATTTAGGTGCTGCAGGGTATATTCTGTCAAGAAATGCTGCTCAAATAATTTTGAATTCTGTTTATGGAAAATTTATAAATAAACCTATTGATGTAATTATATTTGAGGATAAAATTTTATCTAAAGAATATAAAATTTATCAAATGGTACCAAGTTTAGTTATTCAAGCTGGAAGATTGTCTAAGGGAGCTTTGCCAAGCCAGTTACAAGGCGAAAGATGCACAAGAAAAATAGTTGTACCTAAAGAAAAGATTAATATTCAATTGAAATTGAAGAGGGAATTGTTCAGAGTTATCAAGAATATCTGGAAGCTTTTCTGTAAAGTTAAATTTAATTGAGTACGAGATTTTTATGAAATTTTTATCAAATTTTTATCATAAAAAATATTTTTATGAAAAAGAAAAATATAATATTCGTTTTTTAGAAAATAAAATAAAAAATCCCGAGGCTATAACTAAAGTTAATAAAGTTATTTACTGTTTTTGGACAGGGAATAACCCTATGTCTGAAAATAGACTAAAAGGTTTGAAAAGTCTGCAAAAAAATTCTGGTGCAGAAGTAATTTTAGTTAACCCATCTAATTTGGATAATTTTATAAAAAAAGATTTTCCTCTACATCCAGCTTATTCTTATCTTTCTTTAGTGCATAAATCAGATTATTTAAGATGTTATTTTATGCACCATTTCGGTGGAGGCTATAGCGATATCAAACCTCAATTATACAATTGGGAAAAAGCATTTGAAAAATTGAATAATGATAATAATGTACTTGCAATTGGCTATCATGAATCCTCATATAAAGATATCGGTTATATAACAAAATTCGTTAATCCCATTGATGCAAAAAAAATGAATAAAGATTTGAAGAAAAATTTTAATCTAGTTATTGGTAATGGTGGATATATTTTTAAACCGTATACACAATTTACAGAATTGTGGATCACAGAATTACATAAGCGATTAGATGAAAATTTTGAAACCTTGAAAGCACATCCAGGTAATATTATGGGTGATAATGAAGGCTATCCATTGCCTTGGACTTCCATTCTTGGTCAGATATTTCATCCATTATGCCTTATGTTTCATGAACATCTCTTATTTGATGAAAATTTAAAACCAGTATGTAAAGATTATCGCTAATAAAATTTTAATTTTTATCAGGATTCCCTTTCAACACCATATAAATCAAACCAACAAAAATCAGAAATGCACCAATGATACTGCTAAGGCAGAAGTAGACAATACGATCATTGGTGTCTAAAGAGAAAAGATTGTTGGCAAGAATATAGCGCATAAACAACCATTGAACGACTGAAAACACAATCAGCATGATGCCACGGTTACGGACAGCAGGACGCATCGCCATGGGAGACAATCCACATCTTAAAAGAATAACAAGATTATGCCATTTTTAGGCCTGAATCTCAATTTATTCTATTTTCTAAAATTATACATTACTTAGAAATTACCTAGGGAAATTTAAGCTTTATATGGGTTATGATTACCATAGCAGTTTCTGAAGCGTTTATATGACCAAATATATTGTGCAGGTATTGTTGCAATCATTTGTTCCATATGTTGATTCAGGCAAAGTACGCTGGTTTGTAGATCCTTAGACATAATATTATTCGATATAGAACTACAGTGAATATCAAAACAGCTGTGTCGATTGGTACGAATACAGCTTATGCCTACCACATTACATTGTGTTTTTTGAGCTAATTTAGGAACAATAGTTCCTGAAAGAACGTTTTGTTTAAAAAAATCTGCATAGATGCCGCCCGAAGGCTTAGGAATATGATCTGGCAAAATAACAGTAAGACCACCTTGTTTTAAATGTTTAAATATAGCTCTTATACCAGTTTCATCTGCAGGGACTAAAATAGCATTCGTTTTCTGGCGAGCCTGCAAAATATAGCGATTGATGTCTTTATTTCTATTCGGTTTATACATGATCATGGGTTGTGTTTGTGAGCAAAGCCATGCATTTAGTAATTCCCAGCTTCCCAAATGTGGAACTACGACAATCACACCTTTTTTCTCATTGATGGCATGGTTGAAATGTTCAATGCCATAAATTTGATTGATACGTGAAAGGTTATAAGCAGTAGACATTCCCCAAAATTTAATACATTCCAAATAACTTAAACATTGACTTTGAATACTTTTTCTAATGATATTTTTTGTTGTTTATCATTTAGTTCAGGATAGGCCAGTTGAATATTAATCTGTGTGACACGATGAATAGATGAATTGGTTCGATATAAAAACCAAGCAATGATGTACCCGAACAATTGTAAAATGCGTAAAGGTAATATAGCTAAAAAAGTTAGTAGAAAATACATATTTTAAAAAAGACTCTTTAATAGGCGGGTTTAATCTTGAAAATTATATAAGTGCCTAAAAATCTAAGAGATCATCAAAAATAGCAAAGCAACTTAATGGTTAATATAAAATATTATGAAAAAATAGCTTAAGAAAATTCATCTATATTTTCATACTGAAAGGATAAGATTTTTTATACTCAAAGCCCTAGTTAAAACTATAATGAATCGCTAAGATCATGATAAAAAAGCCCTGCACAGAGCAGGGCTTTTTTACTTAAATCTTCAAGAATTATTCTTGAGATTCAGCTTTTGGTTTTTCACGTAAGCGAATACCCAAATCACGCAATTGATTTGATTCAACTGGTGCAGGTGCTTGTGTCAATGGACATTCAGCAGTCTTGGTTTTCGGGAACGCAATCACGTCACGGATAGATGATGCACCGGTCATTAACATCACCAAACGGTCAAGACCGAATGCCAAACCACCGTGCGGAGGCGCACCGTATTTCAAGGCATTTAACAAGAAGCTGAATTTCTCTTCTGCTTCTTCTTCAGAAATACCAAGTGCTTCAAAGATCGCTTTTTGCATTTCTAGGTTGTAAATACGTAGTGAACCACCACCGATTTCAGTACCGTTAAGCACCATATCGTAAGCAACAGAAAGCGCTGCGCCTGGGTTGTTCTTCACTTCTTCAACGCTAGATTTTGGTAACGTGAATGGGTGGTGAACAGAGGTCCATTTGCCATCATCAGTTTCTTCAAACATTGGGAAATCAACCACCCAAAGTGGCGCCCACTCGCAAGTCGCAAGTTTCATGTCGTGACCAATTTTCACACGAAGTGCACCCATGGCATCGTTTACAACTTTCGCTTTATCTGCACCGAAGAATACGATGTCGCCATTTTCAGCGCCAACACGTTTCAATAGATCCAGCACGATTGGCTCGATGAATTTTACGATTGGAGATTGAAGACCTTCAATGCCTTTTTCAAGTTCGTTGACTTTAATGTAAGCCAAACCGCGTGCACCGTAGATGCCTACAAATTTAGTGTATTCATCAATTGCACTACGTGGCAGTGAACCAGCGCCTGGTACGCGAAGCGCAACGATACGACCTTTAGGATCTTTTGCAGGACCTGCAAATACTTTGAACTCAACGTCTTGCATGAGGTCTGCAACGTCAACCAGTTTCAAAGGAATGCGTAAGTCTGGCTTATCAGATGCATAGTCACGCATTGCATCTGCGTAGGTCATACGTGGGAATTTTTCGAATTGAACGTCTAGAAGTTCTTTGAACATCTTGATCGTCAATGTTTCCATCAAATCCATAATGTCATCGTCACTCATGAACGATGTTTCAACGTCGATTTGGGTGAATTCAGGCTGGCGGTCAGCACGTAAGTCTTCATCACGGAAACATTTTGCGATTTGGTAATAACGATCGATACCGCCCACCATCAACAACTGTTTGAACAGCTGTGGAGATTGTGGAAGCGCATAGAAGCTACCGTTAGAAACACGACTTGGTACTAGATAGTCACGTGCACCTTCAGGCGTAGCACGGGTGAGAATCGGAGTTTCAACGTCAAGAAAACCATTGTCTTCGAAGTAGTTACGAATCAGGTTAGTCAGTTTAGAACGGAAACGTAAACGGTCTAACATTTCAGGGCGACGGATGTCCAGGAAACGGTACTTTAAACGTACTTCTTCAGAAATGTTGGTATTTTCGTCATTCAATGGGAATGGCGGAGTTTCTGACGCAGCAAGAACTTCAATTTCTTTACCAAGAACTTCGATTTGACCGCTGGTGATATTTGCGTTTTCAGTCCCTGCATAACGACGACGTACGCGGCCTGTAATTTTTAATACAAATTCTGAACGTGATTTATCGGCAGTTGCGAATGCTTCAGGAGTATCTGGGTCAATAACCACTTGAACAAGACCGTCACGGTCACGCATGTCAAGGAAGATTACACCACCGTGGTCACGGCGACGGTGAACCCAACCGCATAATGTTACGGTTTGGTCAATTTGAGCTTCGGTTAATGAACCGCAGTAATGAGTTCGCATCATAGCGTTAAAAATCCAACTATATGGTTTAAGGTCAGCGAATACGTAAACAGCGTACCGCTTTTCGTAAAGGTAGGATTATGCCTCTTTGGGCATGTAGTCACAAGAACCTGGGTCAAAAACAATATCATTTTAAAGTGAATAGACGAAAAGCCAGCGCTTTGTCTAACCCATCCTGCGACCTCTGTCCAAAAATAAAAACAATAAACAGCCTAGGCTGAAGGTGATCAGAAAGCCCTGACTAAATTCATTAATAGATCGTCCAGTAAAATAGTACAGATCCGATTGCCAGATATCTGTAGGGATATAGCGGGCATAATCCCAAACAGAAAACAGGCCGGTCAATACAGAAAACAGGACTAAGTTCCACGCAAACACTTTGATTTTTCGGCTGACTGCCAGATATTGCTGATGCTTTTTATAGTAGTGCACACTCATCCACAGCATAAACGGCAAAACAATCACGGACGTGCCAATCTGTAAAATCCGGTGCAGCGGATAACTTTGTCCAAACAACTGAAACTGTTGTGCTAAAACTTCATGGAAGGCAAAAGTCCGAAAATCGACGTGGGTCAGACCATCCCAGATTAAATGAGTGGCTGTGCCGATGATCAGTGCTAGACACATCGCCAAGATGAATCTTAAAGCTGAAAGGATGCTGTAAATATTTAAATCATGCTGAATGCCGATGAAACGGTAAGTTACTGGCCGGTAAACCAGATACCAGATGCTACAGAAAGCCAGCCCAAACCAGAGGTCTGGATGAATCAGCGAAGACCATAAATGCGTGATATTTGAATTGCTCGAAGTAAAGAGTCGATGTAAATCGGGCACCATACAGCCAATCGCTAACGCAGCAACAGGTAGCCTATTACCGCTTAAACGTGAAATAGGTGGAGCAAGTACAGCATGGGACAAGGTAAAGGGCATAAAGATAATGTTTTAATGTAATAAAAAAATATTCAAAGAGCATTCTAATAAAATATATCACTGGTTATCGTAAACGATTGCAAAAATAATGAAATGTTATATTATAACATTATTCTATTTTAGTCATTTTGAGCTTGGGTCATGTCTTTTCATAAGAATTTAATAACACTCTCTATTTTTGCGGTTATTACACCATCAGCATTCGCACAACAAGAAGAAGCGACAGTAACTGTACAAACGCTGGAAACCATCCAGGTTCAGGCCCATCCATTGATACAAACCGCAGCAGATTTTGCGGTTGCGGATCATGTGGTGGATCAAAAAGCATTATCTGAGCGTGCGACGACTATTGGTGATGCACTGGCAGATGAATTGGGTGTCTATTCAAATCAGTTTGGTACAGGTGCAAGTCGTCCGGTCATTCGAGGTCAGGATGGCCCACGTGTGAAAGTGTTGCAGCATGCTTCAGAAACTGCTGATGTTTCGACCTTGTCTCCGGATCATGCTGTCACCGTTGATCCGATTCTGGCGAAACAAGTCGAAGTGATTCGCGGTCCATCTACGCTACTTTATGGCGCTGGTACAGTCGGTGGTCTGGTGAATGTCACCGATCAAAAAATTCCGACCCAGATGCCTGAAGATGGTCTGGAAGGTACAGTCGGCCTGCGCTATAACTCAGGTAGTGACGAAAAGTTAGCAAGTGCTGGTGTGACAGCGGGTATTGGTGAAAATTTTGCTTTGCGTGTAGAAGGCTCAAAGCGTAAAGCCAATGATTATATTGCGCCGGATTATGTGGTCGAAGAGCCGCATGGAGATCACTCCCACTTTCATAAAGAACGCCGTGTCGACAATACTTTTGCAGAAGGACAAACAGTCAATATTGGCGGATCATGGATTCATGATCGTGGTTTTGTTGGTCTATCTTATAGTAACCGCCAAGACCAATATGGTTTGCCAGGGCATAGTCATGAATATCATGACTGTCATCCACATGGTAATGAATTACATTGTGGCGGACATGGCCCAGCACCACAACCGGATCCAAATGCAGTTGAAGAAGAACACGCACATGGTGGTCCATGGGTTGATCTGGAATCACATCGTTATGATATGCGCACTGAGTTAAATAACCCATTTGCCGGTTTTGACAAGTTGCGTGCCCATGCCAGCTTCACTGATTATGAACATGATGAACTGGAAGAAAATGAAGTCATCAGTAATTTTAAAAGTAAAGGCTATGATGCACGTTTAGAACTGGTACACGTTCCAGTTGCGGGTTGGGAAGGGGTCATTGGTACTCAATATAGCCAGCAAAAAGTTAATCTTGCCGGAGGTGCAGATGAACATGAGGGGCATTCCCATAGCAGTGTTCTGATGGCAGATACCAAAACTGAAAAATACAGTTTATTTGGTCTTGAGCACAAACAGATCGGTGATGTGCATGTTGAACTCGGTGCACGAGTAGAACATCAAAAAATTGATGTGGATTCAACTCAAAAAAATTACTCAGATACCGGTGTTTCAGGTTCAGCAGCAGCCAATTGGGAATTTGCGCCAAACTATAAGCTTTCTGTGGTGGGATCACATCAGCAGCGTTTGCCTTTGGCCCAAGAGCTGTACGCGGATGGCCTGCATTTTGCCACCAATACGTATGAACTCGGTAACCCTGACCTCGATAAAGAAACTTCAAATAATCTTGAATTGGGTCTGCATTATGAAGGTGATCAACTGGATTACCATGTGCATGTGTATCACAACTGGTTCGATGATTATATTTATGGCGAAACAATAGCGCAGAAAGGTAATTTACGCGGTGTGCAGTATACCCAAGACAAAGCCAGATTCTATGGGACTGAGGCACAGGCAGGTTACCAGATCAATGACATGTATAAAGTCAGTGTTTTTGGTGACTATGTGCGTGGCAAGATTGAAGGTGAAAATGCACCACGTGTACCCGCGGGCCGCTTAGGAACCAAAGTCGAAGCAGACTTTGCCGATGGCTGGTCAGGTCTGGCTGAATATTATCATGTCTTTAATCAGGACAAGATTGCCAGTTATGAAAATGAAACCCAGGGCTACAATATGGTGAATGTTGGCTTAAGTTATGCCAATAGCATTGCAGATAAAAATGCTTACCGGGTTTATTTCAAAGCCAACAATCTGCTTGATGATCAGGTGTATTCACATACTTCATTCCTGTCCAATATTCCGCAAGTCGGTCGCAACTTTACTGTCGGCGTGCAGTATGATTTCTAACAGGTCTACGAAAATAATCGACCAAATCATCTAGATCTCACTGAAATCTACTTGAAAAATCATAAGATAAAACCTAGCCTGAGTATATTGGGTTAGGTTTTTTCTTATGCGTATCTTTCAACGAATTCACAATAAATTGAACTGGTCGAATCGCCGTTATGCGACTTTGATCATTAGTATGCTGGCCGTGGGTTATCTGGCTTCAGCGATCTACCACACGTATAAGCCTTTGCCGGAAGGTCTGAATTATACGGGCAAGCTGCGTCATGCCGAAGTCAAGTTTCTGGCTGATCAGACTTATCTGGATGCACAAGGCAAGCAGCAGCTAGATCATCGCATTTTTAATGAAATGCTGAACATGATTGAAGAAGCCAAATCGCTGATCGTGCTTGATATGTTTTTATTTAATCAGCAAACTGGGGCATCTACGCAGGAACATCAGGCATTAAGTCAACAACTGACGGATGCTTTAATCAGTAAACGTCTGTTGCAACCTGAAGTCGAAATCAAATTTATTACCGATCCGATCAATTCGGTCTATGGCGGAATTCGATCCGAGCAGTATCGAGCCCTACGTCAGCACGGTGTTGATGTGATTGAAACCAATCTGATGCCATTGCGGGCTTCCAATCCAAGCTGGTCCGGCTTCTGGTATATCTGTTGCCAGGGCATTGGCAATAATCCGGAAAAGGGCTGGTTGCCGAATCCATTTGGAACAGAAAAAATTACCCTGCGCAGTTATTTTGAGCTGTTTAACTTTAAAGCCAATCATCGCAAAACTATGGTGGTGGATACCGATCAAGGCTGGAAAGCACTGGTCACATCCATGAACCCGCATGATGGCAGTTCGCGGCATTCCAATATTGGTTTATTGGTCTGGGGTAGCACCGCTGTGGATATCCTGAAAACAGAGCAATCTGTCGGCATGATGTCACAAGCCAATATGCCTGCCATTGTCGCCGGGGATTTTCAGGCAGACAGCAGCCAGCCACAAGTTCAGGTGCTGACTGAAAAAGCTATTTATGATGCGATTCTGAATCTCATTCAGACAGCCAAAGCAAATGAGCAGATTGATCTGGCGATGTTTTATTTATCTGAGCGCAAAATTATTAAAAGTCTGATTGCGGCACATGAACGTGGTGTCAAAGTCCGGGTTTTACTCGATCCAAATAAAGATGCTTTTGGCCGTGAGAAAAACGGGATTCCAAACCGGCAAGTGGCTTGGGAACTGCATAAAGCAGATATTGATGTGCGCTGGTGCCGTACTCAAGGAGAGCAATGTCATAGTAAAATACTGATGAAGCGCAATGCTCAGCAAGCTGAAATGATTTTAGGCTCGGCTAATTTTACCGTACGGAATCTGAAAAACTATAATCTGGAAACCAATATGCGTGTGCTAGGTCAGCCTCAGGCCGAAGTGTTCAAGGATGCCCAGCAATATTTTGACGGTGCATGGTCAAATCTGAATGGTCGTGCCATGAGCGTGGACTATACGCAATATGCAGAAGATTCGTTCTTTAAATACTGGCTATACCGTTTTATGGAATGGAGTGGCTGGTCGACGTTCTAGATGAGAAATCAAAAGGAAGTCGAGATGACTTCCTTTTTTTATCGAATAATAATGGATTAGCTAAACTCACCAGTTGAGCGTTCTTTGGCCCATTCACGCAGGACAAATTTTTGCAGCTTGCCAGTCGAAGTTTTTGGAATCTCAGTAATCACCACATCTTTTGGCACTTTGAAACGCGCCAAATGTTCACGACAAAATTCAATAATTTCTTCTGGTGTAACTTCGAAGCCCTGTTTGAGTTCAATAAAGGCACACGGCACTTCCTGCCAGCGTGGATCTGGTTTGGCGACTACCGCTGCAGTCAGAATCGCAGGGTGCTGATACAGCACTTCCTCTACTTCTAGCGAAGAAATATTTTCACCACCAGAAATGATGACATCTTTAGAGCGGTCAGTGATTTTGGCATAACCGTCTGGCTGGCAAACAGCGAGGTCACCGGTATGGAACCAGCCACCGGCAAAGGCTTCTGCCGTAGCTTCCGGATTTTTCAGATAACCTTTCATGACGATGTTACCGCGGAACATGATCTCGCCCAGCGTTTTACCATCATGTGGCACTTCCTGCATGGTTTCAGGATCAAGCACTTTCATACCATCCTGCAATGGATATGGTACACCTTGACGTGAGTGCAACTGGGCCTGTTCCTGGATGGTGAGATCGGACCAGCCAGCTTGAGATGCACATAGGGCAGAAGGACCATATGTCTCGGTTAAACCATAGACGTGGGTTACATTGATACCAATATTGCGCATACCTTCAATGATGGCTGCTGGAGGCGCAGCACCTGCCACCATAACTTCTACACGGTGATCAAATTTGGTTCTTTTCTCTTCCGGTGTATTGATGAGCATCGACAGGACAATTGGTGCACCACAGAAATAATCGACTTTATGTGTGGCAATCAGCTGAAAGATCAGTTCAGGATCAACTTTGCGTAAGCAGACATTGGTTCCGCCGTTGGCCGCCATGGTCCAGGCAAAACACCAGCCATTACAGTGGAATAATGGCAGGGTCCAGAGATAGGTTGCACGTGGCATCATGCCACAGGCAATAATGTTGCTGGCTGCATTAATATACGCACCGCGATGATGATAAACCACGCCTTTTGGGTTGCCAGTTGTACCTGAAGTATAGTTCAGGCTGATTGCGTCCCATTCATCTTGTGGCAAGTGCCATTCAAAATTGGCATCGCCTTGAGCCAGCCAGCTTTCATATTCAATCTGGCCAATACGATCAGCAGCTTCTTCATAGTTCTCATCTGCTACATCGATGATATAAATATCCTGCTTGATCAGTGCCAGCGCTTCCTGCGCCACAGCAGTAAATTCAGGATCGACAAGTAGAACTTTAGTTTCCGCATGTTCTAGCATAAAAGCCAAAGTCTTGGCATCTAAACGGGTATTTAAGGTATTCAGTACAGCACCTGCCATCGGAACAGCAAAGTGCGCCTCAATCATGGCTGGGACGTTAGGTAAAAGGACAGATACGGTATCATTTTTGCCTACACCAAGCTGTTGCAACTGGTGAGCGAACCGACGACAGCGCTGATAAGTGTCACGCCAGGTAATTTCACGCTGGCCATGAATAATGGCATTCTGGTTGGGATAGATATAGGCCGCACGTTCTAGATAGCGTAAAGGTGAAAGCGCTACAAAGTTTGCTGGTGTGCGTGGTAATTCATCATATGCACTGCCCATTGTTCTACTCCCTGAATAAATAATTATTATTTAATTACTCTAAATCTAGCAATTTTTAGTGATTGTGACATTTATGCTTTAGTCGAGCGTGAATGAAAGATCAAGCTTTTAATATCTATATTTTTGTTTTTATTGAACTTTGATGGATAAAATGAACTGTTACTTTACATGTCTGTCACTATAATAAACAGAATAAAGTTGGGTTAAATAGAATCCGGTGTGAAATTTAGCTTCAAAGACCCGCGCAAATAGATAAAATGACTGGCTTTTATTTTTGTGGATTAGTGACTAATAAAATCAAATTATTTTGCAAGTATTTATAAAAAAACGAGTTTTACAAATTTACATAGACTTTAAAATTGACTTGTTTCTCTAAATGACTGCATGATGATTTCTAAATAAAAAGATATTCATAACAACAAAAATAAGAGCAATTATGTCCGGGTTTTATTGACTTAAAACCGGGTAAAAGGAAGCCGCTATGGAGATAGCACGTGCAGAGATGTGGGCCAACTGGTCAGGTTCCCAGCGATCCAGTCCCAGTATTTTTCATCCTTACAGCATTGAGATGCTGCAGGGGCTTGTGCGTGTCTATCCAAAATTACGTGTTGTGGGTGCAAGCCATTCCTTTAGTGCCTTGGCAAAAACCAGCGACGTGCTGGTTTGCCTAGATCAGCTTAAAGGGATGTGTGACTATGATCGAGAACAGTGTCGCAGTACCTTTTGGGCCGGGACCCGTTTGTATGATGTGGGTGAGAAGCTGGCCACCATTGATCAGGCATTGGCAAACCAAGGGGATATCGACCGGCAAAGTCTGGCAGGTGCCATTGCTACAGGTACGCATGGAACCGGGGTGGAGTTACCTTGTCTTTCTGCTCTGGTTTCTGAATTTGAATTGCTGACTGCGGACGGTCACTTGCTATGCTGTAACTCTGAGCAGAATGCAGATATCTTTGCTGCAGGACGGGTGGCATGTGGCAGTCTGGGCATTATGACCCGTATCCAGCTACAAAACCGGCCCATGTACAGGTTGCAGGAGCAGATTCGACTTTGCTCACTCACCGATCTATATGCAAGCATCGATAAATGGAAGCATCAGCACCGGCATATAGAGTTCTGGGCCTTTACCCATAGCGATAATGTCATTCTAAAAAGTCTGGATGAAACCCAGGAAGAAGCACAGGCAAGACCGGATGGTTGGCTGGATGAGGACTTCATGTTGAACATGTGCTGTGAGCTGAATCGAATTTGGCCAGGACTGAATCCCTGGTTACAGCGTCTGTTAAATATAGCGATCCGGCCATCGAAAGCAGTGGACTGGTCCAGCCGTATTTTTCCTAGTGTACGTAATACCCGTTTTAATGAAATGGAATATCAGCTGCCGGTGAAACAGGGACTGGCCTGTTTTGAGGAGGTTATGGAAATACTACAGCAACAGAAAGCGCCGGTATTTTTTCCAATTGAATTTCGTTATGTACGTGGGGACGATATCTGGCTAAGTCCATTTTATCAACAAGATTCAGTTTCGATCTCCGTACATCAATTTTACAAACAGGATTATCAGGTGATTTTTGATCTGGTAGAACCGATTTTCAGAAAATACGGAGGACGCCCGCACTGGGGCAAGCTGCATTCGCTGGAAGCCCGACAGCTTTGTGAACTCTATCCGAAATGGGATGAGTTTATGCAGTTACGAAAATCCCTTGATCCACAGGATAAATGGCTCAATCCTTATCTGGAGCGCCTGTTCATTCCATCTTGAATGAGCTGAGGAGGAATACAGTATGCTATATCTTGACTACTTTCAGGAACTCCAGAAAACTCTGCATGAGCAAGGAAATGGACAACCTCAATTGATTCTGGATTTGTCTAAGCTGGAACAGAATATTGACTGGTTACAACATAAGATGCCGACCCATCTGAAACCGCGTCTGGTGGTGAAATCATTAGCCAATTCAATATTGCTAAAACGAATTGCTAAAGCCTTTAATACCCAGTCTTTTATGGTGTTCCATCTTCCGCATGCGGTCCATATCCTGCAAGCCTATACGCAGGCAGATATTCTGATGGGCAAGCCAGTGCCTTTGCAATGCCTGAAAAGCTTTACCGAAGATCAGGCTGAGCATCTGCCGAAAGTGCAGTGACTGATTGATTCAGCTGAGCGTCTGAAAAATTATCTGACATATGCCAAGGAGCGGAATCTACAGCTGCGGATCAATCTGGAAATTGATATTGGCCTTCATCGTGGTGGGTTGTCAGATCTAGAGCAGTTTATGCACTGCCTGGCGATTATCAAAAGCCATTCGGAATATCTGAGTTTAAGTGGTCTGATGGGTTACGATGCTCATGTTTCTAAGTTGCCTAGTGCATTATTTCCTCCCATCCAGAGCTATCAGAAATCTCAACAGTGTTATATGAACTTCATGAATGTCATGTGCCAGATGCTGCCTGAGCTGGATCTGTCTGCTCTTTGTCTGAATGGAGCGGGAAGTGGTACCTTGCATCACCACTTTATCCAGACGGTCTGTAATGATGTATCCTTCGGTTCAATGTTGCTCAAGCCAACTGATTTTGATCTGGAAGGCCTAGAGCCCATGCAACCGGCTTTATGGATTGCTGCACCAGTATTGAAAGTGCTGGACCAAATTCAGTTACCTGGATTAGAGCGATTAAAGCGGTTTCAACCGCGGCAACGGGCGGTATGTATTTATGGTGGTTACTGGCGCGGGAAATGTATCTATCCGCCAGGTGCGAAGCCACATTTACTGTATGGACGCAGTAGTAATCAGGAATTGTTGCAGATTCCATCTAGTTGCCGGATTCAGGTCGATGATTATGTATTTTTCCGGCCCGCCCAAAGTGAATCGATTCTGCCACAATTTGCTTCGCTGTATGCTTATGAGCAGGGACAATATCAAAAGTGGGAGAATTTTAGGGAATAACAGGATGGATCATGGTGGCTATCTCCCAAGTCATTCTGAATATCCTGCAAGGGATTGGCAGCAAAGCATGTTTTCAGCCGAGAAAAAAGGATTAACGGTTTATTAAATGGCCCGAGACGTGTAAAATTCTAGGCGATTTTTATTTATCCACCGTTTTTATCTTTTGAGGTTCTCCTCGATCATAATCTCGCGGTGACATGCTCCATTGTACGGGGCATCACTCCTTAAGGATTTCATATGCCAATTATCACTTTGCCAAATGGCGATCAAAAACAGTTTGATCAAGCCGTATCTGTGATGGAAGTTGCTCAAAGCATCGGTCCTGGTCTAGCAAAAAATACTGTTGCAGGTCGTGTGAACGATCGTTTAGTAGACGCTTGTGATCTTATTACTGAAGACGCAACCTTACAGATTATTACGCCGAAAGACGAAGATGGTGTTCATATCATTCGTCACTCTTGCGCACACCTAGTGGGTCATGCTGTTAAGCAATTGTTCCCAGAAGCAAAAATGGTAATTGGTCCAGTCATTGAAGAAGGTTTCTACTATGACATCTGGATGCCACGTCCATTTACTCTAGACGATATGGCAGCGATTGAAGAGCGTATGAAAAAGCTCATCGATCAAGACTACGATGTCATCAAAAAAATGACACCACGTGATGAAGTGATCAAAGAATTCACTGCGCGTGGCGAAGAATACAAACTCCGTCTGATCGAAGACATGCCTGAAGAAACACAAATGGGCTTGTATTACCATCAAGACTATTTGGATATGTGCCGTGGTCCGCACGTTCCAAATACTAAATTCTTAAAATCGTTTAAGCTGACTAAAATCTCGGGTGCTTACTGGCGCGGTGATGCGAAAAATGAACAGTTACAACGTATTTACGGTACAGCGTGGGCGGACAAAAAACAGCTTGCTGCTTATGTAAAACGTATCGAAGAAGCAGAAAAACGTGATCACCGTAAAATCGGTAAAGCGCTAGACTTGTTCCATATGCAGGAAGAAGCACCGGGTATGGTGTTCTGGCATCCGAATGGCTGGACCATTTACCAGGTTCTTGAACAGTACATGCGTAAAGTTCAGCAGGACAATGGCTACGAAGAAATCCGCACACCACAGGTGGTTGATTTCACGTTATGGGAAAAATCAGGCCATGCTGCCAACTATGCAGACAACATGTTTACGACGCATTCTGAAAATCGTAACTATGCGGTGAAGCCAATGAACTGTCCTTGTCACGTACAAGTGTTCAACCAAGGCTTAAAGTCATACCGTGATCTTCCGGTACGTCTGGCAGAATTCGGGTCATGTCACCGTAACGAACCATCAGGTTCTTTACATGGGATTATGCGTGTTCGCGGCTTTACCCAAGATGATGCACATATTTTCTGTACCAAAGAGCAAATCGGTACTGAAGTTGCAGACTTTATCAAATTGACACTCGATGTATACAAAGATTTTGGCTTCGAAGAAGTACAAATGAAGTTGTCAACTCGTCCTGAAAAACGTGTTGGTGATGATACACTTTGGGATATGGCAGAAAAATCTTTGGCAGATGCTTTAGATGCTGCTGGTCTGGAGTGGGAATTGCAGCCAGGTGAGGGTGCGTTCTACGGTCCGAAGATCGAATTCTCATTGAAAGACTGCTTGGGCCGTGTATGGCAATGCGGTACGATTCAATGTGACTTCAACCTTCCAGAACGTCTAGATGCATCTTACGTGACCGAAGACAACGACCGTGATCAGCCAGTAATGTTACATCGTGCAATTCTTGGCAGTTTCGAGCGTTTTATTGGTATACTTATTGAACACTACGCAGGCTTTATGCCACCTTGGTTATCACCAATTCAGGCGTGTGTCATGAATATTACCGATTCTCAAGCCGAGGCTTGTGAGTCAGTCGTCGCAAAACTTAAAGAAAGCGGTATCCGCGCGATTTCCGACTTGAGAAATGAGAAAATCGGCTTTAAGATTCGTGAACGTACTTTAGAGCGTATTCCTTACTTACTGGTACTTGGGGACCGTGAAGTAGAGGAAGGTACGGTAAATGTCCGTACACGCTCAGGAACAAATTTGGGTACCATGTCAATCGATGCTTTCGTTGATCTGGTAAAAACAGCCGTTGCCGAACGCGGCCGGTACATTGTGGAGTAACAGCGATTAAACAGCCTGACCGTAATCAACAGGGCGGTAACAAATCAAACCGTCCTGCGTTGAATGATGAAATTCGTGCGAAAGAAGTCCGTCTTGTAGACGAAAATGGTGAGCAAAAAGGTATAGTAAGCTTAACTGAAGCTTTACGTGCAGCAGAAAGCGTAGAGCTTGATCTTGTAGAGATCGTAGCAAATGCTGAGCCACCTGTTTGTAAAATCATGGACTTTAACAAGCATTTGTTTGATCTTAAACAAAAGCAGAAAGAAGCGAAGAAAAAACAACATCAAGTACAGGTGAAAGAAATCAAGCTACGCCCTGGTACTGATGTAGGTGATTACAACGTAAAACTGCGTGCAATTATCAAGTTCCTTGAAGAAGGCAACAAGGTAAAAATCACGCTTCGTTTCCGTGGTCGTGAGATGGCTCACCAACAGTTGGGTCTGGCTCAATTACAAAAAATTGAAGCTGATGTAGCGGAAATTGGTGTAGTTGAACAGTCTCCAAAAATGGAAGGCCGTCAAATGGGTATGCTGCTTGGTCCTAAAAAGAAAAAGTAAGCACTCATTGAGCGAAAAAAGCCCTGCACTTGCAGGGCTTTTTTATTTTATAGCCATAAAATAGACAGTCTAGTTTCTGCTATCAGTTTAAAGCCTAAAAAATAACTCAACTATGCCGCACATTATTTGTGCCGAAATAATTTTGATCAGGATTACAGTGATAAACATTACAAATATGAGTGAATATGAGTAGAGAAAAGATATATTTTTTAAACTTGGCATAAATTGCTGGATGACTGGCTTATGGCTTTTTTAAATAATCGCGTTGTACCCTATCAGCTGGTCATTTTTGATATAGATGGTACTCTGGTTGATTCCTTTGAACAGTTTATCGAGTTGCTGAATTGCTTTGCCGGTAAATATCGCTATGCATTGATGCATAAAGATCAGGTCGAGCATTTAAGAGCTTTACCACCACGACAGATCCGTCAGGCACTCAATCTGTCAATATTTCAGACCTTTCGCTTAATGTATGACTGTAAACGGGAGATGCGTCGTAGTGGCAAAATGCCAGAATTGTTTGAAGGTATTGCGGATTTGCTTCGCCATCTCAAACAGCAGGGCGTTCGCATGGCAATTGTCACCTCCAATACTCCGAATAATTGCCGAAAGTATCTAGGTGCGGAACTGTTTCAGCTATTTGAGTGGGTCGAAAGCAATGCTTCAATTTATTCGTTGGAGCGTAAAACTTCGGGGTTCAGCCCGAGGATATAAGCGACTGGCGTAAGCCATTAATGCGGTGTTTGCTGTTGCTGAATATAGTGTTTAATAATTCCGATTGGCGCACCTCCGCATGACGCAGCGAAGTAACTTGGGGACCACAGGGCATTGCCCCATAATTTGCTCTTAATTTCAGGATGCTTAGTGCGTAGAATGCGACTAGACGCACCTTTTAAGCTATTCACTAAACTAGAAATGGCGACTTTAGGTGGATAATTGACGAGCAAATGTACATGATCATGTTCACCGTCAAATTCTATCAATTCAGCTTCAAAGTCTAAGCAGACACGTTCAAATACTTCACGCATCGTTTCAAGCATGGCATTGGTGAAAACATCTCTACGATATTTCGCTACAAATACCAAGTGAATGTGCATATTAAAGACACAGTGACGGCCTGTTCTAATTTCTTGACTATTGTTCATAGACTAAATATATTCTAATGATGAAAACACTTAAATTACGTATAAGAAACAAACATTGCAAGGTGCTAGACCAATTGGCATCTGAGGTGAATTTTGTTTGGAATTATGTGAATGATTTAGGATTTAAACATCTCAAGCGTAAGGGTGAATTTCTATCGGCATACGATATTGCAGAATACACCAAAGGTACTTCTAAGGAATGCAACCTGCATAGTCAAACTGTTCAAGCCATTACAGAAGAACTTATTACCCGAAGAAAGCAATTTAAAAAAGCAAAGCTGAAATGGCGTGTAAGCAACAAAAAATCAGCAAGACGATCTTTGGGTTGGATACCATTTAAAAAATCAGGATTCAAGTATGCCGATGGCTGGGTTGAGTACGGGAAAACTAAATTCAACTTATGGGACAGTTATGGTATAGGCAAATACAAGGTTAAAACTGGCTCATTTGTTGAAGATAGTCGTGGGCGCTGGTATGTGTGCCTCGTGGTTGAATCATCTAAACAAGAAAAACCAATAGCAACCAAAGCCATAGGCATTGATTTAGGTTTAAAAGATATTGCCACCTGCTCTGATGGCACAGTGATCACAAACCCTAAATTCTATCGGAAGTACGAGCAGAAATTAGGGATTGCTCAACGATCAAGGAATAAAAAGCGTGTTCGTACCTTACACGCTAAGATTGCAAATTGTCGTAAAGATCATTTGCACAAAGCAAGCACCATGCTTGTAAAAAACAATGCACTAATTGTTGTGGGTGACTTAAGTGCCAGGAAACTAGTCAAAACTAAAATGGCAAAGTCTGTTTTAGATACAGGGTTTTCGGCACTAAAAACATTGCTCAAGTATAAATGCGAGAACGCAGGGG
>NZ_JBQEOL010000003.1:0-250821 GCF_052044895.1 Acinetobacter sp. 22323 | reverse complement strand
TGCTCGGTTATATGCGGGCCAATTGGTTGTGCGGTAGATTTTGTGTGTAGGCTTCTTCATTTGAAAATTATATCGCTAAAAAAGCCTTTACAGATAGGTTTGTGCAACAAAGCCCGTTAATCCTATCTGTACTGTTTTACAGCTTTTTCTATCCAACCGCGTATAAGGCTGAACACGCCGAAGCCTTGCCCATTATTATTGTCGATGAAGAGCAAAGCAACTTAACCAATACTATTATCAGTCATGTTAGCCAAAGCCCGAATGTACAGATCAAGGCAGTCACTGGAAATTTTGCGGAGGCCAAACAGTGGGTAGAGGCTCAAAAGGCTGACGGGATTTTATTATTACCAGACAACCTTTCACAATCCATTCGACATGGTGAAAATGGCGGGATTGGGCTGTATTTAAGTGCAGCGAATTTCCTGATTACCAAACAGATCGGTTTAGGCCTGGTTGGTTCTGTCGAAAATACCTTAAGTGAATATGCAGAACGCTTTAGCGAAATTTCGCATTTCTCTCCTGCCCTATCGATTCACCAGATTCCACTATTTAATCCACTTTCTGGCTATGGAAGCTATGTATTTCCAGCGGTTGCCCCACTGATTATTCATCAGACGATTTTTCTGGGGCTCAGCATGTTGATTGCACTGTATCGTGAAAATAAACAGGTGATCAATTTGACGACCTTATGTGGAATCAGTCTGGCAATTTTGACCATTGGCTGTCTGGGATGCTACTACCTGTTTGGTTTCACCTTCTGGTTGTTTGACTATCCACGTGGCGGGAATTTCTGGGGCATGCTGCTGGCTGTTCTGGTTTTTGTATTCTGCATAATCGGCATCACGACCCTGTTCGCCAGTTTTCTGGATATGCCAGAGCGTGCCGGACATGTTATTGTCTTTACCTCAATTCCCTTATTTATGCTGTCCGGAGTCGCCTGGCCACATGCTGCGATGCCCGTCTGGATGCAAATGTTTGGACAGGCCTTACCTTCCACACAGATCGTACAGATGTTTATTCAACTGAATCAGATGGGCGTAACGACCAGCATGATTTTAGGGAAACTCGCCTATCTGCTGATTGTTGGATTTTTTTGCTTTAGCTTAGGCTATTATCGCCTATGCTCACGCATTAAATAAGCTTGAACCCTGTTAAGCTAAAAGCTTATTCCCCATATACGCGGATATAAAAGTTCTGGATTTTGCTACTGCCGTTGGGCTTGTCAAAGCTGACATCGTATTGCACCAGATTGTTTGGATAAGCGATTTCATAGCTGACCTTGTATTCACTTGGTTGACCTGATTTTTCAACAAAAGTTTTTACCATCAAGGTCTTAGACTTATACTCACCTTCAGGAATGGAATGCGAAAACTTCTTCATGGTTTTCTGATTTTCCTGAAAATACTGCTGTAATTTCGGATCCAGATAACTTAAAAATTCTTCATACTTACCATCACGCAAGTCGTTATAGGCAATTTCTGCTGCCTGGGCTTGGGCTGTACTTGGATCTGCTACCTGTTCGGTAGTGCTACAACCGGCAAGAAGAGCTAGCCCAGCAAGTGACATCAATTTAGTTTTCATCATGGTCATTTCCAGTAAAGTCTGTAAAAAAGGACGCCGAAGCGCCCTTTTTATAAGAATTGAAGGCTTAGTCTTCTGCTGTATTTTCGCCATTTTGCGCTGCATCTACAGCCTCAGGAGTTTCAGCCAGATTATCTTCAGAAACTTCTGTTTCTTCCAATACATCCAATTCTTCATCTTCAACGGCTTCAATCGCTTCTACACCAACCAGTTTTTCATCTTCAGCCAGACGGATCAGACGAACACCTTGTGCATTACGGCCAGTTTGTGCCACTTCAGATGCACGGGTACGAACCAAAGTACCGCCATCAGAAATCAGCATCAACTCTTTAGATGCATCAATTGCCACTGCACCCACTAGCTCACCGTTACGTTCAGAGGTCTTGATCGCAATCACGCCCTTACCGCCACGTTTTTTGGTTGGGAAGTCATCTACAGGCGTACGTTTACCATAGCCATTTGCAGAGGCACACAGTACTTCACCCGTTTCAGGCACCACTACCAGAGATACGATACGGCTAATGAAGTTCGCTTCAGTTGCATCCTCATCATCAGATTCAACCTCTGCATCTTCTGCATCTTCAACTTGCGAAGCACCGATGGTCACACGCATACCGCGCACACCCTTGGCTGAACGACCCATTGAACGTACATCAGTTTCTGCAAAGCGAATGGCTTTACCTTCGTTCGAGAACAACATGATTTGCTGTTCACCGTCAGTAATCGCAACACCAATTAAGGTGTCATCACCATTCAGTTCAATCGCACGCAAACCGTTTGAACGAACATTCGAGAACTGTTCCAGTTCTACACGTTTAATCGTACCGTACTCGGTCGCCATAAACACATAGAAATTCTTGCGAACAGCTTCAGCTTGCTGAGCAAAGTCATTGATAATGTCATCATCAAGATCAGTAGTTGAAAGCGCCAAGCCCAATTCTTTCAACTGAACACGCAGTGCATCAGAAATATCATCTGCACCCTCTTCAGATTCAGCAAGTGCAGCTTCTAATGCAGCAAAGTGACTGTTGATCACTTCGTTGCTTTGCAGCTGGGCAGCATTAGCTTTTACAAATGCTTTAAAGTCTGCCAAACGTTCTTTGAATTTCTTCGGTGCATCAATCACTGGCAAGATTGCAGTAATGGTTTCGTTGTCATCTAGTGGCAGCAAGTTCACCATTGGACGACCTTTGGCACCACGAGAGGCTTGTGGTACTTCGTAGACTTTCAGACGGTAAACCTTACCGACATTGGTGAAGCAAAGCACGGTTGCATGGTTCGAAGTAACCACCATATGCTGGATGTAATCGTCTTCTTTCATGCTGGTTGCAGACTTACCACGGCCACCACGACGCTGAGCCGCGTAGTCAGACAATGGTTGAGTTTTTGCATAACCAGTTTTTGAAACTGTCAGCACCATTTGCTCTTCAGGAATCAAATCTTCACGAGAGAAGTCGATACGTGATTCAACGATATCGGTCTTACGTGCATCACCATACTGCTGAAGAATCAGAGCGAGCTCTTCACGAATGACATTCATCAATAAATTAAAGTCATTCAAGATAGCAGTATATTCAGCAATTTGCGCGAGAATTTCAGAATATTCAGCTTGCAGCTTATCTTGTTCAAGACCTGTTAAGCGATGGAGACGTAGCTCCATGATCGCGTTTACTTGGGTCGGTGATAAACGATAGATATCGCCATCAATACCAAATGGACGGCTAGGATCTTCACCTTCAATTTCGTCAGGGCGTACAGAAACCGCGCCTGCTTTTTCAAGTAATGCTGCTACACCGCCTGCTGCCCACTCGCCCGCTTGTAAACGCTCACGTGCCTCAGCCGGGTTTGCAGAAGTCTTGATGGTTTCAATAATCTGATCAATATTGGCAAGTGCAACCGTCAAACCTTCCAGGATATGACCGCGTTCACGTGCTTTGCGTAACTCAAACATGGTACGACGTGTCACGACTTCTTGACGGTGACGGATAAATGCCGCAATGATGTCTTTCAGATTCATCAGCTTCGGTTGTCCATTGTCCAGACAAACCATGTTGATGCTGAATGAGTTTTCTAACTGGGTATTCTGGAACAGGTTGTTCACGATTACTTCAGCATTTTCACCACGCTTCAGGTCAATCGCAATACGCATCCCTTCTTTATCAGATTCGTCACGAAGTTCAGAAATCCCTTCGAGTTTTTTCTCTTTTACCAGCTCAGCAATACGCTCAATGGTTCTCGCTTTGTTGACCTGATAAGGAATTTCAGTGAATACAATCGTGCTACGACCAGTTTTGGCATCTTCTTCGATGTGGTATTTACCACGGATATGCAAACGGCCTTTACCGGTACGGTAGGCATCTACAATACCCGATTTACCGTAAATAATACCACCAGTAGGGAAATCTGGACCCGAAATATGTTCCATCAGCCCTTCAATGCTGATATTTGGATCATTGGCATAGGCTAAACACGCATTGATGACTTCAGTCATGTTATGCGGGGCCATATTGGTCGCCATACCTACGGCAATACCAGCAACACCATTAATCAACAGGTTAGGAATACGCGTAGGCATGACTTGTGGAATGCGCTCAGAACCGTCGTAGTTGTCTTCCCATTCCACTGTATCTTTTTCAAGATCAGCAAGGAGCTCATGGGTCAGCTTACGCATACGTACTTCGGTATAACGCATTGCCGCTGCACTATCACCATCGACAGAACCGAAGTTACCTTGGCCATCAACCAACTGGTAACGCAAGCTAAAGTCTTGTGCCATACGGACAATCGTTTCATAAACGGCAGAATCACCATGCGGGTGATATTTACCAATCACGTCACCGACTACACGTGCAGATTTTTTATATGCTTTGTTATAGTCATTGCCTAATTCGTGCATTGCGAAAAGCACACGACGATGAACCGGTTTTAAACCATCTCGTACATCTGGCAATGCACGTGACACAATCACGCTCATCGCATAATCGAGATATGAGCTTTTAAGTTCATCCTCAATGGCAATCGGTCTAATTTCCGATACGCTCATGCATACTCCTTATTCTACAGGCCCTGTTTGACCTGTATTTATATGTCGTAAATCCAGCTATAAATTGGTTCAAAAAACGCTGAACCAATATTTAAAATTCAGTCGGACAGTATAGCATAAATCAGGCTAAATTAAGCCGTTTCAGCCCCAACTATCCAAAGGATTTTTAGTAGAAATTTTAACCACTTCACAATTTTTAACGCATAAAAAAACCTCTGCACACAGAGGTTCATTCTTAGCTTGAATTATCGCATTTTATGCACGGAAATATCTTGTACTGAATCCACTGTTTCTTTCTGCTGATCAAGCATACACAGACAATTTACCTGCATGCAATCCAGCTGCACCAATAGCCAGGTAATTAAATACTGGACGACAATCAACATCACCAGCATGCATCAGGGCGACAGGCCATCAAAGTTCACAGGGAGACGCCGCCAAACCGGCAAGTAAATTAAAATATGAATATTAGTATTACTTTTAAATCTTCTAAAGCTCGCTTAATACCTACCCTATTAAGTGCCAAAAGCAACACATCCAATCTTTATTTTCAGTCCAATTTTCTAATCATTATTCAAATTTTCATACTTAATTTGTAAATAATTTAGAACATCCATACAACAACCATGTAGATAATACAAAAGGGAAAATAAGCGCCAATACCATCAGCGCATCGCCTTGAATACCATAAGCACTGTTCTGAAATCGCTGATTATCAAGCTCGATCCATTGCTCTGCTTTCGCAAGCACCTGTGCATCTGAAAGCGCATTCAAATAGATCAGATGGATAAATCCTGCAAAACTACAGGCAGCAAAAATAAGCCACAGTCCAGCGATCTGTATTAAGATGATCAAATAAGCCAATACAGCAAGAACAAATAGTATTAGAGTTGAACAAAACAATCGATAAAATCGAGCATTTTCGATTAAAGGCTGATATACAGGCAATATAAAAAGTTTCATTATTATTTTATTCATTTTTCATTATAAATAAAAACGCCCCTGAACAGAGCAGTAAGTATTCACTTACCGCTCACGCAAGAGCGTCTTTTTAAACTGTATTCAGGAATTAGATTTTAGATACTAATTCTGGAATAACAGTGTTCAAGTCACCTACTAACCAGTAGTCAGCGACTGCATTGATTGGTGCTTCTTCGTCCTTGTTGATCGCAACGATCACTTTAGACTCTTTCATACCCGCCAAATGCTGGATGGCACCAGAAATACCGACAGCGATGTACAGGTCAGGCGCAACGATCTTACCAGTTTGACCAACCTGCATATCGTTAGGAACGAAGCCTGCGTCAACAGCCGCACGAGATGCACCTTGAGCAGCACCTAGCTTGTCAGCTAGTGGATCAAGGATTTTGTGATAGTTCTCACCAGAACCAACACCACGACCACCAGAAACAACGATACGAGCAGCTGTTAATTCTGGACGTTCAGATTTAACGATTTCTTCGTTAATGAACTTAGAAATACCAGCATCACCAGTCGCTGTAGCAGCTTCAACAGCAGCAGAACCACCTTCAGCAGCAACTGGATCGAATGCAGTACCACGAACAGTTGCAACAACAACTGATTCAGAAGATTCTACAGTTGCAATCGCGTTACCTGCATAAATCGGACGTTTGAATGTGTTTGCAGAATCAACAGCAATGATGTCTGTGATCATGCTTACGTCTAGTAATGCAGCTGCACGTGGCAGGATGTTTTTACCAGTCGTGGTAGAAGCAGCAAGAATATGGCTATAGGCTTTGCCCAATTCAGCAACCAGTTTCGCTACATTTTCAGCCAACTGGTTTGCATAAGCAGCATCATCCGCAAGCAATACTTTGCTTACGCCAGCAACTTTAGCCGCTTGGTCAGCAACTGCTTGAGCGCCAGAACCAGCAACCAATACAGTGATATCACCACCGATTTTTTGCGCCGCAGCAACAACGTTTAAAGTAGCAGCGTTTAATGCTTTGTTGTCGTGCTCAGCGATAACTAAAATACTCATGATTTTTATCCTTCTGTATTAGATCACTTTCGCTTCGTTTTTCAATTTTTCTACAAGTTCGTCTACAGACTTCACTTGTACACCAGCTTTACGCTCTGCAGGAGATTCAACTTTTACTGTTTTCAGTTTAGTTGTAGTGGTTACACCGAAATCTGCAGGTGACTTAGTATCCAGCGGTTTTTTACGCGCTTTCATGATGTTTGGAAGAGCAGCATAACGTGGCTCGTTCAAACGTAAGTCAGTGGTAATGATTGCTGGCAAGTTCAATTCAACAGTTTGTAAACCACCATCGATTTCACGAGTCACTTGTACTTTGTCGCCTTCAACTTTCACTTCAGAAGCAAAAGTACCCTGGCCTGCACCTAGAAGTGCACCAAGCATCTGACCAACCTGGTTAGAGTCATCATCAATCGCTTGCTTACCAAGAAGGATTAATTGCGGTTGTTCAGCTTCAACAACGCCTTTAAGAATTTTCGCTACTTCTAACGCACCTAATTGGCTGTCATCAGCTTCAACCAGGATACCGCGGTCAGCACCAAGAGCCATAGAAGAACGGATTTGTTCTTGAGCTTCTTTAGGACCAATAGAAACAACAACGATTTCTGAAACAGTTCCTTTTTCTTTTAAACGAACCGCTTCTTCCACTGCGATTTCACAGAATGGGTTAATTGACATTTTAACGTTTGTTAAGTCAACACCACTGTTGTCCGGCTTAACGCGAACCTTAACGTTGGCATCAACCACACGTTTTACAGCAACAAGAGCCTTCATGTAATCCTCGGCTGTTTTAGCAAATGTAAATATTTAGAAAAGTTATAATAACTCTTCACTTAAATTTTTTTAGGTGCCCTATCTTGCAATGCGTTCGGCATTTCGGTCAAGTCACAATTCACCAATAGGGTGTAAAAATGCGTAATTTTCCTTGAACGTCGCGTTCACATTTCAAGATTTGACATTTATATAGAACAAATTCCCATCATTTTATTTAAAATTTAACCATTGATTTTTAGTATCTTTTTATTTGATTATGCACATCAAAAGATTTGATCTATTTTATAAAATTTAATTTCATTTCTTGTCACTATTATTATAAAGAATACAAATTACTCCTATCTAAATCTGTCATTTCTGACATATGGTGATGGGTTCGATTCATTATTTCAGATTTGGTCAAAATTCCCTCTTATAAATAGATCAATGAAATAGCAAAAAATAATTTTTATAAGGAAATATATTAAAAAAGCACGCTGTGATCACGTGCTTTTAAATTTTTAAAACGAATTTATGACTTATTTGATGAACATTGGTGAATTTTATAGCTCATTAATTAATGATTAGCCATGAAGCAGCGAGTGCCAATAAACCACCTGAAGTCCCATCAATCCACTTTTGCTTACGTTCATCAATCTGAGCCGAACGGGTAAGTCGGGCGAATAAAAGGCTTAAGGCACAATACACTACAAAGATCATAGCAATAAAGATAAAAGACAGAATTAAACCCTGGCTCACCGTATTCCCATTTTTATCTATAAACTGCGGCAGGATTGCAAAGTAAATCAACATGCCTTTCGGATTCAGTAACGCAGTAATGAACCCTTTTTTTACCGGATTACTGGATGATTTCTTTTCAATGGTCAGCGTATTTTTGCTAAATACCGATTTCACCAGACTGAATGCCAGAAATAACAGATAAGCAATTCCTAACCAGCGAATAGTTTCAAACAGCACTGGAAAAGACACAATAATTGCTGCAATTCCTAACGCCACCAGAATCGAATGCACCAGATAACCGCAACATACCCCTATAGTCGCCATCATGCCTGCTTTTGCATCTTTACCCATCACTTGAGACAGGATAAATAGCATATCTGGTCCAGGTGTAAAAATAAGGGGAAGCACGGTCAGTGCAAAAAGTGCAAATACAGACATTTCCTTGTTCCTCTGTACATGTCGGAAAGTGAAATTAGTATCTGCGATTTTTTACAAAATAGGCTTTCAATTTATTTTATAATATGCATTATTTTTAGAATATTATTCTATTTTATGAAGATATCTTCCAAGTCTATTCGAGTAAAACTCGATCGTATTGACAAAAATATCATTCAACACTTGCAAGCCAATGGCCGGATTCAGAATAACGATCTGGCACGTGAAATTGGTCTTTCGCCTTCTTCGTGTTTGCGTCGGGTAAAACTGCTTGAAGATGCGGGGGTAATCCAGAGCTATACCACGATCGTGGACCAGCAGAAGATTGGTTTCCAGCTGATTTTATTTTCTCGTATCTGGCTAGTGGGTCAGGATGCTGAAACGATTGACACCTTTATTGAAGCCATGAAAGAACTGCCCCAAGTAATGGAGTGCTATATCATTTTGGGTGAATGTGATGCAATGCTCAAAGTGGTGGTGCCCGATCTGGAAAGTTATCGTAAATTCCAGTCCACGCATTTAACTAAAAAGAATGGGATTACCAGCGTCAAAACTGATTTACCGAGTCAGATTATCAAGCAGAGTTTTCAACTACCTTTAGATGATCTTTAATATTGGTCAAATAAAAAGGACGATTGATATCGTCCTTTTTTTACTGAAGATCAGTTTTAGACACGACTGTCCAGAAAGTCACGGTGCACATGACTGAGGTCAATCAGTTCATAAGATTTTAAATCGAAGATCTTCCAGATTTCGATGGCATCTTCTTTTAAGTCCACTGCCTGGGTCGCACGAGTAGTCGCTTGCCATTGCAAGTCTGAAATCCAGATATAGTATTCATGGCTATCAGGATTATAGGCTTGAACCTTACCATCTGTATTAATTCCCTGCACATGAGCACCTTCGGGTAAAGATGTTTCAATATTTGGTAGACTGATTTCCACAAAATGTTTGATCTGGCGCAGACCATAACCTGCAAAAATTTCTTTTTGTGCTTCGCTTAACCGATCATATTTTTGTTGTATATCTACAATAATTTCTGTGCCCATATACTTCCAGTCCTGTCAGGCTGAATTCTTTTCAGCCATACCCTATTTTTCAGCTTAAATTCTGTTCTTTTGTTATACCTGAATTTTAGCTTTTCGCGAATAAGACCATGGTGAAATAATCTGCATGGTCATTCTATTTCTCTCAGCATAAATATTCTTTATGAAATTTTTATGCCAACCTATATTTTTAATAATGATTATTTAAGATTTTCAGGTTTATGTTGTGCCCGTGGATGCACCTGATCATAAATCTGCGCTAGATGATCAAAATTGATATGGATATAAATCCGAACGGTTTTAGATTACTATATTCTTCAACCAATCATTCAGCTCATTCTAGCTATCTCTTTTTCAATAAAATCTAAGAATATTTTTCTTTATTGAGCAATGCAAATCATATAGAACCAACATTTATAATATTTAGTAATATCTCTATTTTGTTACATTTATCGCCAATATTACTTTAAATTGCACTAGTTTCAAGCAACTTCTTCATTTGTCTAAATAGTTAATTTATTTAAAAGTCTTATTTTATCTACTTTCTTATTTACATAAATAGTGGCACATGATTTGCAATTCATCCCTGGTACTTTTCTATAACCAGGTGAATAATTAAATGCATACAGTATCTAAAACGCTCTTATGTATCTCTCTTACAGCATTACTCACTGCATGTAATGACGACAATGATTCAAAAAAAGCTGCTAATTTTGCCCCACAGGTAGAACCTGTTCCATTTGAGCCAGTTGAAGCAACTATTGAGGACTTACACACCTCCATTAAAACCAAAGGGGCAACATGTGTTGATGTTGTGCAAAGTTATCTTGAACGAATAGAAGCTTATGATGTACAAGGCCCTACTCTTAACAGTGTTATTTCGGTCAATCCTTATGCTTTAGAAGAAGCCGCCGAATTAGATGAATATTATAATAAAAATGGTAAATTTAAGGGCGATTTACACTGCGTAACTGTCTTAGCTAAAGATAATATTGATGTTGTAAATATGGCCAATACTGCGGGATCTTCTGCATTACTTGATAATTTCCCACCTGATGATGCATATATTATTAAAAATATTAAAGAAAAGGGTGGCTTAATTATCGGGAAAGCTAATCTGGATGAGTTTGCTTTTGGTTTTGGGGGTAAGTCTACAGTAGGTGGTCAGGCTAAAAACGTTTATGATTTAACAAAAGGCCCAGGCGGATCATCATCAGGTACGGGTGCTGCCATTTCTGCTAGCTTAGCAACCGTTGGTATAGGGACAGATACAGGTGGGTCGATTCGTGTACCTTCATCTGTACAAGGTCTTGTTGGCTTACGCCCATCACTTCGCCTGCTAAGCTTAGATGGAATTATTCCACTGGCTCCTACTCAAGACACAGCAGGCCCAATGTGTCGTCAAACGGTTGATTGTGCAAAATTATTCAATGCAATGGTTGGTTATGATTCATCACCAAGCTCTAACCAACGTAGTGATTTTGCACATGATGCACCACTACTAGCATCAGAAACAGCATATCGTGCATTAATTAACCCGCCAGAAACCTACGTTCCTACTGGAGCATCTTTAGAAGGTAAACGTATTGGTTTAATTAAAGATACTTATGCAAATAGTGAAGAAGGTGCACTAGTTAAAGATATTATTGCTAAAGCGGCTGCAAAGATGCGTGAAGAAGGTGCAATTGTTGAGGAAATAGAAGTTTCAGATTTCAAAACAATCATAGGAAGTACAGCTGTTATGAATGATAAAGGTTTCACAGAAACTTTTAGAAGTCTTTCAGGAGTAGAATTCAAGCAAGCATTAACTGATTATTTATCTACAGCTACTACTGCTTTCAAGTCATATGATGAACTTTTAAATAACGGTAAGATGATTTCTAGTTTCCAAGGTTACAATACAGATCCGAACAGTGAGACATTTATCAATCGCTATTACAACAATACTACCTTCCGTGCACCTTATGTTCGATTACGTTTAAATACTGCTTTAGGCAACCGTACCTTAGATGGTACGCCTAAAGGTCCACGTTATGATGCACTTGCGTATCCATCAATCACAGGATTTGTTGGCAATTTAGGTGGCAGCCCAACAACAGGTAGTAACAACCGCTTAAGTCCATTCAGTGGATTCCCAGCATTATCTATACCAGCCGGAACTGTGAATTATGAGCGTCGTAGTGCTTATCCATTAAATGTTAATATCGAATTTATCGGACGTGAATTTGATGAACCAACATTATTCAATATTGCGACTGCTTTTGAGAAAGTAAATCCAGCTCGTGTTACACCTACACATACACCAGCATTAAGTGCAGCAGTTTACTAATTTATATAACTTAAATAAAAAGGAGGCTAAGCCTCCTTTTTATGTTGTGCCCTTGGGTGTGCCTGATCATAAATCTGCGCCAGATGATCAAAATCGACATGAGTATAAATTTGGGTTGTGGTCAGATTACTATGTCCCAGCATTTCCTGTACTGCACGCAAGTCTCGGCTATTGGATAACATATGACTGGCAAAACAGTGACGCAGTAAATGCGGATGCAGGTCAACATTGACGCCTGCCCGTTGCGCCTGAAGCTTGACCCGATTTTCAATCTGCCTTGCTCCTAGCGGATTACCCTTCTGAGTGATAAAGACATGTGCTTCTGGCACAAAATCACCATGCCATAGAGGATAAATCTGTAACCACGCCATGACACTATCTTTGGCTTTGGAACCAAATGGCACGATACGGGTTTTATTCCCCTTACCCGTAATGCGAAGCAGCTGACGGTTGAAGTCAATATCTTTAATTCTGAGGCCTTGTACCTCAGCCAGACGTAGCCCACTAGAATAAAGCAGTTCCAGAATTGCCTTATCACGCTTCCACATCTGCTGCTGCACCTCACCTTCAGGTTCAGGCTGATCCAGAATCTGATGAATGGTTTCAATATCAACCATACCGGGCAAAGGTCTGGATTGTCTTTTCAGCTGAAAATCATCTGCCGGATTAAAACTGACATACTGTGCCTGTTCAGCCCATTTCATAAACTGGCGAATTGCTGAAAGTAGCCGCTGCAGACTGCTGGAACTTAGGCCCTGTTGTTCAACTTTTTCCGCCATAAACTGGCGTAAATCTGTTGATTCAACATCTCCAAGTGCTAAAGCATGACGCTGACAAAAATTCAGAAAGTCCGAAACATCACGTTCATACGCCTGCAAAGTATGTTTAGACTGGTTCTGGATTTCACGTTCTTTGAGCCATATGGATAACAATTGCTGTGGATTAAGCTGCATTCTATCCTCCTTGGCTGTTTGAATCCGACAAACATCAGTCTATCAAATAATGCAAAAATAATTTATTCGGCCTATATAAAAAAGCCCTGACTCTTCAGGGCTTTTTAAATTAAGCTTGGAAATAACGTAAGTCTAAGCGACCTTCATAAACAGTTGCGGTTGGACCAGTCATCCAGACTACATCCCCCTCGACCCATTCAATCTGCAACTTGCCGCCCGCCAGTTCAATCTCGACATTGTTGGCAAGTAGACCACGGCGCATACCAGATACTGCGGCTGCGCAAGCACCCGTACCGCATGCCAGTGTTTCACCTACACCACGCTCATATACGCGTAAACGCGCATGCTTTTCATCAATGATCTGCATAAAGCCTGCATTGACGCGTGCCGGAAAACGCGCATGCGATTCTACTTGTGGACCAATACGAGCTACATCTGCATTAATCACATCCGGTACGACTGTTACTGCATGAGGATTACCCATGTTCACTACATCAATCGTCAGTTTTTCACCCTCTGCCAGATCGATGTCATACAGGTTATCCGGTTCATCGGCCAGGAATGGAATTTCTTGAGGCAAGAATTTTGGATAGCCCATATTGACGCGCACCCAACCATTGGCGCCCAATTCAGGTTCCACAATGCCAGATTTGGTCTGTACTTTGATTTTGGTTTTCGTCGTCAGCTGACGCTCATGCACAAAACGGGCAAAACAGCGCACGCCATTGCCGCATTGTTCTACTTCAGAACCATCGGCATTGAAAATACGGTATTTAAAATCAGCACTCGGTACATCAGGTGGTTCTACAATCAGTAACTGATCAAATCCAATGCCAAAATTGCGATTTGCCAGACGCTGAATAGTCAGGGTATCCAGATAAGCGCGCTGGCTGATCAGGTCAACCACCATAAAGTCATTGCCCAGACCATGCATCTTGGTAAATTCAAGTAACATTATTGTGTCTCCTTAAGGCAATAAACGCTCACGTTCCCACAGTGATTCAATCGTTTCGCGTTCGCGAATCAGATGTCCTTGATCACCATCGACCATCACTTCAGCAGCACGGCCACGGCTATTGTAATTCGAGCTCATCACAAAACCATAAGCACCGGCACCGAGTACTGCCAGCACATCATTTTCCTTGATCGCAAGCTCACGCTCTTTACCGAGGAAATCACCAGTTTCACAGATCGCACCCACCACATCCCATTCTTTCGTCTCGACATCATTACGCGGTGTCACAGACTGAATGTCCATCCATGCTTCATATAAAGCTGGGCGAATCAGGTCATTCATTGCCGCATCAATAATTGCAAAATTACGATGATTGGTCGGTTTGAGCAGATCCACTTTGGTCAGTAGCACGCCTGCATTGGCAGAAATACTACGGCCCGGTTCCATATAGACTTTCAGGCCCAGCTTTTCTAAAGCCGGACGCAACGCATTGGCATATTCTTGAACAGATGGCGGTGTCTCATCTTTATAAGTTACCCCTAAACCACCACCGATATCGATGTGTTTAAGGTTGATCCCCATCTCTTTTAACTGGTCGATCATCACGATGACACGATCCAGCGCATCTACAAAAGGCTGGGTTTCAGTCAGCTGTGAACCGATATGACAGTCGATGCCGACAACATCCAAGTTGGCTAAAGATGCTGCATACTGATAAGTTTCAAATACGCTATCCGATGGAATGCCGAATTTATTTTCTTTCAGACCCGTTGAAATGTAGGGATGAGTTTTCGCATCCACATCTGGATTCACACGCAGTGAGATCGGCGCTTTTACACCCAGTTCTGCCGCAACTTTCTGAATACGATCCAGCTCGGCATAAGATTCTACGTTAAAGCAGGCAATACCAACTTCTAGCGCTTTCTTGATGTCCGCTTCTGATTTACCTAGACCCGAGAATACGATTTTAGAAGGTTCACCACCCGCTTTCAGTACACGTGCCAGCTCTCCGCCCGTAACGATGTCAAAACCTGCCCCTTGCTTTGCCAATACATTCAATACCGCAAGATTGGAGTTTGACTTCACGGCAAAACAGATTTGGTGATCAATAAAGTCAAATGCACGATCCATGTCCAGATAATGCTTTTCAAAAGTCGCTTTTGAATAAACATAGAGTGGTGTGCCAAATTGCTCTGCCAGCTGTTGCAGTGAACATTGCTCGGCATGCAATACCCCATTAATACGGGTAAAACTCATGAAGGTATCCTTTCTTTGAAAGCGTTAAGGTGTAATGGTTGAATCTGATGTTTCGGGCGCAGCAAACTGTTGTTGCACAGGGGCATCTCGTTCTTCATCGGAAGTTTTAGACTCAGCTTCGGTATTTTTATAGAGCAGATACTTGGCACGCTTGTCGTAATCCGGATCATTTGGCAAGTGCAAGGCACCTGACTGACCACAACCTGCAAGAGCAAGACCTGCTGCTAAGATACTGATGTAGCAAATGACTTGGCGCATCTGACCACCTAATTGAATAGTTTCGATGAGTATAACGCGATCATTCGCCATGACCAAAGCGTTAAACGCTAGAGAGTATCTTTAGACAAAAAAAAACGCCAGCAGATCGCTGACGTTTTTATTGATATGGATTATTTATGTTTCTGTTTATAAAAGCCTAAATAGCCCAAAATCAGTAGAACAAACCAGATCGGACTGACCATCAAGGCACGGCGAGTATCATCTTCTAATGCCAGCACACCAATCATGCCGACAAAGAAAATAATCACGATCCAGCAAGTCACCAAACCACCTGGTAGCTTAAATACTGATTTGGCATGTAGCTCTGGACGGGTACGGTAATAAATCATGTAACTCCAGATAATCATCAGCCATACACAGATAAACAGGATGGTTGATAATGTTGTCGCCAATGTAAAGGCTTCAACAGTATTCGGTACAAAATACTGTAATGCCGCGCCTAATAATAAGCAGACTGCAGAGAAATACAGAGCATTAGCAGGTACAGCACGCGGGTTCAAACGACCGAAAGCTTTCGGTGCCTGTTCTTCACGCGACAGACCGAACAGCATACGGCTGGTCGAGAATACCCCACTGTTCATCGATGACATCACCGAGGACAACACCACCAGGTTCATGATGATCGCAGCAGCTGCAATACCGGCTTGGCTAAACAGATTCACAAACGGAGAAACACTTGGATTAATCTGATCCCATGGCGTCACAGACATTACAATGACTAGAGCAAGTACATAGAAAATAATGATACGGATCGGAATCGAGTTCACCGCTTTTGGCAGGTTACGCTCCGGGTCTTTGGTTTCGGCAGCCGTGGTACCTACAAGCTCAACACCCACAAAGGCAAAAATCGCAATCTGGAAACCAGCCAAGAAACCCATAGCACCCGTCGGGAACAAACCACCATGATCCCAAATGTGCGCAAAGGATGCGACCGTACCGGCATCATTGGTAAAGCCGGTGAAAATCATCCACAGACCAACCGCAATCAGTACTACAATCGCAATAATTTTGATCAGGGCGAACCAGAATTCCATTTCACCAAAGAGCTTCACGGTGGCCAGATTCAGCCCCATGATAAAGACAATAGAGGCGATACTGATTAATACCCCTTCGCCTGGGGTAAATGGGAGACCATTATTAAAAAACTGTAAATAATAAATAATCGCAGACAGGTCAGCGATTCCGATCGTAATCCAGCATAACCAGTAGGTCCAGCCGACAAAATAGCCTGCCCATGGTCCGATCAGATCCGTAGAGAAATCGATAAATGACTTATATTGTAAATTTGACAGTAATAACTCGCCCAATGCACGCATCACGAGAAATACCATGAAACCGATGATCATATAGATCACCAGAATCGAAGGCCCTGCCAGACTAATGGTTTTACCTGAGCCCATAAACAGGCCGGTACCAATAGCACCTCCAATCGCAATCAGCTGCAGGTGTCGATTGGATAAACTACGCTGCAGCTCGCCGTTTTCGGACGGCGAACCAGTATGATGACCTGACATTATTTTTCAACTTCGATGTCTAATCGCGACAAATTAACGCAAAAAAGAGGGAATACAAAAAGAAAATTCGCATCATTTGTATTTTCCACTTAATCTTAAAAGTTAATTTATTTTTCTTATATAACGAATAGGTTCTCTTTAGTCGTAGAAGCTCCGGATAAATTTCCTGCATATTTGTTGTAAAAGTTCCGAAACTGTGTAAAAAATAAACCTATAAAAATGTCGTGAATAGTGCTGAGGATGAGCACGTCTGGCATGTCATTTGCTTGATTAAAATTAAGTGAACTTTAAACTGATACTCAGGACGAATAAGAAGAACTTTATGCAAAATTTACAAAGCATCATGGAAACCCTCAGTGGTTGGGTCTGGGGTCCATATATGCTGGTACTGATTGTCGGTACTGGCGTATTCCTTACTTTCCGATTACTTTTCTGGCAATTCCGCATGTTGCCACTGGCCTTTAAACAGGTTTTTGGCAAACACCCTTCTCACGAAGGCGATATTTCCCAGTTTAGCTCACTCATGACCGCCCTTTCTGCCACCATTGGTACCGGTAATATTGCAGGCGTGGCAACTGCCTGTGTCTTGGGTGGCCCAGGTGCAGTTTTCTGGATGTGGATGACTGCCCTGTTCGGTATGGCGACCAAATATGGCGAAGGCGTTCTGGCGGTAAAATACCGGGTAAAAAATGAGAAAGGTGAAATGTCTGGCGGTCCGATGTATTACATCGAACGCGGCCTGAAATGGAAATGGCTAGCCTTAATTTTCGCATTTTTTGGTGCTGTCGCCTCTTTTGGGATCGGCAGCTCGGTACAGTCTAATACTGTAGCACTGGCCGTTGAAAATGGTTTTGGTCTGGAAACCTGGATTACAGGCGTGATCATCACAGCCTTTTCTGCACTGGTGATTCTGGGCGGGATTAAATCCATTGCCAGAGCTTCTTCCTTTATTGTACCGATCATGGCGATTGGTTATGTCGCGGGCGGTCTGATCATTATCTTTAATAATCTGGAGCTGGTTGGCCCTGCCCTGAAAATGATCTTTACCTATGCATTCACCGGTGAAGCAGCAGTTGGTGGCGCCATTGGTGCAGCGATTCGCTACGGTGTGGCACGTGGTGTATTCTCGAATGAAGCCGGTATGGGTTCAGCACCGATTGCCGCAGCTGCAGCAAAAACGGATCACCCGGCTCGTCAGGGCCTGGTATCGATGACAGGTACTTTTATTGATACCATTATTGTCTGTTCGATTACCGGTATTGTGCTGGTGATGGGCTTTATCATGGCGGGCAATGATTTTGGTGGTCAAACTGGTGCGGTACTGACTATCGGTGTATTCGACAAACTGTTACCGGGCGTTGGTGGTTGGGTCGTGACTTTCGGCATTATCTTTTTTGCCTACTCCACTATTCTGGGCTGGAGCTACTATGGCGAAAAATGTGCGACTTACCTGCTCGGTGAAAAGTTTGTTCTGCCTTACCGCATTATTTACATTGCTACCGTATTCATTGGCTGTATAGCTACACTGGATCTGGTCTGGCTGTTTGCCGATACTTTCAACGGTCTGATGGCGATTCCAAACTTGATCGGCTTGTTACTGCTTTCAGGTGTGATTGCCAAAGAATCGAAAGACTTTATTGCCCGACGCAAGTCTGGTGAGCTTTATTAATATAATCTAAAGCCCTAAAGAAAAAGCCACTGTAAAAGTGGCTTTTTCTTACGGTCCCAGTGTTCTAAACGAAATCAGTTCAGACGACCTGAAAATTCATCGTCATCATGATTTTGATTAAGATTCAGAAATTCCTCACGATCTGCTTCAATCTCAAGCGCAGTTTCCAAAGATAAGACAAAAAATAGTACGCCAGGAATTTTCATTTCCCCTTCGCTATCTTCCAGATGGTCACTCAGCATTTGATAGATTGGGTTGGCTTCATCAAATGGCACATCGATATAAAGATCACCTGAATAGCTTTCAATCACACCGGGTTGTTCAATCCCCATACATGGTACAAAAGCAATTTGGCGTTGCTCCAGCCACTCCATCAGATTCTGGCGCAGGTGATAGGAGTCAGCATCTGCATTTTCATGTTCATAATTTTCAAAATGTACAAATAATACATCACGGTCTTTTTCACGTGCGATTGCATCAATATGTTGCATATGTTGTGGCATGTTTGGTTTCCTGTTCCCGTGATGATTAAGGTCATTATAGGGTGTATTTGATGCTTATGTAGAGTAGCAGATGCAGATACGTCATACGCTGACGTAAAACAGCGAATTTTTCAGGTGAAGATCTTGGTTTTCGGTGGCATTCACCGCTATGCTGTAGCCCTATTCCCAATCTTGTTTTTCGGAAACTATGGCTAAAGCAAAAAGTGTCTATCGTTGTGAGCAATGTGGTGCAGACCATCCTAAATGGTCTGGTCAGTGCGCTGAATGTGGTGAGTGGAACAGCTTGCTGGAAGTCAACATTGCACCTGCGGTGACTCATCGTGCCCAGCCTAAAATTGGCGGCTATGCTGGTCAGGCCGCTGCGATTACCACGCTTAATAAAGTTTCTGTTTCACATGAAAGTCGCATGCCGACCGGAATTGGAGAATTCGACCGGGTTCTGGGTGGTGGTCTGGTGACAGGTTCCGTTGTACTGATTGGTGGTGATCCAGGGATTGGTAAATCGACTATTCTGCTACAAACTGCCACACATATGGCCGCGGGTAACAGTTCCGCACTCTATGTGACAGGTGAAGAATCTTTATCACAGGTGGCATTACGGGCCCAGCGTCTAGACTTGCCAACTGAACATCTTAAAGTTATGGCAGAAACCTGTGTGGAACGCATTTGTGAAGTACTGGCACAGGAACGACCAGCGGTTGCAATCCTCGACTCGATTCAAACGCTTTATACTGAAACCTTGCAGTCTGCACCGGGTGGTGTATCACAGATTCGTGAATCAGCAGCGCTCCTGACCCGTTTTGCCAAAAATAGCGGAACTGCCCTGTTTATTGTCGGTCATGTCACCAAAGAAGGTGCACTCGCAGGTCCGCGTGTGCTGGAACATATGGTGGACTGCGTTCTATATTTTGAAGGTCAGTCAGATTCGCGTTATCGAATGATCCGTGCGGTAAAAAACCGATTTGGTGCGGTGAATGAACTTGGTGTATTCGGCATGACCGATAAGGGCTTGCGTGAAGTCTCCAACCCGTCTGCCATTTTTCTGAGTCGTTATGATGAAGCCATACCCGGTTCAATTGTGATGATCAGCCGTGAAGGTACACGTCCACTGCTAGTTGAAGTTCAGGCACTGGTCGATGATGCGCATGGTCAACCGCGTCGTGTAGCGTTAGGTCTGGAACAAAACCGTCTGAATATGCTGTTAGCCGTAATGCATCGTCATGGCGGCGTACAAACCTCTGGTCAGGATGTCTATGTCAATATCGTCGGTGGTTTAAAGATTACCGAAACGGGTTCTGATCTGGCAGTTCTACTTGCCTGTGCATCGAGTATCCGTGGTAAAGCTCTGCCGCAGCAACTGGCTGTGTTTGGTGAAGTTGGTCTATCAGGAGAAATCCGTCCGGTACCTAATGGTCAGGAGCGTCTCAAAGAAGCCATCAAGCATGGTTTTAAATATATTATCCTGCCGCGTGCTAATGCCCCGCAGAAAGAAATTCCGGGCGTACGCTTTATTGCGGTTGCCCGTCTGCATGAAGCCCTCAGTGAAGCCATGACTTTGAGTGATGAACTGTAGGATTCAATTTGTAGCACTCAGTTTGGAATTTCGGTAAAAAAATACAGTTTTTTGATTGAAATTCCATGTAAAGCCTATATAAATAGAGTGTTCAAATATATTTTTTACATAGGAAAATTGAATGGAAGTTCGACAGCGCGGTTTGATCGCGGGTTTCTTGACTGCAGCATTACTGGTTGCGCCTCTAGCTGCTGAAGCAAAACGTGCCGGTGGTGGTAAAAGCCATGGTATGCAACGTTCTGCTGCGCCGACTCAGACTTATCAACAACCTCGTCAGGCAGCTCCTGCACAACAGGCTCCGACTGCAGGTGCAGCAACTCAGCAGAAATCTGGTTCAGGTGTTGGTGGTATGGTTGCTGCGGGTGTAGCGGGTGCTGCAATTGGTGCCGTCGCAGCGAATGCTTTGGCAGATGACAACGCGGCATCTCAAGCACAAGTTGAAGCTGTTCAAGAAGAAGAACAAGGTGGTATCCCAGGCTGGATCTGGATCTTACTTGCTGCAGCTGTTGCCTTCTTCATTTTCCGTAAGATGGGCGCAAAAAAAAAAGTAACTTCTAGCAATCCATTCGCTCCAAACAATGGTGCTGGTTCGTCAGCACCATTTGGTCAAGCACCTGCTGCACCTCGCGGTGGCGATAGCACCAATATCTTTGGTCAGAATGTCGGTGGTCAAACACCAGGCAATAATGCCCCATTTGGTTCTGCTCCGGTAAATAATGCGCCGTTTGGTACTGCTTATACTCAAAGCGGTAGTCAGCTTCCTGATGGTACTGAACCTGCTGCCTTCTTGCGTGTTGCGCGTCAGCGTTTTAACCATATTCAGTCTATGAATACGGCAAGCAACATTTCAGAAATTCAGCGTTATCTGACCCCTGACCTGTATCAGTCTATGTATAACGACATTATGGCGAATCAGGATCAGGACGTTGCTGAGTTCTCTAACCTGAATGCCATGGTTGTAGATTCATCAAATGAAAATGGTCAATACGTGGTGAGCGTACGCTTTACCGGTACAGTAAGTGAAGACCTGAACAGTCTGCCACAGCCATTTGCTGAAGTTTGGCACTTTGTAAAACCTGCAGGTTCTAACCAAGACTGGTTGGTTGCGGGTATCCAGCAAGAAAGCTAAGACTTAAGTATTTTTAATGAAACAGCGGCCTTCGAGCCGCTGTTTTTATTTTCAGTATTGGGTTCCCATGCTGTGTTTCACAATCTATTTATCCCCCTATTTATACTGCTTAAACTCACACTTCAGTTTAATCATTTAAAAGATCTTTAAAAATAGTTATTTAAAATATAAACAATAATTGTTATCATTCGCATCAATGAAATTCCCACAGTTAAATAGCAGTATTTTCAATGACCAGCAGTCCTCATATGGATCTTACAGCTACTGAAAAATTAGCTGTCCCGAATCCAGTCATCCGATCTAAAAAGAAAGTGCAGCCCAAACTCACGGCTTATCGCTTTATGATTTTCTACCGTTTCATACTTGCTGCTTTAGGCGGATATGCTTTAGCCACTTTTGCAGCCATAGTCATTGCTCAGTACTTCAGTGATTATCAAAGTAGTGCTGCCATATCCGCCACTATGATCGCTTTTCTTTTACAGACAGGGGCTTTCATCTGGGTATTTATGGTCAATAAAACCCTAAAAGCGACGCTGGGCATTTTGGTTCCAGCTGGGTTGTTCTATATCGCTTACCAGTTTTTAGGGAAATAAGATGAGACCAGATGCAAAACCGGAAGGTCCACGCCAGTCAATGTCATGGTTGCATACTTGGGCCAGTTTAATCTTGGGCTGGCTGCTTTATGCGATTTTTCTGACAGGTACATTAAGTTTTTTCCAGAATGAAATTACTATCTGGATGAAACCAGAGTTGCACCAGTCTGTTCCGCAAGCCACCCAGATTGAACAGACCCGAGTGGCACTCGCCTATTTACAGAAAAATCATCCTGATGCGGGTAGCTGGGCCATTCAGCTGCCGCATGCGCGTCAGAACTATACCACGCTCAATATCCGTGGCGCTGGTGAAGATCCTCGTGCACGCCGCGGCGGCACACGAATTACTTTGGACAGTGCAACCGGTGAAGTACTAGAAGCACGCGAAACCCGTGGTGGTGGTTTCCTGTACCGTTTTCATTTTGATTTATATGGCATGCCACGTATGTGGGCACGCTGGATTGTCGGGATTGCGACTTTACTGATGATGGTGGGGATTATCAGCGGGATTATTACCCATAAGAAAATCTTTAAGGATTTCTTTACCTTCCGCCCAGGCAAAGGACAACGTTCATGGCTAGATGCACACAATGCAACCGCGGTATTTGCACTTCCCTTCCATATTATGATTACATTCAGTGGCTTATTGCTGCTGTTATTTACCATCATGCCTTGGGGCGTAAACCAGATTTATGAAAATCGTGGTGCTTTCCTCCAAGATCAGCGTAAAACTTTAGTTCAAGATAATAGTCAGGAAGCTGAATCTCGTGCAGGTCGTGGCGAACGAGGTAAAATGGCAGGTCGCGGTGAAGCACGTCGATCTCGTGACGAAAATTCCTCTGCCCGTCCAGCGCCTTTAACCGATCTGGCACCGGTTCTGGCAGCTGCGGACAAAGAATGGAATAACAATCCGGTTGGTACCATCACCATTATTCGGCCAAATACCAGCCAAGCTGAAATCGAATTACGTGCTCTGAATGGTATCAGTGTTGCCTATCGTAGCGTGTACCCAAGTCTGGAATTCAACGGCGTAACCGGTGCGCTCAAACCGGATCAAACCGAACTAAAAACCCCTTCAGTCGCGAATGGCATCTATAACGTAGTGACTTCACTGCATGAAGCACGCGGTGTGGATCTAGCCCTGCGCTGGTTATTGTTCCTGTCCGGTATTGTCGGCACATTGATGATCGCTACTGGTCTGATTCTATGGTGTGTGAAACGTGCACCGCAACAGCAGAAACAGGGCTATAAATCCTTTGGTTATCATACGGTGGAAGTGACCAATATCGCAGCAATTATCGGTCTACCTATTGCCTGTGCTGCTTACTTCTATGCCAATCGTTTTATTCCGGTGGAACTGGAAATGCGTGCCAACTGGGAAATCCGTACCTTTTTTATAGTATGGGTGCTGACTTTCTTCTATGCCATGATCCGGACGCATCGTCAGGCCTGGTTAGAGCTGCTGGCACTGGCAACTGCTTTATTTGCCCTGCTTCCGGTCATAAATGTCCTGACTGGTGGACAGCCAATCTGGAATACTATAGCGAATGGTCAATGGGTCATTGCGAGCTTTGATCTGGCTATGTGGCTACTAGCTGTTGTGTTCTGGCTTGCCCTTAAGAAAGTGAAAAATCACCAAGGCTTGCCTGCTAAAAAAGCCAAGACTACAGCTGTGGAGACTGAAGTATGATGTTCTTCTTATTCATCTGGTCTGTATCTTCACTGGGCTTTATTGCCCTGGCTGCTTCAATGTCTAAACATCAAAAACAGATATTTGGCAAAGAACTGGATGCTGGCAAAAACCGATTAGCCACACTTGCTGGCTGGGGACTACTGATCATTGCGCTAATTTTTTGCCTGTTTAGCGGTACGATCAGCAATATGGTCAGCTATTGGCTAGGCAGTCTGACTTTTGCAGCATTAGCAGTTGGTCTGAGCCTAACTTACTTTGAATCAAAAATTAAAATAATCAGTATTGGCTTTGTGCTTATTGCCTTCATTTCTGGACTAATTTGCGTATTTTAAGCTCAATTTAATTCCTTTTATAAAAAAGCCAGTCTTCGGATTGGCTTTTTTATTTTGAACCTTTTAATCTACATGCAAAGATTTTTGAGATTTTGACATGACCGAGCGTGTTTCTCCCCCTGCCACTCTGGCAAACCGCGCACTGGCAGGCAATGCCGAAGCACAATTTGAGCTTGCCGAACTATATATGCACAGCGAGCATGAAGATGACATTATCCTGGCTGAAGAATGGGCACTGAAAGCGGCTAATGGCGGTCTGGTTGAAGCCATGTACTGGCTCGGTGAAGGTTATACGGTTTATGCCAAAGAAATTGCGGAGGAAGACCCGGAAGATTCTAAAGCTCACTTTGAGTTAGCCTATTACTGGCTTAGCAAAGCCAATTTCGAAAAACACCCAGCGGCGACTTTAGAACTGGCAGGTTTTTATCGTCGTGGTGATGTAGTTGAAAAAGATGTCGAAAAATCTATTGCACTGGTGAAACAGGCAGCTGAATGGGGTGAAGTTCAGGCCATGCGTGACCTTGCCTTTATCTATGCCAATGGTTTGGGTGTGGTAGCAGATGACATACAGGCAGATTACTGGACACAAAAAGCAGACGAAGCTGAGCAGGAAATAGAATAAAGAAGAAGCCCATCAGATGATGGGCTTTATTTATGGATTGTTCCAACAGCCTGAACTTTCACTGTTAAAAACTCTATTTCTATCTTTGAGTTAAGTTTATTTATTAGCTGTTTTACTCTATAACAATAGTCTTGATCATTTTTAAAAACTGAAATTGCTACTTTACCATCAGCTTTGTTTTTAAAGATTTGTTTAACTAAATGGTGCTCTTGCTCTCCTAACCCCCAACCATAAATGACTAGATTTTTACCATCATCTAAAAACTCAGGAAGAATTTCATAAAAGACTTTACTCAAATAATTACTATCTCTGATTGCATCCATTTTTTTTACACTAGTCCCTTCAGCAACAAAAATAGGAATATTATCGTCAACCCAATTTTTTTCGATTATTTCTAATAGATCCGATTGATCCTTTCTTTTCACTTTACGTTCAACTTTATTTGCATAGCGAAATAACGTTAGATTACCATGCTGATAAAAGGTTCTAGTAATTTCCTTTTCATAAGGTCTTCTGTAATATGGCGTTTTCAAATAATCCCATCGATCAAATATAATCCCTTCATTCTTAAATCCATCTTTAAATACATGACCATCATTATTTTTTTCATTTCCATACATTCTTATCCAATGTAAAATAAGATCATAATTAAGTGAAACGATAGTAGAAAATTGCTTGGTAAACTTATAAAGAATAGGTAATTGCTTAACTATTTGAGCATGTTCACAATGAACCTCTTTAACAACTTCGATCAGTGCTTGTTTGATATTCTCATATGCTGAATCAATTTTCGGATCTACTATTCCCAAATGTTTATTTACCAACTTTGCATGCCAAACTAATCTCAAGATTAGCTCAAAATCACATGTATCAAATTCAACAAAAAGTTTAGATATATCTTCACTGAAAAGTTTTAATTTCTCAGCTTCTGCTTTTAATGAGCTAAACCCAAATTTAGAGTGCAAAGTAATACTAGCACCATTTCCAATAATTAAATTGCTATGCCTATAGTTATCTTTAATTTCAACCCATTCTTTAATTGAATACTTTTCATTGTCCGTCATAGTTTAATCTCAAAATTTTCTTATTAGTCAGATATTAAACAATTTCGGATTGGAACCAAATTAATTTCCAAGTACAATACCCCGCTAGTCGAGGGATGCTGCGACGTTTTACAGGTACGAAATGTAAAAGCGCCAGGCTCGACGATCGGTCCATCTTTTTCTAGACAGACCAACAACGGCATCCGCGAACTGAATGATCAATTATTGTTTTTTATAAGGAGATCGTGATGAACGCGGTTAATGCTTCATTTACAGATTATAAAGTTGCCGATATTTCACTGGCTGACTACGGCCGTAAAGAAATCAAACTTGCAGAAGCTGAAATGCCAGCCCTAATGGGTCTGCGTAAGCGTTACTCTGCTGCTAAACCACTTGCTGGCGCTAAAATTTTGGGTTGTATCCACATGACAATCCAAACAGCTGTTCTTATCGAAACTTTGGTAGAACTGGGTGCTGAAGTTCGTTGGACATCTTGTAACATCTTCTCAACTCAAGACCACGCTGCTGCTGCCATTGCTGCGTCTGGTGTTCCAGTATTTGCCTGGAAAGGCGAAACTGAAGAAGAATACATGTGGTGTCTTGAACAACAAATCAATGTAAACGGCACACCTTGGGATGCCAATATGATTCTGGACGATGGCGGTGACTTAACTGCACTTGTTCATGAAAAATACCCAGAAGTATTAGCGAAAATCCACGGTATTACTGAAGAAACAACAACTGGTGTTCAACGTCTGCTTGAAATGTGGAAAGACGGTTCACTTAAAGTGCCTGCAATCAATGTAAATGATTCAGTAACTAAATCTAAGAATGATAACAAATACGGTTGCCGTCACTCACTGAACGATGCCATCAAACGTGCAACAGATATGTTGTTATCTGGTCGTCGTGCGCTTGTCATTGGTTACGGTGACGTAGGTAAAGGTTCTGCACAATCGCTTCGTCAAGAAGGCATGATTGTACGTGTTTCTGAAATCGACCCAATCTGTGCAATGCAAGCATGTATGGACGGTTACGAAGTTGTATCTCCATACAAAAATGGCGTGCAAACAGGTAAGAAAGAAGATGTAAATGCTGACCTTCTTTTAAACACTGACTTGATCGTAACAACGACGGGTAACTACCACGTATGTGATGCTGCAATGCTTGATACATTAAAAGCAGGTGCTGTGGTATGTAACATCGGTCACTTCGACACTGAAATCGACACCAACTACTTACGTGGTTACAAGTGGGTTGAAGTTAAGCCACAAGTACACCAAGTGTATCGTTCAGAAAACGAAAATGATTACCTGATCCTTCTTTCTGAAGGTCGTCTGGTGAACCTTGGTAATGCAACAGGTCACCCTTCACGTGTGATGGACGGTTCATTTGCTAACCAAGTCTTGGGTCAAATGCATTTATTCGCTGAGAAATTTGCTGATCTACCTGAAGATCAAAAACAAGCAGCGATTCGCGTTGAACTTCTTCCTAAGAAATTAGATGAAGAAGTTGCGGCAGCCATGGTTGCAGGCTTTGGTGGTGTGTTAACGCAGTTAACGCAAGAACAAGCGGATTACCTTGGTGTAGCTGTTGAAGGTCCGTTTAAGTCTGACGCTTATAAATATTAATTAGCCCTCACCCCATCCCTCTCCCATAGGGAGAGGGTGAAACTCTCAAGTCATTTACATCTCAGGTTTTATTTATGACATGTAAATAATTTGATTCAAAACCCTGTGTTATTCAGTAATGAATACTCCTCTCCCTTTGGGAGAGGTCAGGGAGAGGGTGAATAAAAAGTATTTATAAAAAGGATTTAAACATGTCTAAACAGATTCCTATTTCTTTTGAGTTCTTCCCAACCAAAACTGATGCTGGTGCGGAAAAACTTAAAGTAGTTCATCAAGAACTACAATTGTTAAACCCAGAATTCTTCTCTGTGACTTATGGTGCCGGTGGTTCAACCCGTGAACGCACCTTGTCCACATTGGCTGATTTCAATGGTAAAGGGACGCCAGTTGCCCCTCACCTTTCATGTATTGGTGATAGCAAAGAACGTATCGCAGAATTACTGGATTTATATAAATCTCAGGGTATCAACCGTATTGTGGCACTGCGTGGTGATTTACCATCAGGTCAAGTCGGTTTAGGTGAATTACCATACGCTCAAGATTTGGTTCGTTTTATCCGTGAACATTCAGGTGATCATTTCCATATTGAAGTGGCAGCCTACCCTGAAATGCATCCACAAGCAGACAACTTTGACGCTGATATCAAACGTTTCTGCGAAAAAGCCCGTGCTGGTGCCAATGCTGCACTTACACAGTTCTTCTTTAATCCAGATGCGTACTTCTACTTTGTAGAACGTATCCAAAAAGAAGGGGTGAATATTCCTGTTGCACCGGGCATTATGCCAATTACCAATGCCAGCAATTTAATCCGCTTTGCCGATGGTACAGGTGCAGAGATTCCACGCTGGATTCGTAAACAATTGGCAACTTATGGTGACGATACTGCATCCATCAAAGCATTTGGTCATGAAGTGATCGTTAAACTTTGCGAACGCCTGATTGCTGGCGGTGCACCAAGCCTGCACTTCTACACCATGAACACCACTGACCCTACACGTCAACTTGTAAAAGACTTAGGTCTTGCATAAGTTTTGAGGCGGTATTTTACCTCCTTAATTTATCCCTTTGAGAGAAATACAGAGGGGGGCGTAAAAAAAATACCGTCTTGTTTTGTTCCACTTGAGAGTAACCCTTAAATGCCACGTTTTTTTATTGAAGCAGACTTAAATGTTGATTCCACGGTTGAGTTAACTGAAACCGTTTTTCATCATTGGGTGAAGGTATTACGTGCTCAAGTCGGTGAAAAAGCTACCCTGTTCAATGGACAAGGTGGTGAATATGAAGTTGAACTTGTAGAAGTTGCCAAAAAGTCAGCTACTGTACAGGTCAATAGCTTTAACCCAAGCAACCGCATGCCAAAATTCAAAGCTTTATTGGGTCAGGTCATGAGTAAAGGCGACCGTATGGATTATGCCATTCAAAAAGCGGTTGAACTTGGTGTCTCAGAAATTCAGCTTTTAACCTCTGAGCGCTGCGAAATGCGCCTCAAGTACGATCGTGACCAAAAAAAGCTCGATCACTGGCAAGCTATTGCTACGGCAGCCTGCGAACAATGTGGTTTGAATATTATTCCAAAAATTCTCCCTCCGATGTCACTAGAAAACTGGTTGCAAAGTGAACTTCCTCAAACCAAGCTCGTGTTGGCTCCAAACAAAGATGAAGTGGATGTTCTTTACAATGCAACGCCAGACTTGGCATTACTCATTGGCCCAGAGGGTGGACTCAGTGAGGCTGAAATCTCTGCTGCCAATACTCAGGGATTTGTGAACTGGTGTATTGGTGAACGTGTTCTGCGTACCGAAACTGCGCCTGTCGTAGCTTTATCTATTTTGAACTACAAATTTTAATTTCTCTCAATGATCAATTTTACTTTATCGCATTTGTAAAAATTTGTGGGGCTTTTGATTGATTTTTATATATTGGCACTTTAGTCTTAATAAGATAAAAATGAATGACCTATTAAATGATAAAAGTTACTTATTTAAGGGGCTTAATAAAAACAATGCAGTACCACCCTTACGTAGATTAAAGGCATCTTAATCATGATTCATAATCAGGATGATTATATTCAGCAGCAGCTAAACAGTGCACAAATCGTGAATACGATTCGTCACAGTCGATACTTTTTAATTAGTATCCTGCTGGTATGTCTTTATATCTTCTGTATTTACCAGTTACATTATCATCCGGCAGACAATTACCTGAATCTCTGGTTTATTCTTACTGAGATGGTGGTCTGCATGTGCTGGCTGATTAGTACCGTCTACTTTAAACCGAATGAGTTTAAACTGGAAACTGCTCACCGCTGGCTACAAATCCAGTGTCTACTGGTAGGTATCTGTATTTCAACCGGGATTTTTACCCTGTATGTTCATTTGCCGCGTGTAAATCCATCTTTTGAACTGATTGAAGCACTGACCCTGACTGGCTTGCTGATTATGGTGACTCAAGCTTTTGGTCTCACCTATCTCACGCAAAAACTGAGTTATTTCTGCCTGATATTCTTGCCGTCCCTGGTCCCATTCTTCTTTCTGCAGATCACGGAATCCTCTTCACTTAATCCGTTTTTCAGTCTGGCACTAAACTTTTCTGTCATTGTCATTTTACTGTGTGCCAATAGTACTTACCGTATTCATCAACGTACTTCACGTCTATATGCGGAGAATAATCTGTTGGTGACAAATGCTGAACAGCAAGTTACCTGGACTGATGAACTGTGTAAACAGTTACAAACTGAAGTAAATAAATCCAAAGATATCGAACTTCAGTTACAGCTCAATAATCAGCTGCTAGAACAAAAAGTGCGGGAACGTACTTATGATATCGAGCAGATTAATCTTGCCTTACAGGACCAGCATCAGAATCTGGAACTTGCGCATGAAATTGCAGGCATCCGCCCTTGGGACTGGAACATTAAAGATCGAACTATTACCCTGACTACACATACACAAGAAAAAATCCAGCGCAGTTCTGGTCAGCATCAGGCACAACTGCATCATCTGATCCATCCGGATGATCTTCATCATTTCAAAGATATGATGAAACAGCATTTACGCGGTCAGGTAGAACGCTATGAAGCCACCTACCGCATCCAGAATACCCAAGGGGTATGGGGCTGGGTTCATGATATCGGGCGTGTCATCAGCCGTGATCCAAAAACCAATAAACCTGTACGCATGGTCGGTATTCGCCGTGACATTCAGCAGGAACGTAATTCTCAGGAAGGATTAAAACTTGCAGCCAGCGTATTAGAGCAAGCGGCTGAAGGTATCTTTATACTTAATCAAGAGCTGAGCTATATCGAAGTTAATCCTTTTTTCGAGCAACTTTCTGGTTTTGAACGTCAGCAAATTCTGGGCAAGCACCTGTTTGATATTACGGTAAATACCAAATCTCAGCAGCGCAGTGTACATGCCAATATCATCAAACAGGTCATGAAGATTGGTTCTTTTGATGGCGAACTTAATGAAAAATTCTTGTCCGGCAAAGAGATGCCACTATGGTTGCATATCAATGCCATTATGGATGATGAAGGCCGTATCACCCACTATATCGGGATTGTGTCGGACCTGACTGAACGTAAGCTTCAGGAACAGCGTCTGTCTTATCTGGAAAATTATGACACCCTGACCGACTTACCAAATCGTTTCTATTATAACTATCAGCTGCACCAGTACCTGGTGACACAAAAAGATTCCATCAAGCAGATGGCGGTGATTCGAATCAATATCGACCGTTTCCGTCCGCTGAATGAATATCTGAGCAACAACGGTGGTGATGAGTTATTACGTCAGGTGGCACAGCGCTTACGCTTGACCAATGCTGAAGCCATGTTTGTTGCGCATTTGAATGGTGATGACTTTGCCATTCTATATGAAATCTCGCATATTCGCCCTTCTGTGCAGGAACATTGTGAGCATATTGCGAAAGCCTTTAGTCAGCCATTCAATATCTTTGGTCAGGACTATGAAATTACGCTTTCAATGGGGGTAGCTTTCTACCCTGATCATGGCCGTCAACTGGACTATCTCAATAACTGTGCCGAACAGGCACTGAGTGAAGCCAAGAATCTCGGTGGTAATACCATTCACTTTTATTCAAGTGAAAATACTGCCCTGCTGGAACAAGGAATTTTCATTGAACGCGATCTGCGTAAAGCCATCCAGAATGGTGAACTGATCGTCTATTATCAGCCGAAGATCAATCTTAATGACCAGAAGATCTACGGTTTTGAAGCCTTAATCCGCTGGAATCATCCGGAGAAAGGCATTATTCCACCGGGGATGTTTATTCCACTGGCAGAGCAGACCAGTATGATTTCGGAAATCGGTCAACTGGTGATACAGCAAACGGCAAAGCAAATCCGTAAATGGAATGACCAGGGTTTCCATAATATCTGTGTTTCGGTGAATATTGTGGCGCAGCAACTCCGCCGCGGCCAGTTACTGGATGATCTGGATGAAGCGATCAAACTGAGCTGTATTTCTGGTTCGAATCTAGAACTGGAAATTACCGAATCTTCATTGGTAGAAAATTCTGAAACCGTAATGAATGTGCTGAATCAGATCAAGGAACGTGACATCAACATTTCCCTGGATGACTTTGGTACGGGCTATTCGTCCCTGTCTTATCTAGCAGAGTTCCCAATCGATATTTTAAAGATTGACCGCAGTTTTGTATCCAAAATTGGTGAAGCCAAACAGGATGCTATTGTCAGTGCAATGGTTGCAATGGGCAAAGCCATGGGAATGAAAGTAGTGGCTGAAGGTATTGAGACAGAGCAGCAGCTAGATTTCCTGCGTCAACTCGGTTGTGATATTGCACAGGGTTATCTGTTTTCCAAGCCGCTTCCTGAACAGCAAGCGACCGAATTTCTTGAACAAAATATGACACCTGAGACTTATACCTATCAAGTATAAATCCAGACCTAAGACCAATTATTTCTTCAAAAAACGGGTGCGTTTGGCTGGGCTAAGCGCACAACTAGTGATATATTCTCCTGTATTCCGCGGTTATGTTACCTGCAATTGGGTAATTATTGATACATCGAGAGACTAATGGACGAACAATCTTTAAAACAACAGGCACTGTACTACCACGAATTTCCTACCCCCGGCAAAATCAGCGTCACCCCAAGCAAACAACTCGTTAACCAACATGATTTAGCACTAGCTTACTCTCCAGGTGTTGCAGCGCCGTGTTTGGAAATTGAAAAAGACCCATCTAAAGCAGCGCTGTATACAGCACGTGGCAACCTGGTTGCGGTAGTAAGTAATGGTACAGCGGTTCTTGGCCTGGGTAACATTGGTCCTTTAGCATCTAAACCGGTTATGGAAGGTAAAGGCGTCCTGTTCAAGAAATTTGCTGGCGTCGACGTATTCGATATCGAAATCGCAGAAAATGATCCAGACAAAATTGTCGACATCGTTGCAGCATTAGAACCGACTTTTGGTGGTATTAACCTCGAAGATATTAAAGCACCAGAATGTTTCTATATTGAACAGAAACTTCGTGAACGCATGAACATTCCGGTGTTCCACGATGACCAGCATGGTACATCAATCATTGTAGGTTCAGCATTACTCAATGCTTTAATTATCAATGGTAAAAAAATTGAAGAAATCAAGATCGTAGCATCTGGTGCAGGCGCTGCTGCATTGTCTTGCTTGAACCTTCTTTGTGCACTAGGCGCGAAGAAAGAGAATATCATCGTTGCGGACTCACGTGGTTTATTGACTACAAAACGTGAAGGCTTAGATGAATCGAAAAAAGCGTATGTACAAGACATCGAAGGTACTCAGCTTGCTGACGTAATGGACGGCGCAGATATGTTCTTGGGTCTGTCTGCTGCAGGCATTCTGACTCAAGACATGGTCAAGAAAATGGCCAAAGATCCAATCATCTTTGCCTTGGCTAACCCGGATCCGGAAATTTTGCCAGAACATGCCCATGAAGCACGTTCAGACGTGATCATGGCAACTGGCCGTTCAGACTATCCGAACCAGGTGAATAACGCTCTTTGCTTCCCATACATCTTCCGTGGCGCACTCGACGTTGGTGCAACCACCATTAACGAAGAAATGAAGATTGCTTGTGTACACGCGATTGCGCGTATGGCACATGTCGAAGCAGATGCTGCATCTTATGGTGAAAAATCAGCATCATTTGGTCGTGATTACTTAATTCCTCGCCCACTGGATCAACGTTTGATTTTAGAGATTGCGCCAGCAGTTGCTAGAGCAGCGATGGATTCTGGCGTAGCAACACGTCCAATTCAAGACTTCTCTGTGTATCATCAACGTTTGTCTGAGTTTGTTTATAACTCAGCATTTATGATGAAACCGATTTTTGCTCAAGCAAAATCAGATCCTAAGCGTATTGCATATGCGGAAGGTGAAGATCTTCGTGTACTTCGTGCTGTACAAATTGCAGTGGATGAAGGCATGGCGAAGCCAATCTTGGTGGGCCGTACAGCAGTAATTGAAGCAAATATCAAAAAATTGGGCTTACGCTTGGAAAACGGGGTGAACATCACCATCGTTGACCAAGAAAAGAACCCAGACTACGAGAAATTTGCCGATGACTACTACAGTATTATGCAGCGTAAAGGGGTAACACCAGAGTACGCACAACGTGAAGCTCGTCGTCGCTCAACACTTATCGCATCTATGCTTGTCAAACACGGCCTTGCAGACGGTATGTTATGTGGTACGTACTCAAGCTACGACATCCACTTGGACTTCGTCAGCAATATTATTGGTAAAAAAGACGGTCACAATACCTTCTTTACTTTGAATGCCTTGATGCTTGAAGAGCGTAACCTGTTTATTGCAGATACCTATATCAACCGTAATCCAACTGCTGAACAGCTTGCTGAGATGACCATTCTTGCTGCTGAAGAAGTACGTCGTTTCGGTATGACACCACGTATTGCGCTATTGTCTCACTCTAGCTTCGGTTCTGACCAGAACGATGCCAGTGCACAGAAAATGCGTAAGGTCTACGACATTCTGTCTGAGATTGCGCCTGAACTGGAAGTTGAAGGTGAAATGCATGGCGATGCGGCACTGGATGAAAATATCCGCCAGTTTGCTTATCCGAACTCACGCTTTAAAGGTGCTGCGAACCTGTTGATCATGCCAAACTTGGATGCAGCGAACATTTCGTTTAACCTGTTAAAAGCAACTTCTGGTAACAATGTGACCATTGGCCCGATTCTGCTGGGTGCAGCGAAACCAGTTCATATTTTAACGCCGACAGCGACTACACGCCGCGTCGTGAATATGACTGCTTTGACTGTTGCAGAAATCCAACAAGCGGAACAAGACGCCCTGTAAGCAAACGCGGCGAACGCCGAGTTTCTTGACTTGAGAAAACCTCTATTCTGTAGCATGATGCTTCTAAGAATAGAGGTTTTTTCATGCAAGTTTATTTAGTAGGCGGTGCAGTTCGGGATCATTTGCTCGGACACCCCTATCACGAAAAAGATTATGTAGTGGTGGGTGCAAGCCCCAATCAAATGCTCAATCTGGGCTATCAGCCGGTTGGGAAGGATTTCCCTGTATTTTTGCATCCTGAAACAAAAGAAGAATATGCATTAGCACGTACCGAACGTAAATCCGGCACTGGTTATCATGGTTTTGAATTCCATACCGATACCAGCGTCACGCTTGAACAGGACTTGATCCGTCGCGACCTGACCATCAATGCCATGGCCATGGATGAAGCCGGTCATGTGCATGATCCCTATAATGGTCAACAGGATCTTGCTGACCGCGTTTTACGTCATGTTTCTGATGCTTTTATTGAAGATCCACTCCGCGTATTACGTGTAGCGCGCTTTGCTGCGCGTTATCATGCAATGGGCTTCCATGTTGCCACAGAAACACTCGATTTGATGCGTCAACTCACTGAATCAGGGGAATTAAATACGCTAACACCTGAACGGGTCTGGAAAGAAACATCCCGTGCCCTGATGGAATCACATGCGGATATTTATTTTGAAGTATTACGCAGCTGTGGTGCATTAAAAGTACTGTTCCCAGAAATTGATGCCCTGTTCGGCGTCCCGCAACGTCCGGAATATCATCCGGAAATTGACTGCGGTATTCATACCATGATGTCGCTACAACAGGCTTGTCGCCAGAACTATGATTTGGATGTACGTTTTGCTGTTCTGGTGCATGACCTAGGTAAAGCCTTAACACCTGCCGAGGAATTGCCACGTCATATCATGCACGAAGAGCGTGGTGTACAGCCGGTAACTGAATTGTGCGAACGTTTCAAAGTACCAACTTATACCAAACAACTGGCAATTGCGGTCTGTAAAGAACATTTAAAATGCCATCAGGCACTCAATCTGAAACCAGGTACTTTATGGCGGCTATTGCAACGTCTGGATGTATTACGTCGCCCGGAACGTGTAGAAGCTTTTGTGCAAGCCTGTGAATGTGATTCTCGTGGCCGTTTAGGTCTGGAAGACCGTGCCTATCCACAAGCCCAATATGTGCGCGAAGCCATGCAAGTGGTTCGTGGCATCAAGGCTCAGGATTTACCAGCAGATATTCAGGGTCCTGATATTGGCGAGATGCTGATTGAACGTCGTATTCATGCCTTAGCCGAGCTGAAAGAACGCCATACTGCTTTAATTTAAGAAAGCTCCTTCGGGAGCTTTCTTCTTTGTATATATTGATATCTAAAATACTTTTATTCTGCGCACTTATATTCATATTCAAAATTATTAGAATTCATTGACCTCACCTTCCGCCTAAAATCAGCTTATCTCTCTTTCGCTTCTGTCTGGATAAAAACTTATGAATTTCCTGATTCGTCCTTTGCAACTTGAACAGGATTTGTATGCAATCCATGCACTTACTACACAACTTGGCTATCCCACCACAGTAGAAAATATTCAGCAGCGCTGGCAACGCATTCATCAGGATGCGAATGATTTGACGCTGGTCGTTGAACATGAATAACAGGTCATAGGCTATGCAGGTTTAATTCAGGAATACACCTGGGAATTTGATGGTGGATATTTGCGAATTCAGGCTTTTGTAGTTGATCAAGCTCATCGTGGGCAAGGTGTAGGGAAAAGCTTCATTGCAACGATTGAAGAGTTAGCTAAACAACGTGATTTAAAATTGATACAAGTAAATAGCGGCAATCGTGAGGAACGTTTAACTGCACATGCTTTTTATCAAAATCTGGGTTTTGATGCTTACAGTATCGGTTTTCGAAAATATCTGGCTTAATCAGCCTGCTCAAATAACAGGCTGATTAGATCAGGAGGAGGATCAGGAAATATCTGCCGGGAAAGTAATAACTTTCTCAAGCTTCATCTGATTGGTGGCAATCATCAACAGACGATCCACCCCAAGTGCGATCCCAGAACATTCCGGCATATTCGGTAAAGCAGCCAACAGATATTCATCAATCGGTATGACATGTAAACCGAGAGAGCTACGCTCTGCATTATCTGCTTCAAAGCGTGAGCGTAACACTTCCGCATCAATCAGCTCATCATAGGCATTCGCCAGTTCCAGACCTTCTATATAAAGTTCGAAACGTGCTGCAACCAGTTCACCATCTTCATCGATTTTGGTTTTTGCTAATGAAGCAAGTTCAGGCGGGAAATCGGTCAGAAATACCGCTGTGTCAAATCCCAAGCTCGGTTCCACCATATGCGAGAACAACAGGTCAATATAGGCCAGACGATCCTGCCCCAGATCCAGATTTAAACCAACGCGACGGCAGCAGTCTTTCAATTCCTGTAAAGTTGCCTGTAAGGGATTCAGATCCAGTCGATCCATAAAGGCATGTTTATAGCTCAGTACTGTTGGACGGACTTCACCAAAACGGGCTTTTAATACTACATTCAACAGATCTGAAACTTCAAACATCAGGTCTTTCAGGCTAAAGCCCGGACGATACCATTCCAACATGGTGAATTCGCTGTTATGTTTACGCCCATGCTCATCATCACGAAACACTTTGCAAATCTGGTAAATCGGACCACTACCACTTGCCAGCAGGCGTTTCATCGCAAATTCAGGAGAAGTTTGCAGATAATGGGTATTGAGCTTACCCAGTACATGACGTTGTGCTTGCACAGATGCCAGATGCACATCGGTCACACCCGCTTGAGACAAAATCGGGGTTTCTACTTCCAGCACATCACGTTCCGCAAAGAACTGACGCAGCTGTGCATATAAATGAGCACGTGCTCGCATCGCATTTACATCACAGCTCGGTTGATAAGCAATCGTCATGCTTTCGGCCCTCCATGTGCTGCCCATTCACGACGTAACGGATAGGTCTTACGTAAATGGTCAAAAGCCTGTTGATCGACTTTAGCGTCTTTTAAGCAAGCACGCAGATTGGCATCGTCACGTTGGATATCATAGATTTCATCCAGGTGCTGTTTGAGAGCTACTTTTAAATCCTGCCCTGTAAAATATGGCACACATTCTGGTAACTGGCTTTCAAACTGCTTATTAATTTCATAGCCAAAATGACGACAGAAAGCCTCATAGATCATTTGTGTACCACGCGCCTTACCTTCCAGACTATAACCGGCAATATGTGGCGTTACCAAGCTGACCAGATCCAGCACTTCAGCTGAAATCACCGGTTCATGTTCAAATACATCCAGTACCACCTGACGCTGAGTTGCCCTGATATCAGCGATTAATGCTGCTTCTTCAACGACTGGTCCACGCGCTGAATTGATCAAGATGGTTTCAGGCTTCATTTGGGCAAAGGCATCTGCATTGATCATATGATAAGTCGGATGCTCACCCTGTTTGGTCAAAGGCACATGAATACTGATCGCATCGGATTGCGCCAATAAGCATTGCAGATCAACCTGTTCAATATGGTCTCTTTGTACAAAAGGATCACAACCGATCACATGCCAGCCTAGCAGACCTGCCATATAAGCCAGTCGCGTACCCACGTTGCCTAGCCCAATAATTCCCAAGGTAAAATTGGCGCCAGCATCCAGGAGTGCTGGACGAAGTTTTAATAAGGCAGTAATCACGTACTCAGCTACGGCTTGGGCATTACAACCGGCGGCATTGCTCCAGGCAATTCCCTGCTGTTCAAGTGCAGCAATATCCAGATGATCCGTACCAATCGTGGCACTACCAACAAACCTGACCGAGCTGCCTTCTAGTAGCTGTGAATTGACTTTGGTCACTGAACGCACCAGTAAGGCATCTGCATCCTGCACATCTGCCGCAGTCAGTGTACGCCCTGCACAATGCTGAATCTCGGCAAATTCTGCAAAGAAATAATCGGTAAATGCCAGATTTTCATCTGCGACAATTTTCATAATGCCTTCCAACAACACAATGCCGTTATCTTAACGCGTGATGCTGCTGATGACCATTCAGTTATGTGGACTTCTATTTTCTTAAGTGATTAAAAAAAACCGAAGACTGGCTTCGGTTTAAGTAAAAAAAATTAACAGTTTAGGAAGCCGCAGATACAACATGATCAATAATACCCTGCGCATTGAGCGCGGCAATTTCTTCGGGACTACGGAACTGGGACAGAATCTGCTGGGTATGTTGTCCCAGTTTTGGCGGTGCATGACGATATTGTACAGGTGTATCCGACAGCTTGATCGGTGAACCAATCATTTTAAACTGGGCGTTTAAAGGATGCGGTAAATCTACCAGCATTTCCCGTGCAGCAACTTGGGGCTCATTCAAAGCATCTTCAATCGAGTTAATCACACCGACGGGGACTTTGACCGCGTGAATGGCATCAACCCAGTCTTTGGCATTTTTTGCAAGAAAATATTCTGATAATAAGGGAATCAGTTCATCACGATGTTTCACCCGATCCTGATTGCGTTGGAATTTTTCATCCTGCAAAAGTTCAGGTAACTCAATTGCCATGCATAAATCCCGGAATTGCTTATCATTGCCACAGGCGATAATAAATTCCTTATCTTTGGCTTTAAAGGTTTGATAAGGCACAATATTGGGATGATGATTTCCCATTCGTTTTGGTGCTGTTCCTGAAGTAAGATAGTTCATTCCCTGATTGGCCAAAGCGGCTACCTGTACATCCAGCAAAGACATATCGATATATTGACCTTTACCTGTATGATGACGAGCCAACAGCGCAGCCTGAATGGCAATGGTCGCATACAGCCCGGTTTGAATATCCACAACCGCTACACCGACCTTCTGTGCTCCACCACCCGGGACATCATCTGCTTCACCGGTAATGCTCATCAGACCTGACATACCTTGAATAATAAAGTCATAACCCGGCTCTTCGGCACGAGGCCCGTTCTGACCAAAGCCAGTAATCGAACAATACACCAGCTTCGGATTAATGGCCTTTAAGCGTTCATAATCCAGCCCATAGCGTGCTAATGCACCCACTTTATAGTTTTCAATCACCACATCCGCAGTTTTGGCAATATCCCGGATGAGTTCCTGTCCTGGTTCAGAGGCAATATCGACAGTGACCGAATATTTATTACGATTGGCACACTGAAAATAGCCTGCCTCACGGGTATTTTCACCAGATGGCGTTTTCATCCACGGCGGTCCCCACATGCGGGTATCATCCCCCACACCTGGACGCTCGATCTTAATCACTTCAGCACCCAGATCTGCCAGAATTTGTCCACACCATGGTCCTGCCAGCACTCGGCTTAAATCCAGTACGCGTATTCCTTTTAATGCACTCATGCTCAATCCTTTTTTCATTGGCTAGGAAACCCAACCTTTATAATGTTGATGATTACTGACTTGCAGTCGCTGGACGAGTTGGTTTCTTCGCAGTCACCGATCCAACTGAATCGCCATGTTCTGCTTCAGCCGGCTTCACCAGGCTGGACTGTTGTGGATCATATTGACGTTCACGAATAAACAGTCCTGGAATCACCCCGGCAATAAAGTAAGCAGTTCCCATCACGATAAATGCCATGGTGAACGAACCACCTGCGGCAATAAAACCGATAGTTGCCGGTGCAATCGCAGCACCTAGACGGCCCATGTTATAGGCTCCACCAATTGCCGTACCGCGTACATCAGTTGAGAAGGTTTCAGCCATATAAGTTGCATTGACACCGTATGGAATTCCGTAAAGGAAACCGAAAGTAATCAATAAGTAGGCAATATTGGTTGGAGTGTTATAGAAAATGATGATTGGCAGGAAAGCCGCTGTACTGACCGTACCAAATACAAAGGTAATACGACGTCCAAATTTATCCGCTGCATAACCGGCAATAATCTTGCCCAGAATCATGGCGGTATAAGCACCGACCATATAGCCAGTCAAGGCTTTGAAATTCATATTGAGTTCGGTTTCCAAATAGGTCGGCATCCAGTTATTGACACCGTAATAACCGAACTGCAGAAATGCGGCAGTTGTCATCCATAACAGGAACATACGGCGATGCGACTGATGGCCAAAAATACGCTTATAAATGCTTTCTGATGGTTGTTGAGCAGTAACTGTTGTTTCTGGATTTTCCAGTTTCAGCGCTTTACGTTTCGCCTGCTCGATTTTCGCTTCCTGCCAGGATGCTGGCTCTGGCACAAAACGCATAAATAGCAATGCAAAAGCGGCGGGAATGATTGTCACGTAGAACAGCATGCGCCAGCCATAGTCTGGAATAATCGCACCTGCCATCAAAGTCGCCACGATATAACCGACAGTTTGACCCGTCTGTAAGGTACCCAATACTGTAGTGCGGTATTTGGTCGGTACATATTCTGCCATCAAGGTATTACAGGCCATGTACAGTGAACCCAGGCCGAATGCACCAATAAAGCGAAGTACCATGAATTGCTCATAGCTTTGAGTGAAACCCAAGATACAGGTCATAATTGAGAAAAACACGACTGACCAAGCGATGGTTTTTACCCGTCCAAACTTGTCGCAGGCCCATCCACCGGTAATCCCGCCAAGTGCCATTCCGGCCAAAGAGGCACTCCCCAGCATTCCGGCCTGAAACGAAGTCAGGCCAAATTCTGCTTTGAGACTGGTCAAGCTAAATGACAGCAGCATGATGTCTACACCGTCAATCACCAGAGAGACGAATGCGAAGATAAATGCCAGTTTCCAGGTATGGGCATGAATGCGATGAGCTGTGCCGACATTATTCGGTAGCTTTATCCCCAAGGCAACGGCGTCCTGATGGAGACTATTTTGATTTTCGTTGTTCATGTATTACCTCATTTTCCCAAATGAGTCATCGACATTCCTCTGTCTTCAGGTTTACAGCAGCGTTCTTTATTCTTTTTCTGCTTACATCTTATGAACTTCTGCTTATTAATACTGAGAATGACAAGAAAGCTTCACGATGAATCCTTTATTTAAGTTATTGACCGGTTTTTAGGGACAAAAGCCCTAAGGATGCTCAATCCTGAGCATCCCGAATTTAGAAAATAAATTAATTAGAAAAAGCTGCGATACCTGTTTGGGCACGACCGAGAATCAGTGCGTGTACATCATGGGTACCTTCATAGGTATTCACCACTTCCAGGTTGACCAGATGACGTGCCACACCAAATTCATCAGAGATGCCGTTACCGCCCATCATGTCACGCGCAACACGAGCAATATCCAGGGCTTTACCACAGTTATTTCGTTTGATCAGTGAAGTTCCTTCTACCGAAGCAATCCCTTCATCTTTCATACGGCCAAAACGTAAAGCGACCTGTAAGCCAAGCGCGATTTCAGTTTGCATATCCGCCAGTTTTTTCTGAATTAGCTGGTTGGCTGCCAATGGGCGACCAAACTGTTTACGGTCCATGGTGTATTGATGCGCAGTATGCCAGCAGAATTCAGCTGCGCCCATCGCACCCCAGGCAATGCCATAACGTGCACTGTTCAGACAGGTAAATGGTCCACGTAAGCCACGAATTTCCGGAAACGCATTTTCTTCTGGAACAAATACATTATCCATCACGATTTCGCCGGTGATCGAAGCACGCAAACCCACTTTGCCGTGAATCGCTGGTGCAGATAAACCTTCCCAGCCTTTTTCCAGAATAAAGCCACGAATATCCCCAACATTACCTTCAACAGAGACTTCTTTCGCCCATACTACAAATACATCGGCAATCGGACTATTGGTAATCCACATTTTTGCGCCAGTTAAGCGGTAACCGCCATCGACTTTCTTGGCACGGGTAATCATGCTGCCCGGATCTGAACCATGATCTGGTTCAGTCAGGCCGAAACAGCCGATATATTCACCAGTTGCCAGTTTTGGCAAATACTTCTGTTTTTGCTCTTCAGAACCAAATTCATTGATTGGCACCATCACCAGCGAGCTTTGTACGCTGGCCATAGAACGGTAACCTGAATCGACACGTTCAACTTCACGTGCAATCAGGCCATAGCTGACATAGTTCAACCCGGCACCACCATACTGTTCAGGAATCGTCGGTCCTAGCAAGCCGAGCTCACCCATCTCACGGAAAATATTCGGATCAGTCTGTTCATGACGGAATTGTTCCAATACACGTGGTTGAAGCTTCCCCTGACAATAAGCGCGTGCAGATTGCATAATCATGCGCTCTTCTTCTGTCAGTTGCTGCTCCAGTAAAAATGGGTCTTGCCAGTCAAAATAGTTTTTCTGGGCTTTTTTTGTATTGACCATTTGATTCATCGCATCCTCTGCTTAACTGTCCATTGTTCTCGATCTTCTGACTTGATCCTAGGCAGGAATGAAATAGCTTTCAAACGAGTATTTAGCATGTAGATATGCGTTAATTGCATAACTGAGATATAAGCCTTTTAATCAACAACCCTTGAAGCCTGATTAACTCAACGCTGTAGACCAAAGTTGTATATAGGTTTAAGTTTAATATGTCATTTTGTGATAGGACGATATTTTCAAGGAGGAAATTATGCGCCGGAAAATCCCTTCTACCCAAAGCCTCATGTGCTTCGAATCTGCAGCACGCCATGCCAGTTATACCCATGCTGCACAGGAGCTCTTTCTGACGCAGAGTGCGATCTCACGCCAGATCCAGCATCTGGAAGAATTACTCGAGGTACAATTGTTTAGCCGTACGCGTCATGGCGTGGAACTGACCGCAGCAGGACAGCAATATTATGAAAGTATCAAACCTTTATTAATAAGTCTGGAACAAGCTACGCTGGATGTCATAGAACATAAAGGTCAAGGCGGTACGCTGAAACTGGGGGTTGTTCCTACTTTTGCAACCCGGTGGCTATTACCTAAGCTACATCGTTTCCAGCAGCGTCATCCGGAAATTACTGTACATCTGGAAACCAGCACACGCCCCTTCCTGTTTCATGAAACTATCTTCGATGCTGCCATTTATGCAGGCACACCAGAACAGGTCGCACAGTGGCCTGGAATTACCAGCCATTTCCTGATGCATGAAGATGTGGTTGCTGTCTGTTCACCCAGTCTCATCAAAACACATTTAAAAATGAATGTAACAGCTAACACACCACATTTAATACTGAGTGCTGAACAGCTATTACAGTTACCGCTTTTACAACAGACGACCCGCCCCACAATCTGGCAGGACTGGTTCGAATTGCATCAGGTAAAACATCCAAATCCTTTAGGCGGACAGCGGCATGAATTATTTTCTATGCTTGCCGTTGCAGCCAAACATGATATGGGAATGGCCCTGATTCCGCAGATGTTAATTGAAACAGAACTCGCCAGTGGAGAACTGGTGAAAATTTCTGATCAGAAACTGGAACGACGCCGGGCCTATCACCTGATTCATGCCCATAATGAACATTCCACGCTCATTGCCAGATTTGTAAACTGGATGAAAGAAGAACTACAGCAAGAACCCATTCAGGCTGATTCTGAAGCCCCATAAAAAAAACCCCAATCTTTCGACTGAGGTTTTGCAAATCTGGCGGAAGCGGTGAGATTCGAACTCACGGAGGGGTATAAGCCCTCGTCGGTTTTCAAGACCGGTGCATTAAACCGCTCTGCCACGCTTCCATGGACGCCATCATATAAATATTTCTGTTTCTTGGCAATAAATTTTCGCAAAACTTATTAAAAAATCCGTTCAATCAGCTAATTTTCAGCCGGACGCTTTTCTTGAGTAGACACTTGATAGATAGATGAATAATAAAAATAAACCCAATAAATTTATAATGCTGATTAAAACGGAATCACTAACATGAAAAAAAATTATAAGCATAAAAAAACCCCAATCTCTGGATCGGGGTTTTCAAATTTGGCGGAAGCGGTGAGATTCGAACTCACGGAGGGGTATAAGCCCTCGTCGGTTTTCAAGACCGGTGCATTAAACCGCTCTGCCACGCTTCCATGGGCGCCATCATATAAATAAAAATCCGGCTTGGCAAATATTTTTGAGAAATTTAGCTATCAAATGCACAAAATAAAATCAATTCGGTCAATTTGCTGAATTTTCAGGCTTTTCATAGCGGATGGTATTGATGAACCAGACTTTCTTACCAGAGGGTGTTATTACTTCTGCTTCATCATCAACCTGCTTGCCAAGCAGCGCACGTGCCATTGGCGAATCAATCGAAATATGCTGTGGATGATGGTCATAAATTTCATCGACTCCCACTATACGTAAAGTCTTTTGTTCTCCGGCTTCATTTTCAATTTCGACCCAAGCACCAAAGTAAACCTTCCCTTCCTGCTCAGGTGAAAAGTCAATGATCCGTAGCTCTTCCAGACGTTTGCCCAAATAACGGACACGACGGTCGATCTTGCGTAACAGCTGCTTGTTATACTGGTAATCAGCGTTTTCAGAACGGTCGCCGAGGCTGGCGGCCCAGTTCACTTTTTTAGTGATTTCCGGTCGTTCTTCATGCCACAGATATTTAAGTTCTGCCACTAATTTGTCATGCCCACCACGGGTAATCAAATTGGATTTCATCGTTTTCTTACACCACTCATGACATCATTTTCCTTGCTAACTGCCCTATTTTATTGGCTATTTTAACAAGCAAACATAATACTAAAAAAATTTTCCAATGATTTTAAATACTTAAATTACATTTTTAAACATTTTTGCGTACAAAATTTGACAATCTATTTTTTGATCATTACCATGCGCACATCTAATTAACTTTGTTTATTTTTTACTCTGTGTAGTTTTTCTACACATTGCCGTTTAATCCCAAGTCATTTTGAATGACGTCATGACTGCCCAACCCTAATTGAATTTATCAACTTTAAGAAAGTTCTGTGGTGTCTTTTGCCTAAAACTTTCGAGGGCATAAATTACTTGTAGCGGAGACAACATGCACAGTAGTTCATCTTCTGGGTCGAGGCTTTGCCTAAGATCTTTATTTTCCTCTCTCCCTGTAAAAATTCTTGTATTGAGCACTGCGCTTGTTCCATTCCACGCCATCAATGCAAGTAAAACACCAGCACATCAGTTTGATAGTGTCGTTAACAGCAATAAGCTTACTGTCGTTGCTGTGAAGAGCCCGACCACAGTGTTTGAAGAAGGCGGTCACCTGCATGGTTTTGGTTATGATCTGGTTCGTAACTATGCCAAAAACATGAATGTAAAACTGGATTTCAAAACAGTCAGCGATGATGCCACTGCATTGAAAATGGTTGCTCAAGGCAAAGCCAACATGGCAATGACTACAAGCAGTATCAGCAGCATTGAAGCGCGTAAACTGACGTCATTCTCTGCAACTTGTGGTGATGGCAGTTCTCTGTCGTCTAAAGGCCTGAATGCCAACCTGAACTGGGTTTTCAAATCAGCCAATGATCCATTGAGCCAGACTGCAAGTAATTTCGTATGTAACAGCAAGCAAAGCGGCGCAATCAATCAGCTCGCTTCCTTTTACAATCAGAATGTAGTCGAGGAGCATTTCAAGGATAATATCCATCAGGATCTTAGCCAGCGCCTCCCCATTTACAAGGCCAGCTTCCAGCGATCTGCACAGCAATACGGCCTGGACTGGCATCTGCTCGCCGCGATCGGCTACCAGGAATCTTATCTCAAGCCAAACTCCGTGTCCCCGACCGGTGTCCGTGGTCTGATGATGCTGACAAGCTCAACCGCAAAGGCAATGGGTGTAAATAACCGTACCGATCCTGTTCAAAGTATTGAGGGCGGTGCGAAATACTATGACAAGATGCTGTCACGCTTTGAGCATATTCCTATGCCGGACCGTAACTGGTATGCCTTAGTAGCCTATAACATGGGTCCGGGTGCAGTTCAGAAAATTCAGAACAGTATCCGTAACCAGGGTAAGGATCCGGATAACTGGGTGAACCTGTATAGCTATCTGGAGCATAACAAAGCCAGTAATGGCCGTTATCGTCAGGCGTTGCAATATGTAACCCGTATCCGTTCTTATCTGGAACAGATTAAAAGTTCAGAGCTTGTGAATATCTAATTTATTCAAGCCATAAAAAAAGCTTACCCTGGGGTAAGCTTTTTTTATGCAGATAGGACTGATCAGGTTGTTTGTTCAAGCACTTTCTTGAACAGATCTTTTTGCTCTTGGCTTGGTTTTGCAGTTTGCAATGCCATCAGCTGAGACATATCCCCCTGAACCTTGATCTTACCGGTCATGAATGCTTGCATTGCAGCAGCCATGTCAAACTCAAGGAATACTTTACGCAGAGTTTCTGCATCCATGTTCAGCGTAGTCTTCGCATTTGAAGACAGACCTTTTTTGATCGCTCCACCATCTAAAGATAATTCAGTATTACCTGTAGCGTCCGCAACCACCAGATTGATTGCAAGATTCGCAAGCGCTGGCGCCAGGTTTAGGTCACCTGCTTGAGCAGTCAGAGTTTCTACAGTTGAAAACCAATCATCAGTTAAAAAAGCAGGCATGATCTTTCCTCAATTTATTAGTTCGTGTGTGTCGTCTATCCAGACAACATCATTGTTGACGCTATTGCGCTTGCAGATTGTTATAACATGATCATTTGTCGAATGGCTAACGAATTTTGTACGCAGCGTTCAATTTTTGTCATTATCTTTCTGTTTTTATGTACATCGCCTTGATTGATAAGGCTTGACGGGCATTCAACTTGAATGAATACCCGTCAAAAAGGTCTTAATCCGCAGCAAAACCGAGGTTGACCATATTAATTCGTTTGCTTTCGCCTTCTACTGCTTCTTCAGTTGAGCAAGAATCTTTAAAGTCGAATTCACGTTGGCTGTCGAGTGCCTCGAAGTCAAACAGTTCACGGTCAGCCAGTTGTGACGGTGAAACATTTTGCAGTGCACCGAAAATGCTGTGCAGACGTTTCGGATGAGCTTTATCCCAGTCACGCAGCATGTCATTAATAATGGCACGTTGCAGGTTTTCCTGAGAACCACACAGGTTACACGGAATGATCGGGAACTGACGCATCTCGGCATATTTGATGATGTCCTTCTCTTCCACATAAGCCAGTGGACGGATCAGGATGTTCTTCTTGTCTGAAGACAACAGTTTTGGTGGCATCGCTTTTAAGCTGCCGCCATGGAACAGGTTCAGGAAGAACGTCGCCAGGATGTCATCACGGTGATGACCGAGCGCAACTTTGGTCGCACCAATTTCTTGCGCGAAACCATACAGCGAGCCACGGCGCAGACGAGAACATACGGCACAGTAAGTCTTGCCTTCAGGCGTTAGCTTCTTGGTAATGCTGTAAGTGTCTTTTTCCAGGATGTAATACGGAATGTTATTTTCTTCAAGATAACGTGGTAATACATCTTCAGGGAAGCCCGGCTGTTTCTGGTCCAGGTTTACTGCAACCACATCAAAGTTGATAGGTGCGATACGCTTGAACTGCAGCATGATATCTAACAAGGTATAGCTGTCTTTACCACCAGAAATACATACCATGACCTTGTCGCCATCTTCGATCATTTTAAAGTCACGAATAGCGTGTCCGACCTGACGGCGAAGCTTTTTCAACAAACGGTAATAGGCAGAGCTTGTTGGCAATTCCGGTTTGAAATTAAATCCTTGCTCGGATTCAACTGGCGAGTACATAGACGAGAATAACCCATAAATAAAAATACCGCGCAATTTTATCCGATTCGGGTGCTTCTCGCATCAAAAGAATTTATTTTCCTGTTATTGAAGTAATACTCTAAACTTCATGTTTTATTTAGATTGATAAATTGAACGAAACAGTTCATTTTTTATCCAGGATGCTTATGTTTTGGACTTTTCCACAGTTTTCCACAAAACCTGTGGATAACTTTGTGGATTTAAAACGACTTGACAGCTTTATCGGCCCCAAAAATAAGGGTTCTATTTAAATTGATCATTTTTTAACCAATTTATTTTATATTTAAAATCAATAACTTAAGTGTGTCAAGAAAGCCATATTAAAAAAAAATAAATATTTTTTTTGGTTAGTTCTTCAACATTAGGGACTTGCATTTACAAACTTGTTTATAAATGCGTCGCTCATCACTTTTCATTACAGTAAATTTTGTTAAACTCTGTAGTAAGTTTTGGGGACAAATGTTCAATACATATACTTACAATGAATAAAAATTTGTGGTTTAAGGGGACTTCTGTACTAAGTTGTCTTTATATTTTGATGGGAACTGCTGCTTTTTCGCATGCAGGTCAGACGATCTATCAAATGAAAGATAGCAATGGTGTTACCCTGCTGACGAATAATAAAGGTCGCTACAGTAATCTAAAAGTAGAAAAAAAGACCTATTATCCGGACAGTAACATTCATAGCTATAGCAACTGGGGCTCAAGTGAGGCTTCGGTATTGCCGAGCTATAGCAAAAACAAAAATGCCTTTGATTCAATTATCCGTGAGGCTGCACAAAAGCACGGTATTTCTGAAGGTCTGATCAAGGCTGTAATGCATACTGAATCCGGCTTTAATGTCCATGCCCGTTCTCCAGTCGGTGCTCAGGGACTAATGCAGCTCATGCCTGCTACCGCACGCCGCTTTAATGTATCCAATGCTTATGATCCGCATCAGAATATTATGGCAGGTGCCAAATATCTGGCCTGGTTAATGAAACGTTTTAATGGTAATACCGCTTTAGCACTGGCAGGTTATAACGCTGGTGAAGGCAATGTCAGCAAATATGGCGGTATCCCCCCCTTCCGCGAAACACAAGACTATGTACGCCGTGTGACCAGCCGGTATCACAATCTATATTCCAGTGGCGTTAATCTGACTGCCGCTGCGGCACCGGTTGAAACCGCCAAGATTCTGGCCAGCTCTGCCAATTATAAAACGTCAGCAGCACCTACCATCAAAGCCAGCAATTATCAGCGTCAGATCATTGCCAATGCAGATGGCAGCTTCACTGATGCGCCTGCCGGATCTTATGCCACCGCACATGCCACTGCATCCGCCAGAATATATATCAACGATTAAGCCCCTCCTCTTCATCATTCATCCTAAGTTTTGATTGATCATGGTGAGGAGGTAAATTCTGCGTAATTTACTATTTTTTTTCTTGAAATTTGAGTCATTTCACCTCATATTGAGGGTAATGATTGTAATTTGCTAATCAGATTATTTTTCTATAATAAGAGGATTTCTCAATGATGCGGATTGGTTTGTTTTTGCTAACCAACCTCGCGGTACTGGTTGTAGCTGGCATTATCTTGTCACTCTTCGGTGTCGGTAGTTACCATGGCGCGGGTGGCTTGAATCTAGGCAACCTGCTAGTGATCTGTTTTGTGTTCGGTATGGTGGGTTCTTTAATCTCACTATTCATGTCTAAATGGATGGCGAAGAAGACTACTGGTACTGAACTGATTGATCCGAATGCTCCTCGTAACCAGGCAGAAGCATGGTTATTACAGGAAGTAGCACAGCTATCTCAGCGCGCTGGTATTAAAATGCCAGAAGTGGGTATTTTCCCATCTTACCAGTCAAACGCCTTCGCGACCGGCTGGAACAAAAACGATGCACTGGTGTCTGTTTCTACAGGCTTGCTAGAACGCATGAACAAAGATGAGTTACGTGCTGTACTTGCCCATGAAATTGGTCACGTTGCCAATGGTGACATGGTAACACTTGCTCTGATTCAGGGTGTGGTCAACGCCTTCGTCATGTTCTTTGCCCGTGTTGCTGGTGATTTTATCGACCGTAACGTATTTGGCCGTGAAGATGGTGAAGCACCAGGAATTGCTTTCTTCGTGATTACCATTGTGCTTGATATCGTATTTGGTATCCTGGCATCCGCTATCGTGATGTGGTTCTCACGTCATCGTGAATACCGTGCCGATGAAGCCGGTGCACGTTTAGCAGGTAAACAGGCCATGATTTCTGCGCTATTACGCTTACAGGCAGAATCTGAAATGCCAGATGCCATGCCGAAAGAAATGAAAGCCTTTGCAATTTCAGCAGGTCAAGAACAAGGTTTCAGCTTAGCTGCATTGTTCCAGACACATCCAACGATTGAACAACGTGTAGCCGCTTTGCATCAGCTTGATTGTCCTTAATCTACTGAGCACAACGCTATACCGAAAAGCCTCCTGACGGAGGCTTTTCTTTTATTTATACTTTTGTGTTTAAGCAGTTTGACTGATCCATTGATACAGGGCCATCCCGCCCCAGCCAATTGCCAGTACAAACAGAATCAGGAAGATGGTACCCAGAATATCCGGAATATGAATCCAGATCCAGGCAACCACTGGATTGCGCCAGAATGCAGACTGCTGCTGTTTCTGTTCCAGTTTTTCATGCAGAAAAGGATGTACCACATGCCGATCCGTGTGGATCTGGTATTCCTCACGGATATGATCATGCACGATATCTAAGGCCTTACGGCTAGGACGGATAAAAATGTCGAAGATGGTTCCAGCCACGGGAATGAAACCGACCACGGCGTCCATGGTTGCCAATTTAATGACCGGATTCAGTTTGGACTGTGGCACTCCGATCTGACGTGCCTTATAAATGGCATAACAGGTCAAGGCAAAACCAGCCAGATCTCCCGCCACAGGTACGGTACTGAGTGCAGCATCAGCACCAACACCCTGCTTGGTAAACGGAATCCGGACTACGGAGTCCATCATATTGGCAAACTTGGCCAAATCCCGTTCCAGGCGAATGACTTCCTGTTGTGTCAGTTTTGGTGAGTTGCTGTTGTCTGTCTCAATCATCGGAACAACCCGTTTATCATTGTGTAATGATTCAGCCTAACCTAATTAGATATCAAAAATATAGCGTAATTTTATTAACTTAAAACAAAAGTCTGGATGCCACGAACAAATACACCACCACCCCACTGGCATCGCAGATCGATGTCACCAGTGGCGCTGAAGCACTGGCAGGATCGAGTTTCAGCTTATTCAAGACAAATGGCAGACTCATGCCGATCAGACAGCCGAGTAAAACAATCCCGGTCATACTGATGGCAAGTACTACGGCAACCATCAGATCGCCCCGGATATAACCCAGAATCGACACTGCACAGGCCATAGTTAGACCAAGACACAGCGCCACCAGAGACTCCCGTCCAACCAGACGGAACCAGTCTGAAAACTGTACATCACCAGTTGCCAATGCCCGAACCATCAATGTAGCAGACTGAGAACCCGCATTCCCGCCACTTCCCACCAGCAGCGGCAGGAAAAATACCAATACGATATGTTCCGCAATGATGTCCTCATATTTGGCAATACCAAAACTGGACAGCAAACTGCCAAACACCAGCAGTACCAGCCAGAATACCCGCTTTTTATACAGCGATAAAATCGGCACAGTTTTGATACTGTGTTGATCTAGCGGTGACACCGCACCTGCTTTTTGGAAATCCTCCGTGCTCTCGGCCTCGGCAATATCCATGGCATCGTCATAAGTCACAATCCCGACCAGCTTTTTGGAAGTATCAACAATCGGCAAGGCAATAAAGTCGTAATAAGCCAGTGTGCGTGCAATCTTTTCCTGATCTTCATCCACCGTGCCATAAATCACTTCTTTCGTCATAACCTCGGCAATAGTCGCGGTAGGCAGTGCCTGAATAATTTGACGTAATGAAATTACCCCCAGCAGATGTTGCTGTGCATCTACAATATAGATCAGATACAGCGTGTCATGATTTCCAGCGATATCACGTAGCGTTTCAATCGCCTCGTTCATGCTGAGTTCAGGAGGCAGCGTCAAATAATCCGAACTCATCAATGCACCGGCAGTTTCCTCCGGATAGGCATGGAGTACTTTCAGTACCTGACATGACTGTGCTGAAAGCTTGCCCAGCAATTGCTGCTGTACCGAAAGAGGCAGCTGTTTATACAGGTCAATAAAGTCATCCGAATGCATTGCATCCAGTAAGGCCACCAGTTCTTCGAGAGATAATGATGCCGTAAGCTGAAGCTGCTGATGCAGAGGCAAGTATTCAAAGACTTCTACCGGGCGTTGCAGCTGCTCAAAGCGATGCTGCCGTTCAGCTGGTTTCAGTTCGGCTAATAGCCTTGCCTGATCGGCGATATTCAATTGTGCTAGCTGCTGGTCTGCACCTGTCTGATGCAATTTTAATAATTCCCGTACCTGTTCAACTTGCTGATCCATCTGCGCGCTGCTGCCCTCTTGTTATCATGTATTTTTATATTCTAATTTCATTCACCATGCCTCAGCTGAGTGAAGCATGGTGTTACTTCATTGATCTTTATAGCTGAAGGTAGATGACAGGCATCTTAATTCAGTTCCTGCTTTTTCTTCTGAAACAGGCTACGGATCATCACATACATAAATGGAATAAAGATCAGTACTAACACAGTTCCAAAGATTACCCCACCCAGAACACTAACCCCGATTTCCTGACGGCTGACCGCCCCGGCACCAAAGGCAAACACCAGTGGTAGAATTCCGGCACCAAAGGCCAACGACGTCATTAAAATTGGACGTAAACGCAAGCTTGCACCTTCCAATGCTGCCGCGACAACGGATTTGCCATGCTGCTCTGCCAAAGCAGCAAATTCTACAATCAGAATGGCGTTCTTACAGGACAGACCAATTGTGGTCAGTAAGGCAATCTGGAAATAGATATCATTCGGAAAGCCTGCGAAATAACTGAAAATGATATTCCCACCAATACCCAGTGGAATTGCTGACATTACCGCAGTTGGAATACTCCAGCTTTCATAGAGTGCAGCCAGACACAGGAAGATAAAGCCAATCGAAATCGCATACAGCCAGATGGCCTGATTGCTGGATTGTTTTTCTTCGAAGGACAATCCACTCCAGGTCACATCAATACCTTTTTGATCGGCCACTAATGCTTCTACGTCCCGCATTGCTTCACCGGTACTGGTATCTTTAGTGACATCCGCTTCCATCTGCAAAGCGGTATAACCCATAAAACGATTTACCACTTCCGGACCACCGCTCCAGTCTACCGTGGAAAAATTACTGAACGGCACCATCTGATTCTGGTCATTGCGCACATGCCACATCGCCAGATCTTCAGGTTTGGAACGGAATTCTGCATCACCCTGCATCATTACCCGTTTAATCCGGCCTCGGTCGATGAAGTCATTGACATAATTCCCCCCCCAGGCAGCAGAAAGTGTACTGTTGATCGCGGATTGGGTCAGGCCATTGGCCATGGCCTGTTTCTGGTCAATATTAACCTTTAATTCAGCCTTCTCGGGATTGGAGCGCTTACCCAGATTTTCAAACGTTGAATATTGTTTGGTTTTTTCTTCCAGTTCTTTAAATTGCTGTTCCAGATATTGACGGCCATTTCCCTCTATATCCCGAATCCAGAATTCCAGTCCATCGGTTTGTCCCAGACCGCTGACTGAAGCTGGCATATTGATATTGACCTGGGCATCCTTAAAACCACGGAAATGTTTTAAGGCACGTTCACGAATAGCTTGCGCAGTATTTTCCTCGCCAGGACGATCATCCCAGTGTTTCAGTGCCACAAAACCGGTTGCCAGATTCTGACCGGTACCCGAGAAGTTACGGCCATAACGCATCATCACCAGATTAATATTGTCTTTTTCCTGTTCCAGGAAATATTCACGAATCTTTTCTCCGGTGGCCACCGTATTCTTTAGCGGCGCACCTTCTTGCAGGCGCACCTGAATGCTAAGCGTTCCCTGATCTTCACTTGGCAGAAAGCTGGTTGGCAAAGCCTTATAGAACAGACCAAATACAGCAACCAAACCGGCAAATAAAATTAAACAGATGGCCTTATGTTGTAGGGTGACATTAGAAAGTTTCAGATAACGCTGCTTAACACTTTCCAATTTATGGTTAAACCATTGCGCCCAGCGTGCCGGATTCGGATTTGGTTTGAGAATCAGGGCACACAGGGCTGGTGTCAGAATCAGGGCCACCATCAGTGATAAGGACATGGCAGCAACCAGCGTAATGGAAAACTGACGATAAATAACCCCGGTGGAGCCACCAAAGAACGCCATAGGAATAAATACTGCCGTCAATACCAAAGTAATACCGACCAGAGCCCCACTGATTTCCTGCATGGATTCTAGTGCTGCTTCCTTGGCGGTCAACTGCTTCTCATGCATCAGACGTTCAACGTTTTCCACCACTACAATAGCATCATCTACCAGCAGGCCGATTGCCAGAACCAGGGCAAATAAAGTCAGGGTATTGATACTGAATCCAAGAGCATACAGGATTACCATAGTACCGAGTAAAACCACTGGCACAGTGACTGCTGGAATCAGGGTAGCGCGCCAGTTTTGCAGGAAGATAAACATCACCACAATCACCAGGATAATGGCTTCAACCAGTGTTTTAAGGACTTCCTTAATGGATTCCTGAACGAATGGCGTGTTATCCCGTGGATAGGCAATCTTATAGCCTTCCGGCAACTGATTAGACAGACGGGCAATTTCTGCCTTGATTCGTTCTGACGTTGCGATGGCATTGGCACCGGAAGCCAGCGAAATTGCCAGACCTGCGGATGCATAACCATTATTGGTACTATAGGATTGATAATTTTCTGCACCGAGCTCAACACGTGCTACATCTTTTAAATAGATAAAGCTGCCATCCCGGGCAGACTTTACAATGATATTTTCAAATTCTTCTACAGTTCTGAGTCGCGTGCCCGAAGTTACCTTGGCATTCAGATACTGATCCTCGACCGTAGGCAGATCGCCCACAGCACCAGCTGCGACCTGGGTATTCTGTGATTCAATCGCAGCACGCACATCGCTAGGCATCAGGTTATACTGTTTCAGCTTGAGTGGATTCAGCCAGATTCGCATGGCATATTGCGAGCCAAAAACATCCACCTCACCAATGCCTTCAATCCGGGAAATGTCCTGTTCCAGATGTGTCATCAGGTAGTCTGACAAGGCAATATTGTCACTGCGCCCGGATTCGTCATACAGGCTGATCACCATATGCGTATCGCCCAGCGACTTGAACACATTCACACCCTGCCGTTGTACATCTTCAGGCAGGCGGTTCAGCACCCCATTAATCGCATTTTGTACCTGTACCTGAGCCGTGTCTGGATCAGTCCCGTTTTCAAAGCTGATATTGATCCGGCTACGCCCGGAGGAATCGCTGCTGGAACTAAAATACAGTAAGTGATCAATGCCTTTAATCTGCTGTTCCAGTACTTGGGTCACGCTCTCCTCCACCGTTTCCGCAGATGCGCCGGAATAGGTTGCCGATACGGTCACTCGCGGTGGTGCAATATCCGGATAACGTTCCACAGGTAAATTCATCACCGCAAAAAGTCCAATGGCCATGACTACAATGGCCAGCACACCTGCAAAAATAGGACGATGAATGAAAAACTTAGACAGCATAAGTCTGAATCACTTTGAATTTAATGAATTATGGAAAGCGTTGCATTATTGAGTCAGCTTAAGGATATTCAGGCAGTGGCCTAGAGAATGCAAGGCTTGATCACAGAAAAATATGTATAAAATTGAATCATGAAGAAAATATGAAGATTTTGCCTTTCATCTAGCTGTTTCAACAATTTATAAGGTTATTCATTTTATTTTAGGCATAAAAAAACCCTGCTTGCGCAGGGTTTTTTTAGAATCGATTCAGAGCTGATTAAGCAGAGAATTGGTTCATTGTGTTTTTCGCATCGTCACCCGCTTTAAGCGCGTTGTCACCAGCGAAGATTTCTTTGTGGTCGTCACCGATGTCAGAACCCGCCATTGCTTGGTGTTTCACACAAGCGATACCGCCACGGATTTCTTTACGTTGTACGCCAGCAACATAAGCCAACATACCTTCAGAACCGAAGTAACCTTGAGCAAGCTCGTGAGTAGAAAGAGCAGCTGTATGGTAAGTAGGTAGAGTGATCAAGTGGTGGAATACACCTGCTTCACGAGAAGCATCTGCCTGGAATGTACGAACTTTCTCGTCAGCTTCAGCAGCCAATTCAGTGTTGTCGTACTCAGCGCTCATTAGTTTAGCGCGGTCGTATGCAGATACGTCTTTACCTTCAGCAACCCAACGGTCGTAAGCTTGTTGACGGAAGTTTAAAGTCCAGTTGAACGATGGAGAGTTGTTGTAAACAAGTTTCGCATTTGGAACAACTTCTTTAACACGGTTAACCATGTGAGCGATTTCAGCTACGTTTGGAGTCGCAGTTTCGATCCAAAGAAGGTCAGCACCGTTTTGAAGGCTAGTTACACAGTCAAGTACAACGCGGTCGATTTGAGTGCCTTCGCGGAACTGGTACAGACCAGAAGCAAGACGTTTTGGACGGTGAAGTTTGCCATCACGTTTGATCAGGATTTCGTCTTCTTGCGCTTCTGAAATGTCAATTTCAGTTGTATCTAAGTAGCTGATGTATTGAGAAGCGATGTCACCTGGCTCTTTAACCACTGGGATTTTTTGAGTCAAGTCAGCGCCTTCAGAGTCAGTACGTGCAACGATGATACCGTCGTCTAGACCCATTTCCAGGAATGCATAGCGAAGCGCGTGGATTTTCGCGATGAAGTCTTCGTGTGGAACAGTTACTTTACCAGCTTGGTGACCACATTGTTTCGCGTCAGACACCTGGTTTTCGATTTGAAGTGCACAAGCACCCGCTTCGATCATTTTCTTCGCTAGTAAGTAAGTTGCTTCTTCGTTACCGAAACCAGCGTCGATGTCCGCAATGATTGGCACAACGTGAGTTTGGAAGTTGTCGATTTGAGAAGTGATTTCAGCAGCTTTAGCAGTGTCACCAGCTTCTTGAGCTTTTTTAAGTGAACGGAACAGATCGTTCAATTCTTTCGCGTCAGCTTGACGTAAGAATGTGTAGATTTCTTCAATCAATGCAGGAACAGAAGTTTTTTCGTGCATAGATTGGTCAGGAAGTGGACCGAACTCTGAACGAAGTGCTGCAACCATCCAGCCAGAAAGGTAGATGTAGCGACGTTCAGTTGTACCGAAGTATTTTTTGTTCGCAATCATTTTTTGTTGTGCGATGAAACCGTGCCAGCAACCCAGAGATTGAGTGTATTTGCTAGAGTCAGCATCATAAGCAGCCATATCACGACGCATAATTGCTGCTGTGTATTTTGCAATGTCTAAACCTGTTTTGAAACGGTTCTGAAGTTGCATACGCGCAGCATCTTCAGGACTGATGTCTGCCCAAGTGTTGCCGAATTTCGCTTTTAATTCGCGGATTGCATCAATCGCTGTTTGATATGTAGTCATGATATATTCCTGTAATAATATTAGGATTTTTCTGCAACGTTGTTCTAAAATCAGACCCTCAAAACTTTGTTTAGATTTTAGTCAGCTCGTTGCGATGTTTAGAGATTAGATGCAATAAAAAAATTAATCCAATATTCTGCAAGAATTATCACTATTTATTTAAAAAATATGTAGATGAAAGTCTAATCATATATTGATCATTTTTATATAAATTATTGTAATTAATAGTTTATTTCTGAATTTTTAAAATAGATTTTTGTCTAAAATTTCAGCTTATTGAATATAAAATATTCATTAGACTTAAGTCTTGACTTGCTTGATGACCTAATTTTTTTGGTCTTTTTTGCCAGTCTTCCTTTATATTTCCGGCAAACTGAATTAATGCAAAACTATATATTTCACATAATTTATATACTATTAATCATTGACTCATTTCTTGTCTTGAAATCATTTTCACTTACCCTGATTTAACTAAAAACAGGTATCCAGTTTGATCCGGTAATGAACCAAATTGACAGAAAAAACCCAGACTTGATTAATAGATTCCTCTTGCTTGAAAATGAATAAAAACTGCTATAAATTCGGTGGCTTTTTTTTCATCGGTCACGTACACAAGCCGCAGTACTTATGGCATAATCACTATAATTTCATGATTTTATTTTCGGTATTTTTTTTATGAATCTGGAGCGGGTCGATCTCAATCTATTAATTTATCTTGATGTACTTCTTCGCGAAAAAAATGTCACACGTGCTGCTGAGCAACTTGGCGTGACCCAGCCTGCCATGAGTAACATTTTGCGTCGTCTGCGCAATTTATTTAATGATCCCCTCCTGATCCGTTCTTCTGAAGGGATGACACCGACTGAACGTGCACTCGAACTGCAGCCACGTATTCGCGATGCCCTGTCTGATCTGTCCATGATTTTGGAACCCCGTACCGAGTTCCGCCCTTATACCTCAAATCGTGTATTCCGTATCATGACTTCAGATTATGCTGAAGCGACGCTGGTACCGCGCCTGGTCAAAGCTTTACGCTCTGAAGCACCCAATGTTGTTCTAGACTTCCTGACACCAAGTGATGTGTCTTATCGTGACATGGAACAAGGTAAGGTTGATCTGGCGATTAACCGGTTTAATGAAATTCCGCAAAGTTTCCATCAGGTACTGGTGTGGCGTGACAGCTTTTCTTGTCTGTTAAATAATAAACATCCTGCTGCTGGTAACCTGAATCTGAAAAGCTATTTAGATGCACAGCATATCTGGGTATCTAAAACCGGCATGGGCGTGGGATTCGGGGTTAATCCTGAAAAGCAGGCCGGACTTGGCTGGATTGATCAGGCGCTGGAACGTATTGGGCAAAAACGTAAGATTTCAGTATTTACCCGTCACTATCAGATGCCGGGACTTTTGGCGTCAAATGTAGATCTGGTAGCAACGCTACCAACCCGTATTGCCCGCCTGCAAGCCAAGAACCATAATTTGCTACTTAAAGATCCACCCTTCTATATTCCTGAATTTGAACTGAAGATGGCATGGTGTCCATTACTGCATCATCATCCGGCACATCGCTGGTTGCGTCAGCTGATTCTGTATGTAGCGCGCCAGATGATTGAAGAGGAGAATCGTGAATTTATGCAGAATAATTCGCAATTTTCACCTTATTAAAATGAATTTCACATAAATTATTATTTTTTAAGCTTATACTGTAAGGACTTGAGATCTGTTTTTACACCTCAAGTCCTTTTTTGTGTTAAAAATATTCCAAGATAATATCAATCCACAGGTGGATTACGTGAGCCTCTTTCAAAACATCGTGATTATCTTAATACTCATCGCGGGGGCTGGTTTTTTATCACTGACTGAAATCGCACTCGCAGGTGCCCGTAAGGTCAAACTTAAAATTTTGGCCGAATCAGGCGACGTCCGTGCCCAGAAAGTGCTGGATTTGCAGGAAAACTCAGCAGACTTCTTTGCTGCCTCCCAAATTGGCTTAAATGCTGTCGCCATTCTCGGCGGTATTCTGGGTGAAGGGGCTTTCCGTCCTTATATCGCCGAATTTGTCTCGCGTATATATGATGGTCCTTGGACCGAGAACATCAGCTTTGCCTTATCTTTCACTCTGGTGACTTCATTATTCATTCTGTTTGCCGATCTGATGCCAAAACGCCTGGCAATGATTGCGCCGGAAAAAATTTCAGTCGCAGTTATCAACCCGATTCAAATTTTTATTAAAATCTGCAAGCCATTGGCCTGGATAATTAATGCCATTGCCAATCTGTTGTTCCGGTTATTCAAAGTCAATACGATCCGGGATGACAATATTACCTTTGCAGATATTTCTGCCGTGATGGATGCCGGTGCTCAGGCTGGCGTACTACAAAAGCAGGAACACCACTTTATTGAAAACGTGTTTGAACTTGAAGAACGTAATGTTCCTTCCAGTATGACCACACGTGAAAATGTGGTGTTCTTTACCCTGACTGAAGCTGAAGACAGTATTCGTCAAAAGCTGGCGCAATATCCTTATTCCAAATTTCTGGTCTGTAATGAAAATATCGACCAGGTAATTGGCTATGTCGATGCCAAAGACATTCTGGTCCGTATTCTCAACAACCAGAAAATCAATCAGCTGAATGAATCTACCATTCGTAATGTGTTGATGATTCCGGACACTCTGACCTTATCCGAACTTCTGGACCGCTTCCGTTCGAGCAAAGAAAAGTTTGCAGTGGTCATTAACGAATATGCACTGGTCGTGGGTGTGATTACCCTGTCTGACATCATGATTACCGTAATGGGTGACTGGGTAACACCAATGGAAGAAGATCAGCAGATCTTTAAACGTGATGCTGATTCATGGCTGATTGAAGGCAGTACGCCAATTGAAGACATGAAACATGCCTTAGGCATTGATGAAATGCCAGATGAAGAAAATTATGAAACGCTGGCTGGTTTTATGATGTACAAGCTGCGCAAGATTCCACGCCCTGCTGATATCGTGATTCATGCGGGTTATAAATTTGAAGTTGTCGATGTCGATCACTTTAAAATTGATCAGCTTTTGGTTACCCGCTTACTTCAAGACCATAAAGAATCTGAAACATCTGATTCTGAAGAATAAGTTGATTAATATTTCTTTTTCTAAAGCCTTACATGAACGTAAGGCTTTTTTTATTACATATCAGAAATGCTGATCCATACTTATCATGCATTTCACCATACTTTATGGATATATATTATTTATTAGAAAAATAGAATAAAAAATACCATTTGTTAAATAATATTTAAAAAATGGGTTGAATTGAATAGTATCAAGTTCACTTGAATATTAAATAAAACTATCACACTCAAAGGACTGATCCATGCTGACTATTTTAGGCTTAGGCATGATTATTTGCTTTATGTATTTAATCATGTCCAAGCGTTTGAGCGCGCTCGTAGCTTTAACTTTAATACCTATTCTTTTTGCTCTCATTACTTACGCATTAAGCTTTTTTGTCGACAGTCTAGCAGGATTTAATATTTCAGAATTAGGCCCCATGATGATGGAGGGGATCAAAAAACTTGCCCCGACGGGTGTCATGCTGTTATTTGCGATTCTGTATTTTGCCATCATGATTGATACAGGCTTGTTTGACCCATCGGTAAAATGGATTTTAAAACAGGTCAAAGGGGATCCCCTCAAAGTGACTTTAGGCACGATTACCTTAACATTGATTGTGTCATTAGATGGCGATGGTTCTACCACTTATATGATCTGTGTCGCTGCGATGCTACCCTTATATAAACGCATAGGTATGAGCCCATTGATCATGGCATGTTTAATGATGCTCGCCAGTGGCATTATGAACTTAACCCCTTGGGGTGGACCAACAGCACGTGCTGCAACTGCACTGCATGTCGATCCAAACGATGTTTTTGTACCGATGCTGTTCCCGATGTTTGTAGCCATTATCTGGTTATATTTCTTGGGCTTTATGTATGGTCGTATGGAGCGTAAACGCATTGGTATTGTTGAGCTGGATATTAGCCATGGTGACAATATTCAAATCTCGCAAGTCCCTGAAGCCAACCGCCATCATTTACGTACCTTCAATGCTTTGCTTACACTCGGCTTGATGATTACGCTGGTGATGGGCATTCTACCCGCTCCAATATTATTCATGGTGGCACTGTGTATTGCTTTAATTGTGAATTATCCAGATTTGGATATGCAAAAGCGCTTGGTGGGTAACCACTCTGCAAGTGCTTTGGCAGTCGTAGGTATTATCTTCGCCGCAGGTATTTTTACAGGAATTCTGTCAGGTACAGGCATGGTTGATGCCATGTCCAAGCAATTGGTCGAGATTATTCCTGAAAGTATGGGACCTTATCTGGCACCAATCACCGCAGTGATCAGTATGCCATTAACCTTCTTTATGTCGAATGATGCGTTCTATTTTGGTGTCTTACCTGTGTTATCGGAAGCTGCCGGACATTATGGTATTACTCCCGCAGAAATGGCACGTGCCTCAATTGTTGGGCAACCTGTGCATTTACTTTCACCCTTGGTACCATCTACTTACTTATTATGTGGACTGGCGGGAATCAATTTTGGTGAACATCAAGAATTTACCATTAAATGGGCAGTAATTACCTGTTTAGTGATGTTGGTGACTGCTGTCATCTTCGGTATTTTCCCACTCTATTCAACACTTGGGTAAAGATTTTTCCATAAAAAAGAGCATCCAAGGATGCTCTTTTTTTAGCGCTGTTTAGAAATTTTCAAGTAAAGCATCTAATACTGCCTGGTAGTGAATACGAATATCATCTTCCAGAATTTTATAGGCATTATCGAACTGCACCATTGGCCAGCCTTCTTTCCAGAATGGGAAAATATTATGCAGGTCATGCGTCACGATTGCATCTTCACGCACAATAGCCTGCGCGATCTGTGCCAATACAAATGCAGTTTCCGCACCATCAATCGCCAGGTAATCAATACCACGCGCCTTTAAAATACGGATACGGTCTTTCTTGTAACGAATCTTTTTGATCTGAGCTTCATTCAAATGAAGCGCGATAGACACTGCTTCAACAAATTTTTCTTCAAATGACTGATGCAATCTAACCAGCGCCTGTTTATGCGCTTCCTGACGACCCGCTTTACCACCCTGACGAATAGCTTCTTTCGCTTCGGTATCTAATTCATCGTTTTTCATTGCCTGTAACAGGTCCAGAATTTCGATGTCGCTTAAAGTCTCAGGAGATTGATCAGTCATGAACTGCCCTTACAAATAATATTTACAATAGGCTATTTTCGCATAATTCCCGGACAAAAAGACAAAATCCTGCTGCAAGTGAGATGATTTAATTGCGCATTGCAATTTTTCGGAAAAATTCAGCAATTTACTTTATAGTAATCTTACTCATCCATCTCCTGCCCGACTTCATACATGCAAAACCAACAAGTCAATGTGCTGCTTCAGCAACTTCAGCGGCTCTATCCAGCGGCTTTTAAGCACAATTACCTATTTTATAGTCAGATCAAGACCAGAGGTGTACTGGATGACCGTCGTGAATTTATTCCTTGGCTATTGGCGAGCATGATTTTTGTGCCAATCAGTTTCGTACTGAAAGATATTTTCCTGAGTAATTTTACTGAGCTGAGTAACTTTCAGGCACAAGCCTATGCCATTCTGGCAATTCTTTTATTCTTGATGGTGATTGTCCCTTTGGTCATTAAACAGATTCGACATTCTTCGCATTCACTTTATCAACTATTACGACATAGTCCTGTCAAGCTTGCTGTAATCGTCATTCTGTCTGCCCTGAATATTCAATTTTTACAAAGTCAGTTTGTGATGTGGGCGCTCCTGTTCTTTGGTGTCAGTTTTGGCTTTGTGCGTTTTTATAAGGAAAATCTGTTTCGTCAAAACAGTCAGGACAGTGAATATTATCAGCTGCATCAACTGCGTCGTGTGTGTTTCTGGGCATACAAACAAAGCCTGAGAACCCGATTAAAACTCTATATGACTTCGGCTCAAAGTCCTGAATATGAAGTACTCAAGCGTCAGCTAAACCGCTATGCCGACCTATATAGCCAGTTATTCAAATCTGAACACCAGTACTGTAAAAGCATTAAACATATTGATGTGGACAGTTATCTGGATGAAATGCTGTAAATCGATTAATTTATTGAAATTTAAAGCTTTGAATAACATCAGTCTTGCTTTCTTTTAAATTTTAATGGCTAAATTGCCTGAAAATAAAACAAATAATAAGAAATCATCTTGCCAAGTTCTCGCTGCTCATCTATGATGGCGCGCATGCCCGAGTGGTGAAATCGGTAGACACAGGGGATTTAAAATCCCCCGCCCACAAAGCGTGCCAGTTCGAGTCTGGCCTCGGGCACCATTTTGATTCAGTTTAAAATGGTGCAAATGCAGAAACCCAGCAATGAGCTGGTTTTTTTGTGCCTGAAATTTATAAATAGAGTGTGCCTCCTCATGTCCGCACCCCGCTCTTTCGATCTAGCCAGATTACAGTTACGCCATCCTGATGCATTCTTTTGCAGACTTAGCTATAGCCGCTATAAATATTTGAATCAAACCATTGATCCGTATTTATATTTGCGTATCGGGATTTTGATGCTGATTACAGCATTTTGTGGTCTGTGCTTTTCCCTGCCTTTTTATCCAGACTTTATGGATTCAAAGAATCAGGCCATTAGTGCAGGTACGATCGTACTTATTAGTATGCTCTATCCTTATATCTGGCGTGCCCAGTTTCAGGCCAAGTACAGTTCTGTACGCTACGCAAAGCGCTTGCAATCCTGTTTATATATTCAAACCCTGATTGTTGTTCTGTCACTGATCAATTACCAGTATTTTCATTCAGCGTTCATTGCTTTACCTTGCCTGGGTCTACTTGCCTTCAGCAGTTTTGTAGCGGTGTTAATTGAGCCCGGCTTTAGAAGTTCTACCCGCAGCACCCTGCTGGTACGTTTGCAGCACATCCGCCAATTGGCTTACTGGTCTTATCAACAGTCGCAAAGCAAAGAGCCGGAACCTGTGCCACTGCAAAAGGATTTAAAAAAATATTATCTGGAATTACATCAACGTTGCATGCAGGAAGAGCAGAAACTCCTAAATGAAATTCATTATAAAAATTTTAAAGAAGCATTTTTAGATCATTAAAAAAAGCCCTGTAAAAACAGGGCTTTTTTTACCATTCGCGGGTAGCGACCAGTTCTTCCATTTCAACTTCGAAGTATCCCTGTTCCTGCACCACCATCATCATGGCTTCAGCAATATAATCTGCTGCGGTATCATCTAAAGAGGAATCCAGGTCTTCGAACTGCGGCTTCATTTCATTGATTTCTGCCACAGTCGCATTGGCAAACTGATAAATCTCATATTCAGATAAACCAGATTTTGTCACCTTTTTGGCAAAACGCTCGATGTGCTGCTTTACTTCAGCAACCAGAATATCGGGATAATATTCATCATCGAACATTGGGAGAAGTAAATCTGCAAACATTACAGGCACTCTAAAACTATAACTAAAAATTAAGCGTGCCCTATATACCATATTGCCGCTTAAAAGCCAAACAGCACGCCGCCTGACATACAATCTAGCCAACAATTAAACTACGGCTTGCATTGCCTTCCAGACCTTAATCGCATCTGCTGTCACTTTGACATCATGTGCACGTACCATACAGGCACCTTGTTGAATACTTAGCAAGTGTGCTGCTACTGATCCCACTGCGCGTTCTACGGCTTCTGCTCCACCCAGCACCTGTCCAATAAAGCGTTTACGTGACAACGCAGACAATATTGGATAACCGAGTTGAGTCAGTTTGTAAAATTCATTCAGTAGTTTCAGGTTCTGTTCAGCATTTTTGGCAAATCCAAAACCGGGATCAATCATAATGTGCTCAGCCTTTACCCCGGCATCTAAAGCATCCTGCACTCGCTGTTTTAATTCCGCAATGACATCAAGCGTGACATCTTGATACTGATCCAGATTATTCATCGTAGTAGGTTCACCACGCATATGCATAATAATTACCGGAATATCCAACTCAGCAGCAGTTACCAAGGCATTCGGTCGTGTCAGTGCACGAACATCATTCCAGATATGTGCTCCAGCTTTCACTGCAGCCTTAATCACTTCTGGCTGGGAAGTATCAATTGAAATCACGACATTGTGCTTGGCCAGTTCTTCAACCACAGGCACCACACGGCGAATTTCTTCTTCTACTTCAACCACCGATGCACCCGGACGGGTCGACTCGCCACCCACATCAATGACCGTTGCGCCTTCTGCCATCATTTCCAATGCACGCGCTACTGCAGCATCTTGAGAATTATGTTTACCCCCATCACTAAATGAATCCGGTGTAACATTCAGAATTCCCATCACATGCGGCTGGGACAGATCCAGTGTTAAGTGTCCAAATGTCCATACGCGTGGTAATAACGGCATCAGCTGCATGTTTTCATCCTAAATCCAATAACTGGCGTATTGTCGTATGGATAGAGATATAAAGCAAAGCTGAAACAAACCAGAATTAAATTTCAAACTGCGGTTTATTTGAGTATTGCATAAGCTTAGATTGTAACTGTGATTTTACCTCTACCCATTCACTTCTTAAAATACTGTAAATATAACTATCCCGCACTGTCTGACCATCTTTACGCAACATATGACATCGAATGATGCCATCTCGTTTAGCTCCTAGCGCTTCAATGACTTTTTGACTTTTTAGGTTCAGATGATCCGCACGAAAGCCTACTACCTGAGCATTTAACCGTTCAACAGCATGACTTAACAGGAGATATTTACAGACCCGATTCACATAGGTACGCTGATAACGCTGTGCATACCAAGTATAACCAATATCCACACGTGGAATTTCAGGCTTGATATCATGATAACTGGTGGTTCCAATCGCTCGACCCGATGTTAAATCAATCACAGCAAAACCCATCCTTGTACCTTGAGCTTGTTGAGCCAAAGCTTGCTGTACATATTGTTTTAATTCGCTTAAGTAAGGTACAGAATTATAAAGCACTTCGCCTAAATCCCCTTCAGCACAAGCTGCTTCTAAATCTGTAAAATGCTCCCAAGTTAATGGTTCTAAACGTAAGTGATAAATACGGGATTCCAAAACAGGTATTGTCATTTTTATTTTTGCTCATTGATTTTTTATAGTTGAATATAGCATCACGCCAAAACAATCCAAATCATTGCCATAAAAAAACCACCCGAAGGTGGTTTTTTATTTTCTGCTTAATTAGCTGGTAATGGCGGAGGAGTCAACGGCCCATCCTTCGGTGTTACATCAATTACAGGATTGTCTGAAACATAGACCTTAGGTGGCTTAGGCTCACGACCTTCCATGATGTCACGGATTTGCTCGCGATCAATTGTTTCCCATTCCATCAACGCTTTCACCATGGCATGCGCGATATCTTTGTTATTTTCCAGAATATCACGAGCCACTTTATATTGCTCATCGATGATACGGCGTACTTCAGCATCAACCTGCTGTTGAGTCGCTTCAGAAATTGTACGGCTACCAATGCTGCCCATAAATGACTGTTGCGAGTCATCTTCATAGACCATTACGCCTAACTTGTCAGACATACCGTATTTGGTCACCATCGCACGCGCAACTTTGGTTGCACGTTCAAAGTCATTTGAGGCACCAGTCGACATCTGGTTAATAAAGACTTCTTCTGCAATACGACCACCGAACAAGATCGAAATATCATTCAGCATTTTATCTTTGTAATGGCTGGTCTGGTCAAACTCAGGCAACTGCCAGGTTACACCTAATGCCCAACCACGCGGCATGATCGTTACTTTATGCACAGGATCAGTACCTGGCAGCATTTCTGCAACAATTGCGTGCCCTGCTTCATGGTAAGCCGTAGCAAGACGCTCTTCTTCACGAAGTACCATCGATTTACGTTCAGGACCCATATACAGCTTGTCTTTAGCATCTTCAAAGTCATGCATGTCGACAGTATTCTTGTTACGACGTGCCGCGAATAATGCTGCTTCGTTTACAAGGTTTGCCAACTGCGCACCAGAGAAACCAGGAGTACCACGAGCCAGGACTTTCACATCCACACCCGTTGTAGACGGCAGTTTCTTCAAATGAACATTCAGGATTTGCTCACGGCCTTTAATGTCTGGCAAGCCAACCATCACTTGACGGTCAAAACGACCTGGACGAAGTAAGGCTTTATCCAGTACATCAGCACGGTTAGTTGCCGCGATGACGATAATACCTTCATTGCCTTCGAAACCATCCATTTCAACCAGCATCTGGTTAAGGGTCTGTTCACGTTCATCGTGACCACCGCCTGTACCTGAACCACGGTGACGACCGACAGCATCAATCTCATCGATGAAGATGATACATGGCGCATGGCGTTTCGCCTGTTCGAACATATCACGTACACGAGATGCACCGACACCCACGAACATTTCTACGAAGTCAGAACCGGAAATACTGAAAAATGGAACTTTCGCTTCACCTGCAATCGCTTTTGCAAGCAAGGTTTTACCCGTACCCGGAGGACCCACCATCAGGACGCCCTTAGGAATAGTGGCACCCAGACGTTTGAATTTTGCAGGATCTTTTAGGAAGTCAACGATTTCCACGACTTCCTGTTTTGCTTCATCACAACCCGCAACATCAGTAAAGGTAACTTTAATCTGGTCTTCAGACAGCATTTTCGCCTTCGACTTACCAAAGCTCATCGGGCCGTTCTTGCCGCCTGCACCGCCACCCATGTTGCGCATAAAGAACATGAATAACAAAATGATTAAGAGCACAGGGAAACTTGCAATCAGCAACTGCATCAACAAGCCTTGGCGTTGTGGTGCAGTACCTTCAACAACCACATTGTTCTTGATGAGATTTGGCATCAGTTCAGGATCCTGAACTGCCGGACGAATACTTTCAAATTCGGAACCGTTTGATTTCTCACCACGAATTCTTTCGCCATCTATTGTCACTTGCTTAATCTGGCCGTCATTCACCGCTGCAACAAACTCTGAATAGTTCATTGTTGTCGGCTGATTGCGATCACTGACGTTGCTGAAGATGAGCACCAGCACACCCAGTATCACGAGCCACAATACGGCATTCTTAAAAAGATCGCTCAAAGCTTTATTCCCATTTCCAATCTAATTTGATCATGCCCTCGCGGGTGACCTGAATTTCCAAGTTTGTTCAACTTGCAATTATTAAAAACGTACAAAATGCACAATTTTTAGCGTGTTGGCAAGTAGACTTTATTTCGAAGCCTTCTTGCGCCCCTGCCCCACCAGAAAGACTTCTTTCGAGCGAGCACGCGATGCAGCAGGTTTTACCGTTTTCAGAACATCAAAACTATTAACAACTTCCTTACGGAATTCATCAAAGCCAGTGCCCTGGAAGACTTTAACAATAAACTGACCTTTAGGACCTAAAACCTTGGTGGCAAAGTCAAGGGCCAGTTCACAGAGATAGATCTGACGCGGTTGATCTACAGCCTTATTACCTGATGTATTGGGGGCCATATCGGAAATTACAACGTCTACCGTACGTCCATCTAAAATATTTAACAATTTATCGAACACTTCCTGCTCACGGAAGTCACCTTGCAGGAAGGTCACATCTGGCAGTGCATCCATTTCCAGGATATCCGATGCGATCACCAGACCTTTAGAACCGACCAGTTTACCAGCAATTTGCGACCAGCTTCCTGGCGCTGCGCCCAGATCGACAACCGTCATACCTGGTTTGATAATGCCGTATTTTTCTTGAATCTCAAGAAGTTTATACGCTGCACGTGCCCGATAACCTTCTTTTTGCGCTTTCTTCACATAAAAGTCATCGAGATGCTCTCTCATCCACGCACGACTACTTTTGGATAACTTCTGGTTGGTAATGCGTGTTGCCATAACTCTCTAAATAAAAAAAACTTCCAATTATTAATTGTACGTGAAAAACACATGATTTGCAGTATTGATCTGTATCTAAATCGAAGACAGTTGGTTGGATTTTTTATGTGATGGCACCGATTATTTCCTGAGAATATAAAGCGTTTGTTTTTTGCTTTTGCTATACTAAGCCGTTTTAAAAATCAGGTTATCTCTCATGGCGTCTTTATCTATTCAGGAACGTAAACGTTTACGTCAAATCGGACATGCATTAAACCCGGTGGTAATGCTTGGTGACAAAGGCCTGACTGAAAATGTGATCGAAGAACTTGAGCGTGCGCTGAACGACCACGAACTGATTAAAGTGAAAGTTGTGGCTGAAGATCGTGAAGCACGTGCTGTTCTCATTACTGAGATCGTTGAAGCAACAGGTGCTGAAATCGTACAAACCATTGGTAAAATCGCGTTGCTTTACAAAAAAGCGCCGAAACAGAACCAAAAACTGTCTAACCTTGTTCGCTTTGCGCACTTGTCTAACTAAGTTCAGGATCTATGGCTAGTTACGAACTGAATGCATTCGATCGTCGTTTTCAGGCGATCTCGCTGGTCGGCGCGATTGAACAGCAAGGCCCATCCACATTGAATGTGGGTTTTTGGCTACGCGATCCGAACCAGTATGTGCTTTGGCCAGAACTGGTCGCAGCACACCCCCGTCAGGACTTTCTCTGGGAACAGACGTGTTTTGAAATTTTTATTGGGGTAAAGGACGAAGATTTTTATCGCGAAATCAATCTCTCTCCTTCTCAGGCTTGGCAAGCCTATCAGTTTGAAGAATACCGTTATCCAGAAGAAATGCCGCCACAAGCGGCTTATGATATCGACCTGAATCAGCTCAAGCGTACCCATTATGGACTCAATGTCAGCCTGGATCTAACCGATTTCATGGCCCTGAACAAGCTAAAATGGACTGATCTGTTCCTTGGCTTGTCTGCTGTATTGAAAACCCCTCAAGGCGATCAATACTATGCCATGCAGCACAGCAGTCCACAGGCAGACTTTCATAACAAGCGTGACTGGTTACATGTGTTCTAGGATGTAAATACTCTCCTGTAATACACAAATGATAAAAATATAAAAACGTGAGGCTCATCGGTCTCACGTTTTTTATTTTGCCTGAAGTTCAGGGTAAGTGGATTAGTGATGTAGTCTTGCATTTCTCTGTACTGCTGTCACAGCAGCGTAAAAAATCAGAATCATAGTAATCGCAATAATGGAAACTGCGGCCTGTAAAACACTGAAATAGCTAAAACTCAGTATTACCATGGCAAGATAGGCTAGACGGCTTTTCCAGGTTTCAAGATTTAAAACCATGATCAAGGCAAGTAGCAATATTGCCGCTATAAGATGATGTTGCATCATGACCCCCTATTTTTGTTTTATGAGTCAGTGTTGCGTCTAATACGAAAGGAGAACATAGATGCTCCCCTTCGGCTGCTTTTTTTGTTTTGTTGCTTGTTTAACTTTTTAGATCAGTTTCTTTTTCTTCGGTTTCTCCTTTTACAACGACGGGTTTAACTTTTTTCAAAACTTCAATCGTACTGTCTTTAGAGCGTTTTAGGGTATCTGCCAGATGATCCTTATGCTTGGTCGAAATCTGGGTGACATCTTCTTTTAATTCTTTACCGAGTTTTGATAGATCATCAATGACCGCATTAAATTCGGTTTTAATGAAGCTGGTCAGTTCATTCAACTCTTTTTGTGAGCCAAACAACTGCTCTTTCAGGGTATCGATGCGCTGCAGTAAATCCTGTTTAAACTGGGTTAGCTGATCAGTTACAGTATTGCTCAGTTTTTTTACTTCAGCTTCAATATTTTCTTTGCTTTCGCCAAGCGTTTCCACTGCCTGCTCTTTCGCCTCTATTGCTGCTTTTTCAAGCTGCTCGGCAGTTTCAGTGACAACGACATTCAGATTTTTTTTAGATGTTGTAGTTTTAGTTGGGGTAGCCATGTCTTTTGCCTTTAGTTATGTTTTGACGCTTTCATATTAGTAAATTCGATAAAATTTAAGACTTGATTTGTCTGACAATTATTAAATGGTTACATTTTTCAACATTGATCACGAAACAGACTTTCAAGCAAAAAGCAAGCCATTTATCTCATAGTTTTGCAGCAAAGCTATTGGACTTGGGGGGTGGTTCTGCGTATAATGCCGTGTTAAGTTCAAGCGAGCAGACATAGGAGGGTAGGTTTAAAAATTAACCTTCCTTTTTTTTCGTCTACTCGCTTTTTTACAGCCTAAATTTCAGGAGCTTTGGTTTGAGCACCCCAGCAATTTTAGCCCTTGCCGACGGAACTATCTTTAAAGGTACTTCAATTGGCGCATCGGGTTGTACGACTGGTGAAGTCGTTTTCAACACTGCCATGACTGGCTATCAAGAAATTTTGACTGATCCAAGTTATGCACAGCAGCTTGTAACTTTAACTTACCCACATATTGGTAATACGGGTTGCAACGAAGAAGACGCAGAATCAGGTCGTATTCATAAAGTATGGGCAAACGGTTTAATTATCCGTGACCTTCCTTTATTACACAGTAACTTCCGTGCTGAACAATCCCTAGGTGAATATCTAGAACAGCACAATGTAGTGGCTATTGCTGACATCGACACGCGACGATTAACTCGAATTTTGCGTGATAAAGGTGCACAAAACGGTTGTATCCTTGCAGGCGAAAACATCACTGAAGAAGAAGCACTTGAAAAAGCACGCGCATTCGGTGGTCTGAATGGTTTAGACCTTGCAAAAGAATGCTGTGATCCTGAAGGTTTTGAATGGACTGAAGGTTCATGGACTTTAGGTAAAGGCTTCGCTCAACCAGAATTTAAATTCCATGTTGTTGCATACGATTACGGTGTCAAAACCAACATCTTACGTATGCTTGCAGATCGCGGTTGTAAATTGACCGTTGTGCCTGCGCAAACTCCTGCTGCTGACGTACTTGCACTGAATCCAGATGGCGTGTTCTTGTCGAACGGCCCTGGCGATCCAGCTGCATGTGACTACGCAATTGAAGCTGTAAAAACAATTGTAGAAGATGCCCGCAATATTCCTGTATTCGGGATTTGCCTAGGTCATCAGATTCTTGCGCTTGCAAGCGGTGCCAAGACTGTGAAAATGCCTCACGGCCATCACGGTGCCAACCATCCTGTACAGAACATTGAAACTGGTACAGTGATGATTACTTCTCAAAACCACGGCTTCGCAGTGGATGAAAGCACCTTGCCTGCGGTATTGCGTGTGACTCATCGCTCACTGTTTGATGGTACTAACCAAGGTATTCATCGCACAGACAAACCTGCGTTCAGCTTCCAGGGTCACCCTGAAGCAAGCCCTGGTCCACATGACTGCGCACCATTGTTCGATCATTTCATCGAACTTATCGAAGCATCTAAGAAGTAATTAAGGAAGCATCATGGCTAAACGTACAGACATTAAAAGCATCTTAATTATCGGTGCTGGTCCTATTGTGATTGGTCAGGCGTGTGAGTTTGACTATTCAGGCGCACAAGCGTGTAAAGCGCTTCGTGAAGAAGGCTACCGTGTTATTTTGGTGAACTCTAACCCGGCAACCATTATGACTGACCCTGCAATGGCAGATGCAACGTATATCGAACCGATTACCTGGCAGACTGTTGCAGCAATCATTGAGAAAGAACGCCCAGACGCAGTTCTTCCTACAATGGGTGGTCAAACTGCATTGAACTGTGCCCTTGCCCTTGATGAGCACGGCATTTTAGAAAAATTCAATGTTGAACTGATCGGTGCGACCAAAGAAGCGATTGAAAAAGCTGAAGACCGTAAACTGTTCGACCAGGCAATGCGTAAAATTGGTCTTGAATGTCCAAAAGCAGACATTGCCGAATCAATGGAAGAAGCTTTAGAAATTCAAGCGCGCTTCGGTTTCCCTGTGATTATCCGTCCATCATTCACCATGGGTGGTTCAGGCGGCGGTATCGCATACAACAAAGAAGAATTCATTGAAATCTGTGAACGCGGTTTCGATCTTTCTCCAACCAAACAGTTATTGATCGATGAATCACTCATTGGTTGGAAAGAGTACGAAATGGAAGTTGTTCGTGACAAAAACGACAACTGTATCATTGTATGTACCATTGAAAACTTCGACCCAATGGGCGTGCACACAGGTGACTCGATCACTGTTGCGCCTGCTCAAACCCTTACAGATAAAGAATTCCAGTTACTACGTAACGCTTCTCTAGCTGTACTTCGTGAAATTGGTGTAGAAACAGGCGGTTCTAACGTTCAGTTCGGTATTAACCCGAAAGATGGCCGTATGGTTGTGATCGAGATGAACCCGCGTGTTTCTCGTTCATCTGCGCTTGCGTCTAAAGCAACTGGTTTCCCGATTGCTAAAATCGCTGCGAAACTGGCTGTGGGTTATACGCTTGATGAACTGAAAAATGACATTACTGGCGGTACAACACCTGCATCATTCGAACCTGCAATTGACTATGTAGTTACCAAGATTCCTCGTTTCAACTTTGAGAAATTCCCACAAGCTGACGCAACTTTGACGACTCAGATGAAATCTGTAGGTGAGGTGATGGCCATTGGTCGTAACTTCCAAGAGTCTATGCAAAAAGCACTTCGTGGTCTTGAAGTGGGCGCTTCTGGCTTTGATGAGAAAATCGAAGCGGGTACTGAAGGTGCGCGTGAGAAAATTTTACAAGAGCTTAAAGTTCCAGGTCCTGAGCGTATCTGGTACGTGGGCGATGCATTCCGTCACGGCTTCACGCTTGATGAAGTCTTTGCTGCGACGAACATCGACCGTTGGTTCTTGATCCAAATCGAAGACATCATCAAAACTGAAAACCAGATCAAAACTTTAGGTTTTGGTGACTTGAATGCGGACAATATCCGTGGGTTCAAACGTAAAGGTTTATCAGATCTTCGCATTGCGAACTTGATGGGTATTTCACAAAAACAATTCCGTAAACACCGTTGGAACCTGGGCGTAACGCCAGTTTACAAACGTGTGGATACCTGTGCTGCAGAATTCGAATCTGATACAGCTTACATGTATTCAACTTACGATGAAGAATGTGAAGCAAATCCATCGACTCGTGACAAGATCATGGTGATTGGTGGCGGCCCTAACCGTATCGGTCAAGGTATCGAATTCGATTACTGCTGTGTACACGCTGCCCTTGCAATGCGTGAAGACGGCTATGAAACCATCATGGTGAACTGTAACCCTGAAACTGTTTCTACGGATTACGACACATCTGACCGTTTGTACTTCGAACCAATTACACTTGAAGATGTGCTTGAAATCGTACGTATCGAGAAGCCAAAAGGCATTATCGTTCAGTATGGTGGTCAAACACCTTTGAAACTGGCTCGTGCTTTAGAAGAAGCGGGTGCGCCAATTATCGGTACATCTCCTGATGCGATTGACCGCGCAGAAGACCGTGAACGCTTCCAGCAAATGATTCAACGTCTGCAACTTCGTCAACCAAACAACAGCATCGTAAAATCTGCTGAAGAAGGTATGGCTGAAGCGTCTAAAGTAGGCTATCCACTTGTGGTACGTCCATCTTACGTCCTTGGTGGCCGTGCGATGGAAATCGTTTATAACGATGAAGAACTTAAACGCTACCTACGTGATGCAGTTCAAGCATCAAACGAAGCGCCTGTTCTGCTTGACCGTTTCCTGGATGATGCAATCGAAGTTGACGTAGACTGTGTCTCTGATGGTAAAGACGTTGTGATTGGCGGCATCATGCAGCATATTGAACAAGCAGGTATTCACTCTGGTGACTCAGCATGTTCGATTCCTCCTTATTCTCTGTCTAAAGAGATTCAGGACGAAATGCGTCGTCAAACAATTGCAATGGCAAAAGAACTTGGCGTAATTGGTCTAATGAACGTTCAGTTTGCGGTTAAAGGCGAAGACGTTTACATTCTGGAAGTGAACCCACGTGCATCACGTACTGTGCCGTTCGTTTCTAAGTGTATCGGCGAATCTTTAGCGAAAGTGGCTGCACGTTGTATGGCGGGTCAATCTCTAGAATCTCAAGGATTCACTTCAGAGATTATCCCTGAACACTTCTCTGTAAAAGAAGCAGTGTTCCCATTCAACAAATTCCCTGGCGTTGACCCGATCCTTGGTCCTGAGATGAAATCTACAGGCGAAGTCATGGGCGTTGGTAAAACATTTGGTGAAGCATTCTATAAAGCTGTTTTAGGTGCGAACGAACGTCTACCTGGTCTTCCGACAGAAGGTGAAGTGAAACACGCATTCATTTCTGTACGTGACTCAGATAAACCTCGTGCAGCAGGTATTGCGAAACAATTGATTGACCTAGGCTTCAAGATTCTTGCAACTGATGGTACATTTAAAGTGATTAGCGAAGCTGGTCTTGAATGTGAACGCGTAAACAAAGTAACTGAAGGTCGTCCAAACATTGTGGACCGTATCAAAAACGGCGAAATCCACCTTGTAATCAATACGACTGAAGGTAAAAAAGCGCAGGAAGATTCATTCTCGATCCGTCGTTCAGCGCTTCAAGGTAAAGTGTATAACACAACTACCTTGAATGGTGCGGACGCAGTATGCCAAGCTTTAGCGATTAAATTGCCGATGGATGTATATCGTTTGCAAGATTTAACAGTAGGTTAATTCGTTACTGAGAAGTCCCGCCACCTTCTCGGTGGCGGGCTTTTTTTCATTTATACACTTTGTATTTTACTTACATACCTAATTTTGAGGGACAACTATGCAACGTTATCCTATGACTCCTGAAGGCAAACTTGCCTTGGAAAAAGAATTACATCAGCTAAAAACTGTTGATCGCCCGCGTATTACAGCCGCAATTGCTGAAGCACGTGAACATGGAGATCTAAAGGAAAATGCAGAGTATCATGCTGCACGTGAACAACAGGGCTTCTGTGAAGGTCGTATTCAGGACATCGAAGGTAAACTTGGTGCTTGCCAGGTGATTGATGTTAAAGCACTGGAACAAAACGGTCGTGTTGTATTTGGCGTGACAGTGACCATTGAAAATCTGGACACTGAAGAACAAAAAACTTACAAAATTGTGGGTGATGACGAAGCAGACTTTAAGATCAACAAGATCTCTGTGAACTCTCCGATCGCGCGTGGACTTTTAGGTAAAAACGAAGGCGACGAAGTGAAAATCGTGACACCACAAGGTGAAGTGGAATACGAAATTTCCAAAGTTGAATATATCTAATTTTTTATTTAGATATTTTTAGGCTGTAAGACCCCTCGCTTGAGGGGTTTTTTATTGAGCCTGAAAATTTCTATCGGTTTTATTTTAAGAAACCAGAAGCCAATGCTTCAAATGCCTGTAAAGCCTGAGGTAAAACCTGTGCAGGATCACCGCTGGATGCCACCCACAGTGCTGCATTCATTGCTGCACCATTTAGCAAGACCGCAGCAGCAAGCGCATCGACTGGTTTTAATCGGCCCTCAGCCAGTAACTGTTCTACACATTCACGTGTTGATTGCAGGCATTTATTTTGACTTGGCCAATGCGCTGGATCACCCAGCACAGCCGGCCCGTCACGCAGTACAATGCGCTGGAATTCCGGATTCAAGGCATTTTGAATATAGGTCCGCCCTTCTAGCATCAATCCTTCCCAAAGATCATCAGGCTGCTCCAGATGTTGCTGGGCGGATGAAGCCATTTCTGAATCAATCTGATCGACCACGGCGGCAAACAAACCTTTTTTATCTCCAAAATGATGGTATAGCGCCCCCCGGGTTAGCCCCGCTTCTGCCGTGAGCTTATCCATGGAAGTGTCCGCATAACCATATTCAGCAAATGCACGACGTGCGACTTCTATGAGCTTTTTGCGGGTTTCCGCCATTTTTTGTTCACGTACAGACATATGTTATTTCCATCAGTATTGTGAAAATTTTAATTGACATACGAAGCGTATGCGAAAATTTGAACTGCTTTCTAAAATACGTATAAATTAAATAATGAGCGAGAATTATCATGACTAGAACTGCCATATTTCCCCAAGATCGCCATGCTTTGTATGAACAGCATGGTTATTCTGCTGCGATCAAATCAGAAGATTTATTATTTGTTTCTGGTCAGGTTGGTAGCCGTGAAGATGGTAGTCCTGAACCTAACTTTGAGAAACAGGTAGAACGAGCCTTTGAAAACTTGGCTGCTACATTGGCTGCAGCTGACTGTACTTTCGATGATATTGTCGATGTCACAACTTTTCACACCGATCCTGAACAGCAATTTGAAAGCATCATGAAAGTTAAGCAGCATGTGTTTAATCAAAAACCTTATCCGAACTGGACAGCTGTGGGCGTGGCCTGGTTGGCAGGTTTTGACTTCGAAATTAAAGTCATTGCCCGTATTCCTCAATCCGCTAAGGCCATATAAAACTTAATCCTGATCAGGCCAGTTATTGAATGGGATTGTTCTCCAGCTTAAAGATCAATTCGCTATAATGGCGTATTCCTTAATTTTTGTATCCCGGTTATGGCTGAAAAGTTGATTAATTCCCCTGTGAACCATTGGTGCGAGTTCGAATTCATCTCGAAAACTGTGAAGAATCCGAATATTCATATCAAGGGCAATTACAGTTATTACTCAGCCTATTGGGATCAAGGTTTCGAGCGTTGTGTGGTGCGTTATCTACATGACAAGCCTGCTACGCCAGAGAAGCCGATCGACCAGCTTTATATCGGTAATTTCGTCTGTTTTGGCGCGGAATGCGTAATTATGATGGGTGGTAACCAGTTACACCGTACCGACTGGATTTCAGCGTTTCCATTCGATACACGCAGTTTTGTACCTGCTGGCGATACTGTCATTGGTGATGGTTGCTGGATTGGCTCTCGTGCCATGATCATGCAAGGTGTAACGCTTGGCGAAGGTGCTGTGGTGGCAACAGGTGCTGTAGTAACGAAAGATGTGCCACCTTATGCTGTTGTCGGTGGCGTACCTGCGAAAATTATTAAATATCGTTTCCCTGAAGAAGATATAGAAAAACTGCTTTCACTAAAGCTTTATGACTTAGATGAAAAGCAGTTTTTAAAGATGCGTGAACAGTTGCAGACAGATGATGTGGTATCACTGATTAATTATTTCAAATCACTTAGCGATAAGGGGTAACGACCACCGTTCTCTTCCGTACCTTTTTCCTTGCCTTATCTGCAGGCCAATCGGTTTCAGTATAAGTTAGATCCCATTGATAGTAGGGTTTCCCAATATCCTGATAATTAATTGAGAGTACGGTGTAGTGTTCATCATGACAGTGTGAAGAGGATCTCTTATAGTCCTGCTCACCAAAGCACGCTTTAATTCGCTCATAAGAATAAAAAGGTATGTCTTCAAGAACCCGGTGTGCTTTTCCTTTAGGCAATAATTGAATAAATTGTGCAATCTGCTCGCTTCGACCTCCGCCTGCATAGCTTGTAGATGAACTAAACACTAAAGCAACCGCATAACTATTCCGATTCAACGGGTATAGGGCAGGATATATAAACTCTTCACTGATCTCATTCTCTTCAAGCGCATAAACCTGTTGATACCTAGTTAGATCCCAATAATCAACGATTTGATACTTTCCAAGATGTTTTGAAAGCTGAATCATTTGTAAATTTTCATTAATTAAATAATATTTTTCAGCTTCAGCAATTTTAACTACCCAAAGTTTTGCACCACTCTCATCACAACTAAGTTTTATTTGCTGACAAATTGATCGTATTTCTGCTTTGGAAATACTTTTTTCTTTAAAAGGAAGTGACTTAATTGAATCTGCAGCAAAAACAGGTAAAGCAATAAAGAAAATCAGAGTTGATAGCATTAAATTTTTAATCATCATACATATTCTTGTTATTTGTTTTATTTTAACTATTGTAAGGCTTTTTATATTTTTAACCAATGAAGCCACAAAACATCAGCCATAAAAAAACCCACTCAATCGGAGTGGGTTTTTTCAGAATATGGTGGCTATGACGAGACTTGAACTTGTGACCCCCGCATTATGAGTGCGGTGCTCTAACCAACTGAGCTACATAGCCTTAAACTGTGCGCGCATTATGAGTTTTTCTAAAAAAAACGTCAACCCCATAATGCACTGATTGATCAAAATTTGGTGAAGTGAGCCGATAAGCCGGGTTCTGTCGAGAACGATCATTCCTCTAGGCGTACAATCACTCATACGCTCAAGCGACCTACCCGGATCCAGCATGGGCCATGCCTAAAGGATCCCTATTTGGTCTTGCTTCCGGTGGGGTTTACCATGCCATGAACTGTTACCAGTCATGCGGTGCGCTCTTACCACACCCTTTCACCCTTACCTCCGATTCCGATTGCTCAGAACCATAATGAAGGCGGTCTACTCTCTGCTGCACTTTCCGTCGGCTCACGCCGCCCAGGCGTTACCTGGCACCTTGCCCTATGAAGCCCGGACTTTCCTCCCCTGCTTCAATCACGGAGATCTCCACAGCAGCGATCGTCTGGCTCACTTCGAGCCGCATAGTATCAAATCTGGCAACTAATTGCTTGATGTTTTTTGAGCAGTCAGTTTTGCATACTTGGCCTGAAGTTGTTCCTGCGTCTCTGCATGGTTCGGATCCAGCGGGATACAGTCTACAGGACAGAATAACTGACACTGCGGTTTATCATGATGCCCGACGCACTCGGTACATAGATCAGGATTGATCTCGTAAATGAGTTCCCCCATAAAAATCGCCTCATTCGGGCATACAGGTTCACAGACATCACAGTTGATGCATTCATCGGTGATATATAAAGACACGCTACCAACCTTGTTGAAGTTTACGCTCGAAGGCAGCAACCACGTTTGGCGGAACAAACTTGGTTACGTCCCCTCGCAAGCGGGCAATTTCACGCACCAGAGTGGATGAAATAAAGGAATACTGTTCTGAAGGGGTTAAAAATACCGCTTCAAAATGTGAATCCAGCTGACGGTTCATATTGGCCAACTGAAATTCATACTCAAAATCTGACACTGCACGCAGACCACGCAGGACTGCTGTAGCATTCTGCTCACGGAAGAAATTCACAAGCAGGCCGTCAAATCCTACAAATTCAACATTGTTCAAATGGCTCAACGACGCTTGGGCCAGCTCAACTCGCTCTTCTAGACTAAATACCGGATTCTTGTGATGTCCAATCGCAATTGCAACCACCACTTCATCAAACATCTTTGCTGCACGGGTCACCAGGTCAATATGGCCATTAGTGATCGGATCAAAGGTCCCCGGATAAATTACACGAGTTTTAGTCATCCATTTTTACTCTGTTTATTGTGTAAGTTTTCCATTTTAACAAAATCTTGATTTTTTGGCGAAGAAACTCCATCAATTTAAAAACTTCAACTCAATTAAAGTTGCGGTACAATAGCAGCAAGTTTGGAAGTATCAGATTATGGCGAAAGCAAGTATTGTAGTTAAAAAAAATAACGGCGGAACGATTGCGCTAAACAAACGTGCCCGTCACGATTATTTTATTGAAGAAAAATTTGAAGCTGGACTTTCCTTACAAGGCTGGGAAGTAAAATCCTTGCGTGCTGGTCGTATGACCATCGTGGAGAGCTATATCACCTTTAAAAACGGTGAAGCTTTCCTGTTTGGTGCCCAGATTCAGCCACTATTGAGTGCGTCTACCCATGTAGTACCTGAAGCGACGCGTACCCGTAAACTGTTGCTGAATCGCCGTGAAATTGAAAAACTTCTGGGTGCAATTAACCAGAAGGGTTATTCATGCGTACCACTGGCTTGCTACTGGAAAGGTCCACATGCCAAGCTGGAAATTGCGTTGGTAAAAGGTAAACAGCTGCATGACAAGCGTGCAACTGAGAAAGACCGTGACTGGCAACGCGACAAAGCGCGAATTTTCCATCGCTAATGGTTACATAATGCCTATAAAAAAACCTCCATGTAATGGAGGTTTTTTTATGAATCCAATTAAGCCTTCAGATTCATACGGGCCAGCGTCAAGGCAATATATTCACCGAACCACAGCGCAGTTTTTAAATCCCCTTCAGGTGGGGTTACTTCAACAGGTGCATTATCCGATTGAGTCATCAAACCTAAAAAGCTGGACATACGATTCAGGTCAGTTACGCCACGCCCAGTTGGCATTAATGGCAAACCTGCCCATAACATGCCGTGCTGCATCGCAAACAGGTTAATCTGCTGCAAGACAGCCAGCTTGTCCCCACTTAAGCCACCACCATTGGTAAAGGCTGCTGCCAGCTTGCCTTGCCAGCTACGTGCCAGCCAGCGCTTGGACGACTGCTCCATAAACAGCTTCATCGCAGAGGTTAGACTACCCATATAAGTTGGACAGCCAAAAATAATGGCATCTGCGGCGTCCAGCACCTCCCAATCTATATGTTCGACATTCATCATATGCACCTGAACACCAGTTTCCCGTGCACCATCGGCAATGAAATTTGCCACTTTAGCCGTGTGTCCATAAGGACTGTGATAAACAATCGCAACAGATTGGGAAGATAGGGACATAATACTTAAAAACCAAGAATTTCAGTCAAGTTTAACATTTTCAAGCCATAAACACGAATGTTGCCATACGTCCGGTCTTGGCTTCACGGCGATAAGAGAAGTATTCATCTGCCTGACGGTAAGAGCACTGATCACCACCCAGCACAGTTTTGATACCATGCTGATTCAGGATATAACGGGCGATTGCATACAGATCGGCATAGTGCTTGCCTGCCTGCTCTCCTGCCTGAAATGCACTGTCCAGTTCAGGATATTTGGAACAGAAAGCTGCTTTTACTTCTGCGCCAATTTCAAAACACGGCTGACTAATCGCCGCACCGAGCCATGCCCAAGTCGGCGGAGTCTGCATGGCAGTAATTGTATTTTCCACAATCCCCCCTGCCAGCCCGCGCCAGCCTGCATGTAAATTGGCAACTTCTGTGCCATCTGCATTTCCCAGTACCACAGGTAAACAGTCTGCGGTCATCATCATCAAGGCGTGCGCTTTGCGCTGCGTGACCAGACCATCACCGATTAGCGCCTCAAATGGCATCTGCTCATTGATGGTATGACAAATCGTGCTATGGGTTTGGGTCATCCAGGTGATTTTATCCACGCCAAAAGGCTGGAAGTCTTTTAGCAACTGGATGCGATGTTTTTGCACACGCGCCGGATTGTCATTGACATGCAATGCCAGATTAAAGCCCGCCAATTCTGGCTGCTCCGATGGCTGTACCTGTTCATGATGAACACGGGTCTGCCCTACATAAACGCCTTGAGGCAAACCTTGTACAAATTGCATGTCTCTTTCCTTTTAATGACCAATGCTGGAAATGAAGAAATTAATAAGCCTTGTTTTCGCTGCGCAGTACTTCAACCAGATTGGTGAAATCTTCTGGCCACGGCGCATTAAAGGTCATTTCTTCTTTGGTCCGTGGATGTTTCAGACCTAAAGTCGCAGCATGTAGTGCCTGACGCTTAAAGCCACGCAAGGTATCTTCAAGCAACTGTGAAGCACTAGCTGGCATACGCACACGCGGCATATACACCTGATCACCTACCAGACCATAACCGATATAGCTAAAGTGCACACGGATCTGATGGGTACGACCAGTTTCCAGACGCGCTTGAACACGGGTAAAGTGCTGGAAGCGTTCTTTCACATTGTAATGCGTGACTGCATCCTTGCCACCTGGAAGTACGGTCATTTTGACACGATCTACCGGATGACGTTTGATTGGCTCATCAATGGTACCACCGGCAATGATGTTGCCATATACAACCAGATCATAAACGCGGTATACCGATTTTTTCTCAAGCTGACGGCTTAAAGAGAATTGCGCTTCAAGATTTTTCGCAACCACTAGTAAACCCGAGGTATCTTTATCGATACGGTGCACCAGACCGGCACGCGCCAGTTCTGCTGATTTTGGATAATGATGCAATAACGCATTCACCAAAGTACCAGAACTATTGCCTGCACCCGGATGCACGACCATGCCAACTGGTTTGTTGACCACAATAATGTCATCATCTTCATAGACGATGTCCAGTGGAATATTTTCAGGAAGGCTGCGGGTCTGTGCCTCAAGCTCGACATTTAATGTAAGCGTTTCAAAACCATCACATTTATATTTAGGCTTTACAGGCTGGCCATTGACCAATAAATTACCGTCTTTGATCCACTGTTTCAGCTTTTCGCGGGAAAAATCGCTCCATACGATCGCGGCAACCTGATCGATACGCTGGCCCAGATAGGTTTCATCCACTTGAAATTGCAACGCTAAACGTGTTGCAGTTGTGTCTGAAGTATGGTTATCTGCATCCTCAGAATCTTCAAGTAAATTAAAATCAGTTTCAGGGAAATTAGAATTGGAAGATTGTGCTTGACTCATTTGCTCATTCAGACAAAAGTGGTTTAATAGTGCAATTGTAGCTCATTGCCCGTATTAACAGAGGAATTTTTATGTCGCTACCACATTATAAAATGACAATGCTTGCAATTACGTTAGGCGTTGCATCGGCAATGGTAGGCTGTAGCAGTAATCCAACAAAAAAAGACGTCGTGGATAAAGGCCCTGAAGCCAGCGAACAGGTTTATATTCAAAAAGCACAAAAAGCGCTTGATCGTCAGCAATATAGTGACGCTGCACGTCAGCTTGAAGGTCTGGAAACCTATTTCCCTACCAGTCAGTATGCAGCTCAGGCGCAACTGGATCTGATCTATGTCAAATTCCAGCAAAAGGATTTTGAAGGTGCAGTAGCATTGGCTGAACGCTTCATCCGCCTGAATCCACAACATCCAAATGTGGACTATGCCTACTATGTGCGTGGTGTAGCCAACATGGAGCAGAACTATAACGGTCTGCTGCGCTATACCAAACTGAAACAGTCACACCGCGATGTCAGCTATCTGAAAGTGGCTTATCAGAACTTCGTCGATTTCATTCGTCGCTATCCTTCAAGCGAATATGCAGTTGATGCTGCTCAACGTATGAAGTTTATTGGTCAGGAACTGGCTGAGCACGAAATGAATGCGGCGCGTTTTAATATCAAGCGTAAAGCCTACCTTGCGGCTGTTGAACGTGCGCAATGGGTGATTGAACACTACCCACAAGTGCCACAAACTCCGGAAGCTCTGGCGACCATTGCCTACGGCTATGACAAGCTCGGTGATAAAGCGACTTCACAGCAATATATCGAAGTGCTGAAACTGAACTATCCAAATCTGGTGAATGCCGATGGTACCGTAAACCTGCGTGCAGCACGTAGTGAAGGCAGTTTCTTTAACCGTGCAACCTTAGGGATCTTCGGTAAAGAAGCGCGTACCTACTCAGGTTCTGACAATATTCCGGAACCAAAACAGGACCGCAGCCTGACCAATCGCATGTCATTTGGTTTGTTAGATCGTCCTAAAAACACGGAAACTGAACAGCCTGAGCCGACTGCTGAATAAGCCGACTGTTACAGGTGCAATTTTGCAAAGGGCAAGGTATCATACTTGCCCTTTTGCCATTTCTGAGCAGCGCTTGAACAAATCGTGCAAAAGGTATACAAAGGAATTTATATAGAGCCGGCTTAATTCCTACTCTTAATTTTTCAATGATTTACACCTTATAAACGCAGCACGAGAAGCTTAGCAAACCATGGCCATTCCTCAGCATACGATTGATCAGATTCTCGATCGCACCGACATTGTCGATGTGATTGGTCAATTCGTGAAATTAAAAAAAACTGGCCGTACCTATTCGGGCTGTTGCCCTTTCCATCAGGAAAAATCGCCTTCTTTCCACGTTTACCGTGACAAGCAGTATTTCCACTGTTTCGGCTGTCAGGCCAATGGGAATGCCATCCGTTTTTTAATGGACATTGGCAACCGTAATTTCATTGAAGTGATGAAAGACCTGTCCAGTCAGACCGGCATTGAATTACCTAAAGATAATCAGGAATCCAGCAAGCTTAAATATAAGCGTGAAGCCAAACCAAAACCGGTTGCTACGCCACCAGCAAAAACTGCAGATACATCTACAAATCCAGTATCCGAACAACCTGCTTATTTTGATCCATTTGCTGAAATTCAGGTACCTGAAGCCGAATTTTATACGGATGATCCTTTTGCCGCTTTTGAGCAGATGCCTGCAGCAGAAGCACAAGCGGATGGCAACTTATACGACCTGCTGGAAAATATCGCGCAGTTTTATGAGCGCCAATTACCCAACAGTCCAAGTGCCCAGCAATATTTTAAACAGCGTGGTCTAACCGCAGAAACGATTGCTTACTGGCGACTCGGTTATGCACCGGAAGACTGGCAGCACCTGGAAAAAGCTTTCCCGCAGGATATTGAAGGTCTCAAGCTCTTAGGTTTGATTCGTACCAGCGACAATGGTCGTGATTTCGACCTGCTTCGTGACCGGGTGATTTTCCCGATTCGAGATGCGAAAGGTCGCGTGGTCGGCTTTGGTGGCCGTGCGCTCAATGATGAAATCAAGCCTAAATATATCAACTCGCCGGATTCGGAAGTTTTCCATAAGAACCAGTTGCTGTATGGCCTGTATGAGGGCCGTAAGCAGAAAGCCCAAGAGTGGCTGATGGTCGAAGGCTACATGGATGTCATTGCCTTGCAACAATATGGCATTCATGGTGCTGTGGCGACACTGGGGACTGCCAGTAATACCGAACATCTGAATATCCTGTTCAAGCAGAATCATCGTATTACTATTGCCTTTGACGGTGATGCTGCCGGTCAGAAAGCGGCACGACGTACACTTGAGATTGCCCTGCCGTTACTCAATGATGGTCGTGAGCTGAAGTTCTTTGTACTGCCAAATGACCATGATCCAGATTCATTGATCCGTCGAGAAGGCATTGAAAACTTTCGCCGTCTATTAGATCAGGCTCCGCTGTTATCCGATTTTGTATTTGCTCATCTGGCCCAAAACCATGATGTGACCACACCTGAGGGTAAAAGCCAGGTCATGGCAGAGTTGCGTCAGCTAACCGAGCTATTACCAAAGCAAGGTTCTTATCGCTATCTGTTGCAACAGTTTTTCCGGGAAAAACTGGGCTTTAACCGCAAATGGCAACCCAAGGTTAATAATGACGCAAGCTTAAGCTTTAGTACTAAGATTGATGCTGAAGAATATGTAATTGCAATCTTGCTGAATCATCCCTATTTGTACATTCATTTTGAACCATTGCGTGCCTTGGTTTCACCGGACCAATTGCTCTATAAGATCTTGAATATTCTGAATGTGATTTTTGATGATCTACCAGATGATCCAGAATTGTCGACTTATTATGTACTCGGTGCCTGTGCCGCACATCACCATGAATTACAGCACATCCTGCAACATGCCAATGTCAGCGACTATACCTCTTCTCCTGAACAGGCAGACAAGCTGGCAGCTGATTTCTCGACCAAGCTGCAATATCAATGTTTAAAAAACAAGATTAAGTCGAAGAAATTTAGCAGTATTGAAGAAATGAAGAATCTGAAGTTGCAGATTTTTGAGATTGACCGGAAGCGTACGATGACACTGCTTGAAGAATAATTTTCTTATTTTAAGTTGAGTAATGGAGATCTGTAGATCTCCATTTTTTATTGGATCGAAAACATCTAGTGCTTTGGTTTACGGCGTTTTAGCATGACCTCATGCAAGGTATGCTGTACCATCTCAAAACAGCTCGGGTCTTCAGCCTTGGCGGCTTCACGCAGTACGATCGAAGTGGGATGCAGCAGCTTTTGAGTCAGACGATGTGATAAATCTGCCAGTACCTCTACAGCTAGATCACCTTTGGCAATACGTTGCATGGCATGGGCCAGTTCCTCTTCACGTAACTGTTCACCATAATCACGATAGGCATGAATAGTGTCACCTGCCAGATTTACTTTCTGTTGGGTAACCAGTTCAGTTGCCAGCTGATTGACCATTACTTCCGCTTCAACCGCCGCCTGACGACGCTGTGCCAGGTTTTCCTCAATCACGCTTTGCAGGTCATCGACACCATAGAGATAGACTCCATCCAGCTTTTCAACCTTGGCATCGATATCCCGCGGTACAGCCAGATCAACCAGTAGCATTTGCTGGTAACGGCGTTTCTTTAATGCCGCTTTGACATCAGCAAAATGGATCACCTGATGCAGACTACCTGTACAACTGGAAATGACATCAGCACGATGCAGGTTCGCTGCCAGCTGATCAAATTCAATAATTTCAACATCGACACGATGCGCGATTTCCTGTGCCAGACTTTCAGCACGTGCGCGGGTACGGTTGCAGATAATGACCTTACCGACACCCATTTCCGCCAGATGCTTGGCCACCAGGCTATTCATTTCACCTGCGGCAACAATCATGACGGTCAGTTTTTCTGGCTTGGAAAAAACCTGAATCGCCAGCTGTGCCACCGCATACCCCATCGATACAGCATGACTCCCCACTGCAGTTTCCGAACGCACACGTTTGGCTGCATAGAAGGCATATTCAAATATACGGTTGAGGTTTGGCGAAACGGTATGAGCTTCTTTAGCCAGGGATAAAGCGGTTTTTACCTGTCCCAGAATCTGCGGTTCACCTAACATCAGTGAATCCAGACCACTGGCGACACGCATCAGATGTGTAACTGCCTGAGCATTTTCATAGCGATACACATGGTTTTGCAGCTGCTTGACATCAACCCCATTTTTTTGGGCGAGCCAGTTCAGCACCATGTCGACATTGTCAGACATCGCGTAGATTTCAGTTCGATTACATGTAGACACCACCACCATGTCATTCAGCTCAGGGTGCTGGCTTTGTTCAGCAAGCAAGACACTTAATTTTTCAGGATTAAAAGCGACTTGTTCACGAAGTTCTACAGAGGCAGTTTGATGGTTGACACCCAATGCAAAGAAAGACATATCAGGTCATCATTTCACTAAATTTATGCTATTGTGCAACATCGGTGTCATAAAAAGCATTACTTGGATCAAGAAAAAATTGCGATATATCAACAGCCGTGGTCACGGCCATACAATTAAGCAATATTCTACCACATTCTTACTTGTGGGTAGCATGGCTTCCACTGCCCAGCTTCAGGCAGCAGGAACAGTTTACCATGCCAACCCAAATTATGAAGCAATAAAACAGAGTATGATCGCCGAGTTTGCTTTAGCTTCTAATGACATTCCAACTGCACTACATAACTATACTGTGCTGGCCATCAAGAGCAATTCCACCACAGTAAAACAGCGTGCCTTGAATGTTGCTTTGGAACATGATGATCTGCGTGCAGCCCTTGATATTTCGACACATTGGGTAGTTCAGGAACCACAAGATGTCCCAGCAATGTTCTATCTGGCGCATATCGCCTTAAAAGCCCACGAATATGAACTGGCAGCAGAAACCCTAGATAAAATTCTACAGATTGATGACAGTGCCGATCTGGAAGAAATTCTTGCAGGAATCGTCCCAACAGATACTGACGATCGAAATTATCTGATACAGGCACTCAGTTCCAGCAAAGCCAAAAATAACCCCTCTATTCTTGTCCTGGTCGCAGGACTGGAAGCCCAGAATGGTCAGTTTGAACAGGCACTGCTGACCATTAATCGTGCTCTAAAGAAGCGTCCCAGATCTACGGGCTATATTCTGCTGAAGGCCAATCTGTTACAGGCCTTAGATGACCAGGAACAGACCTTAAAATGGTATGAAAAAGCCAGCAACAAAAACCGCAACAATATCGAAGTGCGCCTGGCTGAAGTCAAATACCTGATCAAGCTCAATGAAACTAGATTAGCCCTGCAAAAACTGGAAACTATTCTAAAAAAATGGCCTACGCATGAAGAGGCCTTATTTATTGCAGGCCTGACCAGTATTGACCTTGAAGAGTACGACAAAGCAGAAAAATATTTGGTCGAACTGCGCTACTCAGATCAGTATCAGAATGAAGCTTATTATTATTTGGCGATTAATGCCGAGCGTAAGCAGCATTATGAAACTGCCAAGGCCTATTACCGTCTGGTGGATGGCAGCCTGTATACCGTTTCCAGGCGTAACATGATCTCTATCTTCAGCAAGCAGGAAAAACTGACAGATGCCCTGCGCTTCCTGACCCAGGAACGAGTTAATTATCCACAACATGCCAGTTTTCTGTATCTGGCTCAGGCGGACATCTTAAAAAAGATGGACAACAAGAAAGCTGCCCTGCGTCTACTGGAGGAAGCCAGCAACAATCTGCCAGATGATCCGGAACTGGTCTATGCTCAAGTACTATTGTTAGATCCACATCAGGATCGTCTTCTGCTCGATCAGTTGCTGAAACGCTTATTGAACATTGAACCGAATAATCCAGCTTATTTGAATGCCTATGCCTATACACTGGCAATGCAGAACCGTCGTCTGGAAGAAGCCCGTCGTTATGTCGAGCAAGCACTGGAATATGCTCCTGAGCAAGCCTCGATTTTAGATACCTTCGGCTTTATCTGCTATCAGCAAAATGACTTTGCTACTGCTGCTCTAGCTTGGGAAAAAGCTTACAACCTGAATCCGAGCGCAAAAATTGGCGTACGACTGGCTCGCTCACTGTACATGAACGGTGATATTGAACAATTCCAACAAGTCTTTAAACAATTACAACAAAATTATCCGGATGATCCTGAATTAAAGCAGCTTCATTCGTTATTGTTATCACCACCGATGAAAACGAGTTAATTCTATTATGCCTAAGCTTAGCCAGCTGGCCTGTTGCTTCCTTGCATCAGGCACTTTGATTCTGACCGGTTGTCAGCAGATCGCGCAACCCAAACAACCTGCCACATCGGCAATTCCAACTGCTGAAAATGAATTCCAGCTCCAAGGCAAGATTGGTGTGCGTACCCCACAACAAAGTGGCAGTGCCTTCTTCACCTGGGCACAGCAGCAGGAACAATTTGATATTGAACTGACGGGTATTCTGGGCGTAGGCAAAACCCAGATCACTGGCCAACCTGGTCAAGTTTCGTTGAATAGCGCCAAAACAGGTCTGATTAAAGCTGCTACACCAGAAGAGCTACTGCAACGTGCAACTGGCTGGCAGGCACCGATTACCCATCTGGTCGATTGGGTACAGGCTCGTCCTGCGACCAGCAATGCCCAATTGCAAAAAGATGATACTCAACGCATCAGCCAAATTATTGAAGATGGCTGGACCGTGGATCTCAGTTATGCAGCACAGGCACGTCTGCCAAACCGCCTGATTTTAAAACAGACACTTGGGAATGGCGGTGAAAACCGTATTACAATGGTGATTCAAAATCGTTAATGCATTTGATTGAAACTTAACCATGATTCGTGTTCTCTCGCCTTCTAAACTGAATTTGTTTCTCCACATTACGGGTCGCCGACCAGATGGTTATCATGAGCTGCAAAGTATTTTTCAGCTGATTGATTTGTGCGACTGGCTGGAGTTTGAGCAAACTGCAGATAAACAGATTCAGATTGAAGGGCTGGCATCTGTCGATCTGGAACAAAACCTGATCTATCGTGCGATTCAGGTGCTTAAACCTTATGCAAAAGCTTATTCGGGTCTAAAAATCCGTCTGGAAAAAAATATTCCGATGGGTGCTGGACTGGGTGGTGGTTCATCGAATGCTGCCACCACTTTAATTGTCGTGAACCAGCTTTGGGATTGTGGGCTAACAATTGAGCAGTTAGCTGAACTGGGTGTCAAGCTTGGTGCCGACGTGCCGATTTTTGTTTATGGCCGAAATGCATGGGCAGAAGGCATCGGTGAACACTTAACATTCATTGACTTAGATCAAAAACAGTTCATTGTGCTCAAACCTGACTGTTTTATCAGCACTCAACTGCTTTTTTCACAAAAAACGTTGACAAGAGACACGAAGAGCTCTAAATTTTGCGCCTATCAGATAACGCCATCTGATTTCGGAAATAACTTTGAGCCACTGGCAAGAAGCTTATATCCTGAAGTCGATGAAGCAATGCAGTATCTCGACCAGTTCGGTGTTGCAAAGCTTACAGGTACAGGTGCCTGCGTGTTTATCGAAGTAACTGAAAAGATGAATGTAACCAACATTCTTGAAAATGCACCATGTAAAGCTTACCTGGTGAATAGTTTACAAGAATCACCATTACGTCATTTTAAGGTTTGTTAGGGGTATCGCCAAGTGGTAAGGCAGCGGGTTTTGATCTCGCCATCCGTTGGTTCGAATCCAGCTACCCCTGCCATTTTTCACCTGTAGATGTACTGTAGTAGGGGCGTCGCCAAGTGGTAAGGCAGCGGGTTTTGATCTCGCCATCCGTTGGTTCGAATCCAGCCGCCCCTGCCATCTTACAGTCATCAAATTAGGGGCGTCGCCAAGTGGTAAGGCAGCGGGTTTTGATCTCGCCATCCGTTGGTTCGAATCCAGCCGCCCCTGCCATTTTCTCAAAAAAGACAGGACATGGTTTTGCAGTAAGAGTGTTAATTTACCTTGACACAATAGCGCAAAAATATTAAAGTTCTGCCGCATTAGGGGTATCGCCAAGTGGTAAGGCACCGGGTTTTGATCCCGGCATTCGTTGGTTCGAATCCAGCTACCCCTGCCATCTACTTCCATACATACCAACCGCCAAGGGTGCTTCATGCCCAATCTTGTCGTTTTTAGTGGAACCGCGCATCCACAATTCGCTCAAAAAGTCGTAAGTCACTTACATATTCCTCTAGGTGCTGCATCTGTTTCTACCTTTTCTGATGGTGAAATTGCTGTAGAAATCACTGAGAATGTACGTGGTAAAGACGTATTTATCGTACAACCTACTTGTGCCCCAACGAACGACAACCTAATGGAAGTCCTCGTGATGGCTGACGCGCTGCGTCGTGCAAGTGCTGGTCGTATTACCGCCGTTATTCCTTACTTCGGTTATGCCCGTCAAGACCGTCGTCCTCGTTCTAGCCGTGTACCAATTACCGCAAAAGTTGTTGCAGATATGCTGACGACTGTGGGTATTGACCGTGTAGTGATGATCGACCTTCATGCTGACCAAATCCAAGGCTTCTTCGATATCCCTGTAGACAACATCTACGGTACTCCAGCATTGCTTGCTGACTTACGTCAACAACAGCATCATAACCTGATGGTTGTTTCTCCTGACGTGGGGGGTGTAGTACGTGCTCGTGCTGTTGCGAAACAGATGGGTGATATCGACCTGGCAATCATCGATAAACGTCGTCAAAAAGCGAATGAATCACAAGTGATGCATTTGATTGGTGATGTAAAAGATCGTGACTGTGTCATTGTTGATGACATGGTGGATACAGCGGGTACGCTTTGCAAAGCAGCTGATGCATTGAAAACTTTTGGTGCTCGTAAAGTGGTGGCTTATGCAACTCACCCGGTACTGTCTGGTAAAGCGATTGAAAATCTTAAAAATTCTGTAATCGACGAATTGGTTGTAACTGATACCATTCCGCTTTCAGAAGAAGCTTTATCTCTTGGTAAGATTCGCCAGGTTTCAGTAGCAAGCATGGTTGCTGAAACAATTCGTCGTATTAACAACGAAGAATCTATTAGCGCAATGTTCGATTCTTATCTATAATATAGCGCTGAATTTCCAAAGCCCTGCCATTTGGCGGGGCTTTCTATCACCGGATCGGTCGCAGGTCCGGTTCATTTAAAACTTAAATAGGATGTCTATCATGGCAAACTTCGTATTAAACGCAGAAGCACGTGAAGTAGCACAACAAGGGAAAGGTTCGAGCCGCCGCCTTCGTCATGCTGCTAAAGTTCCAGCGATCATCTACGGTGGCGAAGCTGCTCCTGTAGCTGTTACTCTTGAACTTCGTGAGCTTGTTAAAGCTTTAGAAAGCAATGCTTTCTTCGAAGAAGTTGTTGAAATCAACATCGACGGCAAAACTGAAAGCGTTAAAATCCAAGCGCTTCAACGTCACCCAGCTAAAAACACACCTATGCACGCTGACTTCAAACGCGCATAAGTGTTAATGGTGTAGATTAGTGTCAAATATTTCACTGATTGTTGGTTTGGGCAACCCAGGTTCTGAGTATGCTCAAACCCGCCATAATGCAGGCTTCTGGTTTGTAGAACGGCTTGCAGATCAATATTGCATTAGCCTTAAAAAAGACCCTAAATTCAATGGATTCAGCGGTCGCGGCAATATCGAAGGTCAAGACGTCCGTCTCCTTCTACCTACAACATTCATGAACCTTTCCGGTAAAAGTGTTGTTCCTTTCGCCAAATTTTACAATATCGCACCCGAATCAATCCTGATTGCCCATGATGAACTGGATATGAATCCAGGCATTATTCGCCTGAAAACTGGCGGTGGTCATGGTGGACATAACGGTTTACGCGATATCGTGCCGCATATCGGTCCGAACTTTCATCGTCTACGCATTGGTATTGGTCACCCAGGTTCTAAAGACCGTGTTTCTGGTCATGTACTGAGTAAGGCACCGAGCAGTGAGCAGACTTTAATGGATGACGCGATTGCACATGCCATGAATCGCATCAAGATGCTGGTCAATGGTGAAGTACAACAGGCCATGAACCAAATCAATGCCTATAAACCAAACTGATCATTCTATAAATTGTTGAATAATCTTTCTTGCCATCTTACGCATTTCAGAGCAAAATGCGTTTGCTCGATTGTTCACCATACAGCAAGCAAGATTGATTTAACCAAATGATCAAACTCTTAGGTCAACTCAGGGGACGCTAGCCATGCTATCTCGTTTATTAAAATGCAAAATTCACCGTGCTTTCGTGACACATGCGGAACTTCATTATGAAGGTTCATGTGCAATTGATGGCAAACTTATGGATTTAGCTGGCATTCGCGAATACGAAGAAATTCACGTCTGGAACGTAACCAATGGCAAACGCTTTACCACTTATGCGATTCGTGGTGAAGACAATTCAGGCATCATTTCAGTCAATGGTGGCGCAGCACATCAGGCAGATGTCGGCGATATCATCATCATTGCTACTTTCGGTGATTTCACTGAAGTAGAAGCCAATGCGCATAAACCACGTCTGGTATATGCCAACCCGGACAACACCGTGAGCCACACAGCGAACTGTATTCCTGTGCAAGTAGCTTAAGTCCAAGATTTTAAAAAGCCCGCAATGATGCGGGCTTTTTTATTGAAAAATACTTCTAAAAATAGACCTTAATTAACTTCCCTGTACCCAGTCTTTTTGGCTTTCGCAATTTAAAGCTCGTAGATTCTGATCCACCAGATTCGCCAATAAAGCCTGTCCATTATCTTTAACTTTAATCTCGGCATATTTTGCGTTGCGATAGCACGGTTCCAATCCTTCTGCAAACAGAAAGCTATTCGCTGCCGGATATAAATTGGCTAATCGGTTGGAAGGATTTTTTAGAAGCAAACGCGCGGAAGTTCCCGGATGAGTTTTTAAAAGATTTTCATCCAAGCTGGTTTGAATCACACGATGCTGATCATCTAGCTGCACATAGCTTAAAAGATGTGTCTGATCCTGAATACGCTTTTCTAAGGCTGCAATTTTCTTATCCGCTAAACCACCCTCTTCTCCACGATCCGCTTCAGCATCACCCTCGAAATGCAGCTCATAATTCAGTGCCATATAATCGCCTTGCAAGATTGAGCGCGGATCGACCGGAGCAAGCTCAACAAAGATGGACTGGCTGTTCGCTAAATGATCTTCATGTTTCAGGATCAGCCCCACAAAGAGCAGAATACTGAATCCGGCCAGAATCAGAGGAAGAAACTTTTTCATGCAGTTTCCTCCTGACCAGATCTAATCCTTACCTGCTTTAAGCCATAGACCATGCACCAAACCATGAGACCTGAGATGAAAATCGTGAGGCTCTTTACCAGGAAACTCAGCCCCAGATTGTAATACAGCATCCATAACCAAAAGATCAGCAATAAAATCGATAGGGCTTGAATCATTCGTTGCTGATAGACTACAGCCCAAGCCATGAGCAGCATAATGATAAAAATTTCAAAATAGCCCAGCAGGATCAGTAATAAACCCAGAACCGGAATTAACCACAGCCATTTTTCAGAAAATTGTTGCCAGTTTTGCCAAATAAAACTGAACAACAATAAGCTCGGAAGAATATAAAATAGCAAGACTTGCTCAAAGCTGATCTGTCCGATGCTCTGCCAATGCTCCAATCCAGTTAGCGCCTGAACCACCGCTGAACCTGTCAGCATGGCGATCATCCAGAGAAAGATACTTTTCTGATAATGCGAAGATTGCCAATAACGAGCTGTTAGGAATAGTCCGATGAAAATGACATAGTTCAAGCTGAGTATGATACTGATCACCATGTCATCATGTTTAAAAGAATTTTCTAAGATCAGAACCACGATTGCTAATGCATGCGTAATCAGCAGCTGTAGGGTCAGAATAGACCAGTGCATCCGTTTGATTACAGCAAGCCCCAGCATTAGTAATTGTAACAGCCAGACTACAACCCTACTGTCGGTGAGTAGTTCTGTATGAATTAAAACTGCTGCCTGACCACAGATCCACAAGCAATAGGCAAACTGGTGCATAAAAACTGAAGCCTGCTGACCCAGCAGTTGCCAGGCAATACCTATAAAAATAATCCCCATTAAGATCGAAAATGCTTCCCAGTAAGTCAGTAACAGGACTGCAAGAATAATCCCGGAAATCCAGGCACCGAGTGCCAGAGGAATCACGGAGAATTTGGTTTGTGGAAAAATTCTATTTAAAGCAAAACTAATTAAGGCAAACCAGCCAAAAATCAGCACAGCTAGCACAAATAGTCCAGTAGCTGAATTGGTCAGTTGATTTTCAACCAGGTCAAATACCCAGAAGCTCACACTGGCAGCCAAACCTGCAATGAGAAGAATGGCTTCTAGCGCCTGATGTTTCCTATAAAAATAAAATGCGGCACCTGTCGGTAAAACAACTGAAGAAGCTAAATAGATCAGCTTAAAGTGATGGATAAACTGCATCATGCTGCTGATCGAAATCACGATCACAAATGTGATAAACAGAAAACGTAGCAGCGCGTAATAGCGCATGGCATACGCAAAGCTAAGTACGGTCAGCAAATTTAGACCGAGCAAATACAGCCCTTCTGCTCTTCCCATCCAGGAGCTTTGCTTAAAATACAGATACAACGTCAGCTGGCTCACTACGCAAAGCATGATAAAAATGCCAATATTGGAGCGATAGAGCCATGGTAAGAGCAAGGCTGACCAGAGCAGAAATAACAGATAACTATCTGCGCCAGTTTGATAAATCTGCCCAATCACTGCCAGACTTAAACCCAGCATGAGACCAGATACTGTATCCAGACTCTCTCTCACCCATTCCTGCTGGTCGAAGTAAATACTTGCTACTGCACTACAGAATAAAATCAGCATCGGGATTGCCAGCTGAACCGGATCCGGTAGCATCCACCAGTTCGCTGCCATTAAATACAGCAAACTGACCGTGATGAGTGCCAAGCCCAAGATTTTTAAATAACGTAGTACTTCTACATTGCAGAACAGCAAGGGCGAAAATTGATTATTTCGAATCAGTTCAGTTTTATGCATTGTTAGAATGATTGAAGGATTTCTAATCTTCCTCACACCATAGCATGTTTCCGCTATTTTGCTAAAAACCTGGGTAATTCAGATTATCTGTTTTGTTTATCTAAAATTCTGCAAATTACTTTCCATTTCAACCATCCCATTTTTTTAAAATCAGGACTATAATGATCCTACATCGCTTCAGGGCGGGGTGTGATTCCCCACCGGTGGTAATTTCAGCTTGTTATAATCAGGCTTGAATCAGCCCACGAGCGGTCAATTTCGATTGATCTGCAGATCTGGTGCAAATCCAGAGCCGACGGTATAGTCCGGATGAAAGAAGACGAAAGCAGCACCAAGGCTGTATGCCGTGCATACACCTGTTTTTGCTATAAGCCTATTTTCACTCAGTCCTGAAATGTTCAATCATATTTTTACTTTAGGTGAGCATTTCAATGTCAAGTTTGATTCAACCCGAAATTTTCTTTTCTGCTTTAGCCCCTGCTGAACAACGTATCCTTCAGGCACTCGAAGATCTCCGCCAAGGCAAACCTGTCTTGGTCATGGATGATTTTGACCGTGAAAATGAAGCCGATCTGATTGTGGCAGCTGAAACTTTAACTATAGAAACCATGGCGCGTATGATTCGTGATGGTTCCGGCATCGTTTGCTTATGTCTGACTGATGAGCTGGCAAATCATTTAGAGTTGCCACCAATGGTACAAGATAACTCTAGTCAGTTTAAAACTGCCTTTACTGTAAGTATCGAAGCAGCAGAGGGTGTAACAACCGGTGTTTCTGCCAAAGACCGCACGACTACAATTAAAACAGCGATTAAAGACGGCGCAGTTGCCAGTGATCTGAATCGTCCTGGTCATGTATTCCCATTACGCGCCCGTGAAGGTGGTGTCTTAACCCGGCGTGGTCATACTGAAGGTACTATTGACCTTGCGCGTCTGGCTGGTTTAAAACCTGCCGGCGTGTTATGTGAACTGACTAATCCGGATGGCAGCATGGCTTCTGGTATTCAGGTTCTGTCATATGCACAGACGCATCAACTAATCGTAATTACTATTGACGAACTGGTAAAGTATCGCCAGCAACACAATATATAAGTCTATTTAAAAAGAAAATCCCGGCATTTGGTTCGGGATTTTTTGTGTCATGTATATTGATTGAATTAACTGAAGATGGAATAAATTCCATACAGTGCAACCATTAACAAGATCAAGCCGCATAGCCCCAGTAAATGCGGATAAAGCTGAGACCGAGATAATCGCTGAAACCCCAGATACACCAGTGACAGGGTGAGGAAATCCAGAACAATCCAGCTGATTGTCAGAATCACCAAGCTTAAATCGAGGTTTGGGCTAATGCCTATAAATTGCGGAAAAAAGGCGGCAAAGAAAATAATATCCTTGGGATTAGAAATACCTACCAGAAAACCGGTACGAAAGCCGCCCTGTACAGGCTGCAGGCTTTGTGGTCCAGTTGATCCCTGCCCTTGCCAGATTTCCCTGAAAATCTGAACTCCCAGCCAGGCAATATAAAAACAGCCAAGTAGCTTAATGCCATTCAGCCAATTTTCGTTAACAACCAGAAGACCTTTTAGACTGAGAATGGATAAACCAATCAGAACCAGTGAGGCAAAGTTAGTCCCGAAAATAGTCTGCAAGGCATGCTTATAGCCGCCTTTGAGTCCGGCACTAGCGACCAGTAACATTACTGGCCCGGGTGTCGCGATCATGATTACTACGGCCAGACAATACAGCAGATATTCGGTAATATTCACCCCATTCCTCCTTGTCTAATATAGTCAGTATAAAAAAAGAGGACCTACTCGTCCTCTTCTTCCATCTGGATCAGATGCTGACTCATCCCATCAGCACGCAAGAATGCCAGATCATAACTGGCTTTTGCCAATGCCAATACTCGACGTTCAAATTCATCCCAAATCGGACGTACCTGTTTGTAATGAATGCCTAGGCCACTCTCATCAGTCAAATGCCGGTTTTTTTCACACAATTTTAATGCATGGTAGAGCTTACGCCCTTTACTGGCATCATCACGCAACCGCACCCGCTTGGACAATACAAATTTCTCGACATGGGCCATATCTGCCAGAGGCAGCATCGGGACTAGAATCTGATCAAGTTGAGCATCCAGACGTTGCCATACTGCGTTATGCTGTTCAGCCGTATAGGTATTCCACTGAATCACTTCATGATTAAAACGGCGACAACCGCGACATACCGCATCACCAAATACGGTCGAGCAACGCCCTGCACATGGGGTTAAAGATGCAATACGACGATCTGAACTCAAAACTTACTCCAACATTGCTGATCATTTCAGCACAGGCAGGTCTGTAATAATACCGGGTCGGGCAAGACTATACACGCTCTCCTGCATGAATTGAAGTCCCTATAAATGCTATGGGTTTTACTCGCATAATCATGCAAATCACGTTAAAATGTGCGCCTTTCAAATATCATGCTACGTTGGAGTATTCCATGAACGCTACTGTAGAACAGCTTGCACCTGTAGAACAGCAAGCGACGACTGGTTGGGTTGTTGCCGCACTTTATCAATTTAAGGAAGTTCAAGACCCCGCAGGTCTTCAGCAACGCCTCCTTGACCTGGTAAAAACCATCGACCTTTGCGGTACTCTAATTGTGGCAGGCGAAGGCATTAACGGTACCGTTGCAGGTAACCGTGAAGCCATCGACAAAGTACATCAGTTCCTTCTGGACGAAGGTTTCAACGAAATGGAATACAAAGAGTCTCATAGCTCTGACAAACCATTCCGTAAAATGAAGATCAAACTGAAGAAAGAAATCGTGACGTTAGGTGTTCCTGTTAAACCACGTGATCTTGTCGGTCATTACCTTGATCCTAAAGAATGGAACGAGCTGATTGCGCGTGATGACGTGATTCTGGTCGATACCCGTAATGACTACGAATACAAGGCCGGTACATTTAAGGGTGCGATTGACCCGAAAACTGAAACTTTCCGCGAATTCCCGGAATACGTGAAACAGAATCTGGAACAGCACAAAGACAAGAAAATTGCCATGTTCTGTACAGGCGGGATCCGTTGTGAAAAATCGACCTCTTTACTTCTTCAAGAAGGCTTTACTGAAGTTTATCACCTGAAAGGTGGTATTTTGAAATATCTGGAAGAAACCCCACCAGAAGAGAGTCTGTGGGAAGGTGAATGTTTCGTATTTGATGGCCGTACTGCCGTGACTCACGGTATGGAAGAAGGCCAAAATACTAAATGTCACGCATGTGGCTGGCCACTCACTCCCGAGGAAGCAGCATTACCAAGCTATGAACACGGTGTATCTTGTGTGTACTGTATTGACAAAACAACTGAGAAGCAAAAAGAAGGCTTCCGTATGCGCCAGTCACAAATCCTCGCTGCAAAACGTAAACGTTTATAATGTGTAGAATGTAACTAGATGTATAAAAGCCCTCATTTGAGGGCTTTTTTTTACACAAACTTCACAATCTAAATAAAAATCTCAACACGCTTTTACCAAGATTCCCCTTTAAAAAGAAAAAGTCTTGATAATCTATATGCAGTAATCATTTTCCACCTAAGTGTTTAATTACTAAATATATTTTTTATATGAAAAGGAACACAAAATAGCAAAATCCTACGCAAAATATGAAGATAATATTGTTCAGTTTCAACGCAAGGATCAGGTAAAAGTACAGCGGACTGTTGAAGTCATGGACCAGCTGGAACATGAATCACATCTTTTTATTGTTGTGCTAGGAACTGTTATTGGTGCGATCTTAGCGCTATTTATTGGCTATCACATCAACACTGGCATCGTGCAATTTTTGCTATTAAGTATATTGCCAGTATTCAGTGCCTATCTGCTGCGTCGAGTTTATATCTATACCCTCACGCATAGCTAATTTGTGCGATCTACAATTTATCTACTTTACCCATTCTGGAATACTCCGTAGGATAAAAGCAGTATTTTCAATTAACTGCTGCTTATGAATCTGACTGACTGGATTATTTCTATTATGGAACAGCTGGGCTATTGGGGTATTGCCCTGCTCATGTTCCTCGACAATGTCTTCCCGCCTATTCCCTCTGAAATCATTATGCCATCTGCGGGCTATTCCGCGTCCCAAGGCCAATTAGTACTGGTCGGCGTGATCATTGCGGGTTGCCTCGGCTCCCTGCTGGCTGCTGCCTTACTTTACTGGATTGGTTATAAATTCAGTCATGAATCGATTTTCAGATTTGTCGACCGCTATGGTAAATATCTGTTTATTAAGTCTGATGATGTAAAAAAATCTTTAGCATGGTTCGAGCAGTATGGTCATCGCATTGTTTTTGCTGGACGTATGATTCCCGCAGTGCGCTCCCTGATCAGTATTCCTGCTGGAATGAGTCGTATGCCCTTCTGGAAATTCATGTTTTATAGCAGCTTGGGAACCATCATCTGGACGACTTTTCTGGCCTGTATTGGATTTTATTTCGGGGAAAATCAGAACTTGATGCATCAGATTTTTAGCAAGGTCAGTTACATCATTATTGCAATTGTAGCGATTATTATCGGCTGGGTTCTGTACCGTAGACATCAACGCAAAAATCGTCCATCCTGAACAGTAAGTCCTGTTTAGGAGGCCAGAACGATGTCGCATTATCTTAAATATTTTGCAGCCGTTTATCTTGCCTTGCTGGTTTTGATTGGCATGATTGTGTATTGGTTAAACTTGGGTGCCATTATTTTCATTCCTGCATTAATTGCAGCAGCATTCTTGAGTGCCCGGCATTTTGTGCATAAGGAACTGCGTGTCCCTGACGCCAAGGAAAAAAATACCTTGGTCTGGGGCTCTACCATTATTGCCATGAGCCTTGGCTTTATTTTTATCTTGGTGATGATCTGGCTGCACCCTTATACCGAGGAAATTCTGCGCCGAATGAATTATACAGGCCGAGGCCCAAATTCATTTATTGTTGCTGCCTTGATTGCCTTGCATGCCGCCCTGTTTCATGTCGCCTATCATGGCTATACCCGCTATAGCTTGGCTAAACAGCCAAAGAAACACGCTTAATTTCAATCTAGTTCAAATCATGTCACGTGATCCTTCTATGCTTCACGTGACATTCGTCGTATTCTTTTAATTTATCTTGCTGAATATTCGAGCAAATTATTAAAATAAACAAACTTGTTGGTATAGCTTTTCCCATTTTCAACCATACAAGCAACAACAATAAAAACACAATATTCGAGATAAAAATGATGATTAAAAAATATTTTGGCTATTTCACTATAGTTTATCTGGTCGCGATTCTGATTGTCGCTGGTTTAAATATGTTTATCGATTTGCCTGGCAGCAGCACTGCCATCCCGGCATTATTCGGTGCAGGGGCAGTGGCAGCGATCAAATTTGTTCAGGATCAACAGCGTCTACCAAGTGCTATAGAGAAAAAACAGTTAATTTGGGGGTGTCTAAGCATTAGCGTACTCATTGGCTTGATCTTATCCTTGTCAATATTGGGTATTGCAGAACAACGGGAAATTATCCTCGGTATGCTGGAATCTTTATCTTTTGGCATCTGGATAAGCGTATTGCTGCTAGGCTTGGCGATTCAATATGTTGTCCTTGCCTTATGTTTCGGCTGGATGAGTAAAAGCGCTCTTAAAGGTCTGGAAGCAAAAAAACAGGCTAAAGAATAGCTGCTTAGCTTAAAATTATAGATATAAAAAGCAGATATCAAAAAAGCACCCGAAGGTGCTTTTTTGATTTGGGAGAATTAGTCTGGTGTATGATACATCAGGTACAATTCATTCAGGTTTTCTGGAATTTCTTCCGCAAGCTCGTCCATTAACTGGCCGTTACGACGGAAAGTTTCCATTTGTGGATCTTCTTCGTCAATCCCACTGAAGACCATGATTGGCAGGGTTAAATCCACCAGCTGTTCTTCAAATTCTTCTGCAAACCATGCTTCTTCGTTCAGGAACATGGCATCAACAAAGCCCACGCTCCAGTCACCAAGACTTGATTCGGTATCCGCTTCCTCGATTTCAAACGGGAAAGTGATGCCTTCTTCATTGGCCAAGCTTTGACGGATAGACTCCAGCCATACTTTAACCTGTTCGATGATTGCTGCTGGAACTTTTTTCTGATTGTTATCAAAAAGCTCATCCAGCCATCTGTCAAACTGCGGACCTACTGCAATTGCACACAGGAAACCGTGAGTTGCCGCGAAATCCAGACCATACTCATTTTGGTCGCCATCCAGATAGTCACTCAACAGGTCTAAATCTAAAGCACTCATCTAATATCCAAACTTAGAAATTCCGAAAGGCCTAGCATAGCATTTATTCAGGCCATGCTAAATCCGAATTGCTTAATCTTCGTCGTCGAAGTCATCGTCATCGTCGAAGTCATAGTCAAAATCTTTGAGTTCGCGCTCGAGGCGGCGTTGAGTCAACAGGTCATCAATCAAACGACGTTTTTCCAACGACTCTTTTGCGCTGAGCTTGCTGGAAGCCTCATCGAAGCTAACATCATCATCACCGTAGTTATCATCTAGTTCAAAATCTGTAGAAGACACTAAAACTACCTCATTGTGAAAAATGTAAAGGGTCCTAGGCGCTATTTATCTTGCCTAAAAATACTTGTCAAGTTTTATTTAAATTTTAGTATCTTAAAATTGTAATTAGGGCTTTTTTTCCAAGTAAATTGTATGGCATGATATAATCCACCCTGCGTCCTTATATTTTTTGACTATTATATTTTTGGTCAGATACAGATACGCCGGGGCTGGACTTGAAAATAACAAATTCATCCCCATCTTAAATTACTGAATTTCATTTTAAATATTTTGTCAGACAGCCTCGATGCTGAATAATCTGATGAAATATGTAGGCTATTCACTAAATTTAATAAGCTTAAGTCGTGCAGAGTTGTACGATTTTTTACTGTCACAGATTCAACGAAGAGTAAGCAAAGATGAGCGATATGACTTCCCCTACTTCGCAAGTAGCGGCTCTGATTAGCCGAGGCAAAGAACAAGGTTATTTAACCTTCGCTGAGGTTAACGATCATCTCCCGGACTCAATCACAGAAAGTGAACAGATTGAAGATATCATTCAGATGTTGAATGACGTCGGCATTCCGGTACATGATCGCGCGCCTGAATCTGATGATGCGATGTTTGAGGATACTGCAGAAGCTGCCGATGAAGTTGCAGAAGAAGAAGCTGCAGCAGTACTTGCATCTGTAGAAAATGAGCCAGGTCGTACAACTGACCCAGTACGTATGTATATGCGTGAAATGGGTACTGTTGAACTTTTAACGCGTGAAGGCGAAATCAGCATTGCAAAACGTATTGAAGAAGGGATCCGTGACGTTCTTCACTCCATTGCTTACTGGCCAAATGCCGTAGAAGTTGTACTACAAGAATACAAAGATTATGAAGCTGGCGAACGCCGCCTGGCCGACCTGCTTTCAGGTTATTTAGACCCTGAAACTGATGATGATATTCCAGAAGTGCTGGAAGAAGTCGCTGACATCGAAGAAGATGAAGAAGCAACTACCAAGTCAACCAAAGATGTAAAACTGGATGATGAGGAAGATGAAGAAGAGTCTGACAGTGATGACGATTCTGAAGGTGATTCAGGTCCAGATCCAGAAATCGCTAAAGTTCGTTTTGCTGAACTTTCAGATGCCTGGAAAAATACCAAGGCTGTTATTGAAAAGCATGGCCGCAACAGCAAAGAAGCAGAAGACGCACTGCAAGCTTTAGCTACTGTGTTCATGATGTTCAAGTTCACACCGCGCCTGTTCGATATCATTTCAGAAATGATTCGTGGTACCCACGACCAGATCCGTAGTGCAGAACGTGAAGTAATGCGTTATGCAGTCCGTCGTGGCCGTATGGATCGTACCCAGTTCCGTACTTCTTTCCCGGGTCAGGAATCTAATCCAGCCTGGTTAGATGAGCAAATTGCGAAAGCGCCTGCCGATCAAAAAGCTTATCTGGAAAAAGTACGTCCTGACGTGCTGGCATTCCAGCAAAAGATTGCAGACATTGAAAAAGAACTTGACCTGAAAGTTCGTGACATCAAAGACATCGCCAAGCGTATGGCGGTGGGTGAAGCCAAAGCGCGCCGTGCCAAGAAAGAAATGGTTGAAGCGAACTTACGTCTAGTCATTTCGATTGCGAAGAAATACACCAACCGTGGCTTGCAGTTCCTGGATCTGATTCAGGAAGGTAACATCGGTCTGATGAAAGCCGTGGACAAGTTTGAATACCGTCGTGGTTACAAGTTCTCGACTTATGCAACTTGGTGGATTCGTCAGGCGATTACCCGTTCAATCGCGGATCAGGCACGTACTATCCGTATTCCAGTTCACATGATCGAAACCATTAACAAGATCAACCGTGTATCTCGTCAATTGCTTCAGGAAATGGGCCGTGAACCGACTCCGGAAGAACTGGGCGAACGTCTGGAAATGGACGAAGTGAAGGTTCGCAAAGTACTTAAAATCGCTAAAGAACCTATTTCGATGGAAACACCGATCGGTGATGATGAAGATTCACATTTGGGTGACTTCATTGAAGACAGCAACATCACCTCTCCTGTGGATGCTGCAACGTCGGAAGGCCTGAAAGAAGCGACACGTGAAGTACTGGAAAACCTGACTGAACGTGAAGCGAAAGTCCTGAAAATGCGTTTTGGTATCGACATGCCAACTGACCATACTTTGGAAGAAGTAGGTAAGCAGTTCGACGTAACCCGTGAACGTATCCGTCAGATTGAAGCGAAAGCCTTACGTAAGCTGCGTCATCCTTCCCGTTCTGAACACCTGCGTTCATTCCTGGAAAATGATTAAGATTTGATACAATTGATAGAGACTTGAAACTCAGTTGATAGTCTCCATCTATGTATCCAGACAGACCCAAACGCCTGCGCTCATGCAGGCGTTTCGAATAGGGGGACTACATGTTAGACCGTACACCATCTCGTGAACTACAAGAACATCTTTGGGTTTTCCCTATGGACTACCCGATCAAACTGATTGGCCTTGCTGGTATTGAGTTGCATCAGGCCGTAAATGAGATCTTTGTAAAGCATTTTCCTGAATTTGATGGCAGTAAAATGACCGTTACGCCTTCACGTACAGGTAAATATCATTCGATCACTGCACAGCTCCGTTTCCTTGAACTTGAACAGGTACATGCTGTTTATGCAGATCTGGCTGCTTGTCCTTTGATCAAAACTGCGCTTTAAGACAGCTCAGGCCGTAATAAGAAACACGCTTCAGGGCGTGTTTTTTTATATCTGTGAATTGGTAATTGAGAATTACTGTGAATCGCTCCCCTATCACGGCTTGAAATCATTATAATTATTGGCAGTATTTTTTATCTTTCCAAGGACGCACACTGTGACTGATGCGGTTCAAAAACCCTGCCTGATTATTCGTCAATATAATGACCTGACTCCCTACGAAGACCGCTTTCTGGAAATGAAAGCCCTGACTGAAAACCGTGATGAAAACACCCCGGATGAGTTGTGGATTTTGCAGCACCATGATGTCCTGACTCAAGGGCAAGCGGGTAAGCCGGAACATATTCTGATGCCATCCAATATTCCGGTAATTCAGACCGATCGTGGTGGTCAAGTAACCTGGCATGGTCCGGGCCAGCTGGTGGCGTATTTTATGTTTGATCTGAACCGTCTTGGCTGGAACGTCCGTACGCTGGTCTCCTATGTCGAAAACCTGATGATTGAGCTACTCAAGAAGTATGATATTGAAGCCTATGCCAAACCGGATGCACCCGGTGTCTATGTGAATGAGCGAAAGATTGGTTCTCTCGGCTTTAAAATCCGTAAAGGTCGTAGTTATCATGGTCTTTCCTTGAATATTGACTGTGACCTGACAGGTTTCCATACCATCAATCCATGTGGCTATGCAGGACTGGAAATGGTCCGCATTAACGACTTGGTCAACAACCCGCCAAAATTTGCTGACTTGTGTGTCGAAATTATTGAAACTTTAACCAGCAGCGGTTACTTTAAGGACGTTAGCGTCGAGCAAAGATAAAACCTTTGCATTTCAACAATAAATAAATTAGAGTAATTACTCTAAACCAATAATATTCCAGGTAGGGATCATCACGTGATTGCAACTAAATCCGTTAAACCTGCTTTGCAACAGGCCTATGTCAAACTCATGATGGATGTGATTGGCAGAGGCTTAGTCATGGCAAGCCAGGTCGATGAAGAAATCAAAAAGGAAGTTGCCCAGTTTCCGGCGAATTTCAGTCTTTCCATGAAAGTCTTCCCCCACGGCCCGGCATTTATTGCCCGGGTTACTGAAGAGAAGCAACTTGAACTCGTGAAATCTATGGACACTGCGCCTGACCTTACGATCACTTTTAAGCATCTGCATCATGCCTTTTTGGTCTTTTCATTCCAGGAAAGTACCTCACAGGCCTTTGCCCATGACCGCATGATTGCCGATGGTGATATCTCTTATGCTATTCGTCTGGTACGTTGTCTGAATAAAATGGAAGCCTTGATTTTGCCGAAAATAGTGGCACAACTGGCTGTCAAAGAATATCCAAGTAATCTCAGCCTGAAAGAAAAATTAACTGAAGCAAGCAGCATCTATTTAAAAATTGCTCAATCTTATTTGAAACGGAGTGCCTAACATGACCAAGCCTTATTATGAATTTTTCTGTCCAGTCAAGGTGATTGCCGGTCATGCTGCGCTCGAACATATTCCGTTTGAACTCTCGACATTAGGTGCCAAACGTCCACTCATCATTACCGATAAAGGCGTACGTGCCAATAATCTGCTTGCACCGATTGAAGCTGCTTTTGAATCGACGGATGCAGAGATTGCAGCGATTTTTGATGATGTCCCACCCGATTCGAGCTTAGGTACAGTACGTCGTGCTGCACAACTATATCGTGACAATAACTGCGATGCGATTATTGCCATCGGGGGCGGTTCAGTTATCGATACCTCAAAAGCGACCAACATTCTGGTCTCTGAAGGTGGCGATGACTTGCTTAAATATTCTGGCGCACATAACCTACCAAAACCCTTAAAACCATTTTTCGTGATTCCAACCACGTCTGGAACAGGCTCTGAAGTAACCATGGTTGCAGTGGTATCGGATACTGAAAAGAACCTGAAAATGCCGTTCGCATCTTATTATCTGATGCCGCATGCTGCGATTCTTGATCCACGTATGACCCAGACTTTGCCACCGCATTTAACCGCAATGACTGCAATGGACGCGATGACCCATGCGGTCGAAGCCTATACCTGTATGGCAGCCAATCCGATTTCAGATGCTTATGCCACAGCAGCAGTGAAGAAAGTCAGTGAGAATCTGTTTAAGGTGCTGGATAATCCGTCTGATGCTCAAGGTCGTCTGGAACTGGCACAAGCTTCTACCATGGCTGGGATCGCTTTCTCGAACTCGATGGTTGGTCTGGTGCATTCACTCGGTCATGCGCTCGGTGCGGTGGCTCACTTGCCACATGGACTATGTATGAACCTGTTCCTGCCTTATGTCCTGGAATACAACAAGGAAGTGAATGGTGGCAAGATTGCAGAGCTGCTTCTGCCACTGGCTGGCCCGGATATCTATGCACAGACCCCTGGGCATCTGCGTGCCGATAAAGCGATTGCAACCATTCAAGCGATGCGTGACCGTATTTATGCCCTGACTAAATTACCACGTACATTAAGTGAAACAGGTAAGGTTTCTGAGGCACAACTGGATGAAGTTGCCGAGAAAGCATTAAATGATGGTTCTATCATTTATAACCCGAAAGAAGCCACGCTGGAAGATTTGAAAACCATCTTAAAAAAAGCTTGGTAATTCCTGAAAAATAAGCGAATATAGCGAAAATTTAGAGCCTGGTGTTTTTTTAAGCATCAGGCTTTTATCTTGCATGAAAATTTCATCATCAATCATGATAATTTTGGCATATTTCATGCTGTAGTAATCTCAAAAAAATTGCTAGCAAAAATGTTCATTCTAGAGTAGATTGGCGCGCTTTTGCTTAATTTGTAGGGGGGATCGTTCGTCTCAAACGATCCTTATTCAATATGACTGATCCTTGATCAACGATTAAGAGGATAACGCCGTTGACAAATTTCTCTGGGACTCAATCGGCAGCTAAACTGCAAAAAACGCTGGGACTCTGGCACATCATTATTATCGGTTTAGCTTATATTCAACCCATGACCTTGTTTGATACTTTTGGTCTGGTATCTGAAGAAAGTAACTTTCACGTTCCTACCTCTTACATTTTTGCACTGATTGCAATTTTGTTAACCTCTTTGAGCTATGGTCATATGATTCGTCGCTACCCATCTTCGGGTTCGGCCTATACCTATGCCCAAAAATCCATCCACCCGAATGTTGGTTTCATGGTGGGTTGGTCATCATTACTAGATTACCTGTTATCACCGATGGTCAATATCATCCTGGCTGTGATTTATCTGGAAGCACTTTTCCCAGATATGAATCATTGGGTCTGGGTCATTGGTTTAACAGCGTTCATGACTGCGATTAACCTCCGCGGTGCAAAATTTGTTGCCAACTTCAACAGTATGATTGTATTTGTACAGTTGGGCGTCATTGCATACTTCACCTGGATGGTTTACCAACTTCTGGAAGGTGGTGTAAATGCAGACGGCACATTAGTCGATGCAAAGTATCAATTATGGAGTTTAGAGCCATTTTGGAATGAATTTACCTCTGTTGCTGCCCTGATTACCGGTGCAACCTTACTATGCTTCTCTTTTACAGGTTTTGACTCTTTAAGTTCACTGGCTGAAGAAACCAAAGATACTGAAAAAACTTTGCCTAAAGCGATTTTCTTGACTGCATTAATAGCGGGTATCATTTTCATCATCAGTACTTACTTCATGCAGATCTTTTTCCCGAATGATCCAAAAACCTACTTTGAAGATATTGCTGCAACACAGCCTGATATTTTACAAGCAGTAGGTGGCGTGGCATTTAAGACAGTGGTACTTTACTTTGCGATTGTGACAGTTATGGCTTCCGGTATTTCAGCGCATGCGGGTGTGTCTCGTCTGATGTACGTAATGGGTCGTGATGGCGTAATTAACAAAAAAATCTTTGGTCACATTAGTCCGAAAAACTACACACCGTCGTACAACATCCTGATCGCTGGTGCAGTTGCTTTAACTGCTGGTTTCATGGATCTTGACTTTGTCGTGTCACTGATCAGCTTTGGTGCGTTAACTGCATTCAGTTTCGTCAACTTGTCGGTGATTTCACGTTATGCACTGCGTGATGGCCGCACGAAGAGTGCCAAAGAGATCATGAATTTTGTCGTCGTTCCCTTACTTGGCTTCATTTCAGTGTTTGCATTATGGCTAGAAGTCGACGAAGCTTCGCTTAAATACGGTCTGATCTGGGCATTTGGCGGTATCTTGTACCTGGGTTATAAGACCAAAGGCTTCAAGCACCCTGCTCCTCAGCACAATGAATTTGATGATAAATAATATCCTTCTTATTCAAATAAAAAAGGCGCTTGATGCGCCTTTTTTAGTTCTGACGTGTTTATTTTTTAGTTCAGTTCAAAATCATTTTAGACGACAGTTAAAGCCCATGCGGGTATCAACAATATTGTCTTTATAACCAAGCCGTTCGATAAATAGATTACGATTTTTTAAAACCTCCTGACTTTCAGGACTCAAACGCGCCTTGTTTTGTACAGCCAGATGATAGGTTTCATTCACCACACCCTGGAAGATATTACACACTTCCTGACGTTTTGGTTGATTCAGAATCCGTCCGCGCCAACTCCATTCAAAATCATCTTTGCTAAGGGTTTTACCCCAAGCTTCAATACGCTCATTCAGTTGCTGCTGCATCTCTGCCATACCCTGCCTGATTTCCTCCTGAGTAAGCGGTTTTACCTCTTCTACTGGCTGTTGTGGTTCTGGCTGTGCCTGGCTTGCTCCACTAAACATTAATAAAACCGCACAACTCGCTGTGATCCACCCCTTATTCAAGTTTTTTTCCTTTTTTTGTGTTCTCAACTATTTATACCGAAGATAAGCCCAATGACCAACCACTACACAAGCCTTGTTACACAAATCAAAAAGGCCACCAATTGGCAGCTTCTTAAAAGAAAGAATACTAATTAAAGCGTTTTAAACCCCTGCTGACGCCAGGCTTCGTACACAATCACTGCTGTCGCATTAGACAGGTTCAGACTACGCGAATTTTCAGCCATTGGCAGACGGATCCAGTGTTCTTTCGGGAACATCATACGCACATTTTCTGGCAGACCACGTGTTTCCGGCCCCATCAACAAAGCCACAGGACGATTTAAGTCTGAAGTATGTGGGGTTTCAGAACCTTTAGTCGTCAATGGATAGACCGCATCTGCACCAATGCCTTGAGAAGCTAAGTCTGCCAAACATTCTTCAATATTTTCCCAGATTTGCATATTGGCATATTCGTGATAATCCAGACCAGCACGTTTTAGCTTTTTGTCATCCAGTTCAAAGCCCAGTGGCTTCACCAAATGCAACTGTGCTCCCGTATTTGCGCATAGGCGAATAATATTACCTGTATTGGCAGGAATTTCAGGCTCATATAAAACAACATGGATCACAGCTTTTCTCTACTTTTGGGGAGTTAAGTGGTCGTTTACGACCACTTAAGTTTTTCACGTAAACGCACCACTTCACCGATAATGGTCAAAGTTGGTGCTTGAATATGGTGTTCAGAGACTTTAGATGCAATATCTTGGAGCGTTCCAATTACTACTTTTTGCTCAGGTGTAGTGCCTTTAGACACTAAGGCCACCGGCATATCCGGGCGCTGGCCATGCGCGATCAGTTGCGTACAGATCTTATCCAGCCCAACCAAACCCATATACAGCACTAAAGTCTGGTTTTCATAGACCAGTTCACTCCAAGGCAGCTCGGGTGAACCTTCTTTTAAGTGACCTGTCAGGAAACGTACACTTTGCGCATAATCACGATGGGTCAGTGGAATACCGGCATAGGCTGAACAGCCAGAAGCCGCGGTAATACCTGGCACCACCTGGAAAGCCACACCCGCAGCGAACAGTTCTTCAATCTCTTCACCACCACGACCAAAGATAAACGGATCACCACCTTTCAGACGACAGACACGCTTACCTTCACTGGCATATTTGACCAATAGAGCATTAATCCCATCTTGCGGAACCGCATGATTGGAACGTGCCTTACCCACATAGATCTTTTCCGCATCACGGCGGCATAGCTCCATAATTGGTGCAGATACCAGTCGGTCGTAAATCACCACATCGGCTTGTTGCATTAAACGCAATGCTTTTAAGGTCAAGAGTTCTGGATCACCAGGACCTGCGCCAACGAGGTAAACCTCACCTTTTGGCTTTTGCCATTCCAGTAGCGCCTGTTCAATCAGATGATCAGCTTCAGCCAGATTGTCATTAAACACCTGTTCTTTCAAAGGACTAGCATAAAGCTCTTCCCAGAAAATACGGCGTTCATCCGGATTGACTATTTTAGCCTTAACCGCACTGCGCCATTTTCCTGAAAACTCAGCCAGCTTGCCCATTCCATGCGGAATAGTGGTTTCTAGTTGGGTACGAATCTGACGGGATAACACTGGTGACGTGCCATTTGATGCCACCGAAATCACCAGCGGTGAACGGTCAATAATCGCCGGAACCATAAAGCGGCAATGCGGTGGATCATCGACGCTATTGACCAGGACATTTTCCGCTTCACACAGTTCAAAGACCTGACGATTGGTCTCTGCATCGTCAGTCGCTGCAATAACCAGTCGATATGGACGTAATGCAACTTCAGGATGAAAAGCTGCCTGCACATAGTGTCCTTGGCTATTTTGCACAATTCGCAGCAGACTCTCTTCAATTTCAGGCGCAATCACATGAATGATCGCACCTGCTTTTTGAAGTAAAAGTGCTTTACGGTATGCAATATGCCCACCACCGACAATCAGACAAGGTTGCTGTTGCAACTTTAACGAGATTGGAAAAATATCCACGAACTACCTCAAAATTTTAAATCTGACTGTCTATGCAATTTTCATGCACATTTAGGGATGCTGAGATCGACAATTAGTCGATATAAGTCGCACCACACATATATGGACGTAATACTTCAGGAATCTCAATGGAGCCATCGGCAAGTTGATAGTTTTCCATTACTGCAAGTAAAGTACGACCCACGGCCAGACCTGAACCATTCAAGGTATGCACAAATTCAGTTTTCTTCTGATCAGCACGGTAACGTGCTTTCATACGACGCGCCTGGAAATCACCCATGTTTGAACAAGATGAAATTTCACGGTAAGTATTTTGGCTTGGTACCCAAACTTCTAAGTCATAAGTCTTGGTTGCACCAAAGCCCATGTCACCACCACACAGAATGATCTTACGATATGGAAGACCTAAAGCTTGTAGGATACCTTCCGCATGACCAGTTAAGTCTTCCAGTGCCTGCATAGAATCTTCAGGTTTTACGATCTGAACCATTTCAACTTTATCAAACTGGTGCTGACGGATCAGGCCACGGGTATCACGACCATAAGAACCTGCTTCACTACGGAAACATGGTGTATGTGCAGCATATTTCAATGGCAGACGGTCGGCATCAATAATTTCATCGCGTACGAAGTTGGTTACTGGCACTTCAGCTGTTGGAATCAGATAAAATTCTTTTTCGCCTTGCAGCTTAAACAGGTCTTCTTCGAATTTGGGTAACTGACCTGTGCCACGTAGCGAATCAGCATTTACTAAATACGGTACATAGGCTTCGGTATAACCATTTTGGGTGGTGTGCGTATCCAGCATGAATTGAGTCAACGCGCGTTGTAGACGCGCTAAAGGACCTTTAAGAACGCTGAAGCGTGAACCAGTCAATTTAGTTGCTGTTTCAAATTCCAGACCGCCCATCATTTCACCCAGGTCAGTATGGTCTTTGATTTCAAAATCAAATTCGCGTGGTGTACCCCATTTCAGGATTTCCACGTTGTCAGACTCATCTTTACCTTCAGGAACAGATTCATCTGGCAAGTTTGGAATAGACAGGGATTTTTCTTCCAGTTCAGCTTGCAATTCAGCCAGTGCTGCTTCTGCTGCTTTAATTTCATCGCCAATTGCAGACATGCGTGCCATGATTTCAGACGCATCGCCACCGGCTTTTTTGATTTGGCCAACTTGTTTCGCACCCGCATTACGCTCAGCTTGTAGCGATTCAGTTTTGGACTGAATTTCTTTACGGCGAGCTTCAAGTGATGCCCACTCCTCGACATTCAGTTGAACACCACGTTTTGCCAAGGCTAAATTTACAGCCTCAATATTATTTCTGAGTAATTTCGGGTCGATCATAGCCAATCTTTAGATAAGAAAAAAACTGGCTATAGTGTAAGCTCTTAACGGCAAAAAATACAGTGACCTGGTGAATGGCTGCGCCTTATTAGCACAATATTTAAGGGGTTGTTTTTGGCAAAATGGATAAATATTCAGGTCGGATGATCCCGTTTAATGCCGTATAAGGTACTTTTAATTCTACCATCACACTTGTAGACTTGCTCAACTCACCTGCTGGATAAATCAGTACCAAGCCTTGACTGTCAAAATAATAATTATCACTTAATTCCAATTGCTTTGATGTTACTTGGGCACGATCCAACCAGTCTTTGTTTTCTTGATACAAGCTTTGTTTTAACTTTTCTTCAGTATTGCCCAGCATAATTTGATAAAGAGCCAGACGCTTCTTTTGCTTTAGGTCCAGATTGACGTATTCAGTATGAGATTGTGGCTGTGCTGCACGTCTAGGCTGATGAGCAGTTTTGAATATAAAAGTCGCCAGGTGACCATGCTGATTCAGGTAACTGGCCTGAATGGAACGCTGCTCAATAAATTTCGGCTGATCCTTTGCTTTGATTTTATCACTGCTTACTTTCCTAAAGGCAACTGGTTCGGTACGCTGGATACGCTCTAGAAAATACTGGTCAATCCAAGCCATATTGGTATCTACAGTTTGCAGATCAAAGCGCACACAACTCTCTACTTCGCACACGACCTGATTAACACCTTTCACTGGAATGGTTTTGGATTGTATTTGCCCTGCTTCTTCTGTTTGCGCAGATGCATTGACTGAAGACGTTTGAGGCTGACAGGCAAACAACCCCACATTTAAACATAAAATACAGCTGATCCAGCCGGTTTTAAATGAAGTCATTTTCATCCTAAGCACCTGAAATTTCATAATTTAATTGACTTGACTTTTGTTTATTCTAAAACGCCTGAATCTCTAGATATAGACAAACCTTGTAATATCTCCAAATCCATTTCTATTATTGGCAAATAAAAAGCAACCCGAAGGTTGCTTTTTTTATTTTGCTGACATTGATGCTTATTGATCAATAATGTCCGTTCCTTTAGGCGGTGTGAAATTAAAGGTAGATGCCGGAATGCTGGCATTCACTTTCACATTGCTAAAGTTGATATAAGTGGTTTGACCCAATGAATCTTCCAGAATCATCAGACTCGGTGCCTTGTTAGCGCCAAAGCTAATCGTCAGGCTTTCAAATACACCATCACTTGCCTTTGGATACAGCTTATAATAGGTCTTGCCTTTATTTGGCTGTGTCACACGATAAGACTGCATGATCTGGTTGGTATTTCCAGAGAGCAATAATGCTGGTGTATTGGAGACTTGTTCATCCAGGCTCTGACGAACGGCTTGCTGCAAGTCTGGGTCATAGATCCAGACAGTTTTTCCTGTGGTAGCAATTGTCTGTTTCGAAGGTGCCGTAGTTTCCCAATAGAATTTACCCGGACGCTGCACTTTCATCACACCACGAAAGGTCTGGTTCATGTGCTGGGCGCTCAAACCCTTTTTCTGAGTTGCTTTCGGATTGGTAATCTTGGTGGTTTGCTCAAAGTTTGCCGTTAAGCTACGGATATTACTGAGCTGCTTCACCAGATTGGCAGTGGCTTGCTGCTCCGTCGCTGCAGTTGCGGCAAATACAGTCGTGCTCATGACAGGAGCCAGTGTTGCCGCACCGATTGTTATGGCACATACAGTTTTACGAAGCATATTCATAATCTCACCTTTTTGTATTTGCATATCGCTATGTATCTAATGGCTCATCTTAAACGAATTTCAAAAACTAAGATGATAGAAAATAAGAAGTTTTGTATTGTTATTAATGCAAAATCCCTGCTTTTGTTCATCATGATGAAGATGAACGTTTATTCTTCAGCCATATGTTTCAGACTAACTCGTCAATCTTCAAGCATAAAAAAACCCACAGAATCTGTGGGTTTTTTCTATTGTCGCAGATTATGCTTCAACAGATACGTAGCGACGACCGAACTGGCCTTTCACTTCGAATTTTACTACGCCATCAGCAGTAGCAAATAAAGTATGGTCACGGCCCATACCTACGTTAACACCAGCGTGGAATTCAGTACCACGTTGACGAACGATGATGTTACCTGCAGTTACAGTTTGACCACCGTAAACTTTAACACCTAACATCTTAGGATTCGAATCACGACCGTTCTTAGTCGAACCACCGGCTTTTTTAGTTGCCATGTCTCATTACTCCTAGTAATTAGCCTGAAATGCTAGTAATTTTCAACTCGGTAAACCATTGACGGTGACCTTGTTGTTTACGGTAGTGCTTACGACGACGCATTTTGATGATGCGGATTTTGTCGTGACGACCATGGCTAACTACTTCTGCAGTTACTTTAGCGCCAGCTACCACTGGAGCACCGATTTGAATGCTTTCACCGTTTACAAGCATCAACACGTCATCAAAAGTAACAGTTGCGCCAGTTTCAGCTTTCAATAATTCAACTTTAAGGGTTTCGCCCTCAACTACACGGTGCTGTTTACCACCGCTTTGGATTACTGCGTACATAATGTACTCCAAATATGCCCGTGTCGTCGTGCCGATAAAGGGATATACCGGTCTTAAAACGTACGCCACTGGGGGTTATACAAGGGCAAAGATTTTAAGGGATATTCGTATAAACAACAAGCCATTTTATAGAAATATTGATGAACGCATTTATCCATCTCTTTGAGATTATACTAATTTTAGTAAAATCAGACACTCATGCAATTTTTTGCTACAAAAATCAACAGAGCCGGACGGTTATTTTTGAGTAGTATACTGAGCCACAAATTTCGGATCACATGATCCGTAAAGGTAAATCGATAGAGTACAGTCAGCCACCAGAATCAGGCTGGATGGATTATATTCATCATAAAAAACTGATTTTTAGTGGAGTTTGTACGTTTCTTATGTTTCATGGATGTTATAAATTGTTAAACTACCGACTTGAGATTTACCAAACTAGAGGTTTCCTTTCACATGACCATCGACTTTAAGCAAGATATTCTCGCTCCTGTGGCACATGACTTTGCTGCGATGGACACATTCATTAATGAGGGGATTACTTCAAAAGTTGCCTTAGTCATGGCAGTGAGCAAACATGTGGTTGAAGCCGGTGGCAAGCGTATGCGCCCGATTATGTGTTTACTGGCAGCCAAAGCCTGTGGCGCAGATGATCTGGATCAGCATCGTAAACTCGCGGCGATCATTGAAATGCTACATACTGCAACGCTGGTACATGATGACGTCGTGGATGAGTCTGGCCTGCGCCGTGGCCGTCCAACTGCGAATGCGACCTGGAATAACCAGACTGCCGTATTGGTCGGTGACTTCCTGATCTCACGTGCCTTTGACCTGCTGGTTGATCTGAACAATATGGTCTTACTCAAGGACTTCTCAACTGGTACCTGTGAAATTGCCGAGGGTGAAGTATTGCAGTTGCAATCGCAACATCAGCCTGAAACAACTGAAGAAACGTATTTAAATATTATTCATGGTAAAACTTCTCGCCTATTTGAACTGGCGACTGAAGGTGCTGCCATCCTGACTGGTAAAGAAGAGTTCCGTGCCCCGCTACGAACTTTTGCCGGTCACTTTGGAAATGCATTCCAGATCATTGACGATATTCTGGATTACACCTCAGATGCAGAAACACTGGGCAAGAATATCGGGGATGACCTGATGGAAGGTAAACCGACCTTGCCATTGATTGCGGCACTGAAGAATACCTCTGGGGATGACTTCGAGATTGTGCGTAAGAGCATTGCAACGGGCGGTACTGACCACCTTGAACAGGTGATTCATATTGTCAATGCATCCGGTGCTCTGGATTACTGCCGTCAGCGTGCGACTGAAGAAACCGAAGCTGCGATCGCTGCACTGGATCTACTGCCGGATTCTGAATACCGTCAGGCGCTGATTAACCTGGCCAAACTTGCGCTTCATCGCATTCAATAGATACCCACCTCGCCTATGCATATTAAGTTTCTCGATATTTTCCAAAGCATGCAGCAACAGCTTGAGCAGCCTCAAGCGAAGCTGGATGAAAACCTGTTAATTGAACTCGTGAATCGTATACGGCCAATAGACAGTAAGAATACCGAAGAAATCGAAGAAAAATTTCAGGCATTTTTACAGTCTTTACTGATCACCCCCAATGCGGTTTCTACCCTGCAGACCTTTGTGCTGCGCGTGATTAACCGCTACAAACAGACCAGCCTGTTTTCTGATACAGGTATTTTATCCCTGGACGGTTTCTGGAATCAGCTCAATCAGCGTATTGGTGCACATATTCTGCCCATGATTCCGGATGATAAAAGCCTGCAGGAACTGATGCGTCGGGTATTTCATGAGCGCAGTGACCGCTACTGGCTCGACTATCTGGCCGATGAAGACTGGCTGCGACTGTTTAGTGTGATGAATCAGGGTCATTCTAATCAGCCTGAAAAAACCCGGATTAAAGATGAACTGATCAAGGCACTGACTATCCTGTCATATCGCGTCAGTGGTATTGCCCTGCATCCTGAATTTATCAATGCCCAGCCTGAACTGATGGAATATGAATCGCCTTTTCTGATTCAGAACCGTGAGATCAATGAATTTATTCAGGAATATAAAAAGCGCTTTAATAATGTAGAACTGGTGGATTCAATCCTGCCACCAGACGCTTCTCAGGCAATGGTGATGCTTGAGCAATGTCATGATGTCGTCGCGAAAATTCGCCGCTCCACCAAACGCATTGGTGTAAGTGTCAGTTTGACCTACATGCTGGCGCTATTGGAACAATGTCTGGAACGGATTGAAATTCTGCTGAATATGATCATGGATGATGACCAGTTGCGTTATCAGTCTATGGGGTATTTTCTGGTAGATATTACTGAAGCACTTTATAGTGAACGTAGTGTCCGCTCCCTGCTGGCGACCAACAGCGAATTACTGGCTTTACAGGTGACTGAGAATGCTTCCAAAACTGGAGAGCATTATGTAAGTACCGACAAGCAGGGCTTCCTGGCCATGTATAAGGCCGCAGCGGGTGCCGGGGTCATTATTGCCACTATGGCTACCCTGAAGATACTCATGGCACGTGTCACCATGGCACCGCTCATGCAAGCCTTTAGCTACAGCATGAATTACTCATTGGGCTTTATGCTCATCCATGTGCTGCATTTTACTGTAGCGACCAAACAGCCCGCGATGACCGCAGCTGCACTGGCTTCTACCGTACAACAGCGTAAGGGTTCAAAAACCGCCCAGATCGCTGAACTGGCTGCACTGATTGTGAATATTATCCGGACCCAGTTTGTCGCGATTCTTGGGAACATTTCAATCGCAATCCCGGTTGCAGCACTGATTGCCCTGATGTGGGAGTTTGCCCTACATGAGCCATTAATGACGCATGCCAAAGCGGCCAAGACCTTACATGACCTGAATCCGTTTACTTCACTTGCGATTCCACATGCTGCGATTGCCGGGGTTTGCCTGTTCCTGTCTGGCCTGCTCGCAGGTTATTTTGACAATATGGCGGTATATCGTAAGGTCGGACCACGCCTGAAAGCGCATGCCCGTCTGGCTAACCTGATGGGACAAGAGCGCTTAAACAAATTTTCCGAATATATGGAACGTAATTTGGGAGCCTTGGGAGGTAACTTTATTTTCGGGATCATGCTCGGCAGTATGGGCACCATTGGTTTTATTCTCGGTATGCCGCTGGATATTCGTCATATTGCTTTTGCTTCGGCCAACTTTATTCAAGGACTAATAAATATTAATGGGCCTGATATCGGCCTGGTGGTGGTTTCGTTTCTAGGTGTTCTACTGATTGGTCTGACTAACCTGTTTGTCAGTTTTAGTCTGACCATTATTGTGGCATTACGTGCGCGTCGGGTGCGTTTCGAACAATGGAAACCACTGGCGAAACTAGTCATGACCCATTTCCTGACTCGACCGAGCGATTTCTTCTGGCCACCAAAGCAAGATGTTGATATTGACGAAAATCATACAACCAGCAAAGGTTGAAACTGAGACAATTCTTGTTGATTTATCAACAGAATTACCTAATAAAAATATGGATTTTGTATAAATTACGCACACTTGAAAAAAAGTGTACTGACAAGTACACTTCAGGACAGACGGTTAACCGGTATCATGTCGGTTAGAAAGAACAAGGATATCTGGCATGCCCTACTTGTTGCTTTTTATCGGTTTTTTTATTTGATTTTCAGTGTGTTCGTTCATCTTGATTCAGTTTATAGCAAGTTTGATTTGCTGATTGCTGAATAAATAAAGTACTGCACAGAGATCTGTCTGTATTAAATGACCGCAGCCATAAGGTGCCTATATGGCATGCCATTTGTATTACTTTTAACCATCTGCTGGTGTATTGCCCCAGTTTGGTATAAAAAGTATGCAAACTTAATTTTATATGTATCGGAATTCTTGGAGGATTTATTCTCAAATGGCGACTTAAAATTCTGATTGCCTCAGTATGGCCTTCTGGATGTTTCATAAATTGAACAATACAGATTGCCCATTCCAGTTATGACGTTTGGTGATTTACATCAGCCAGCAATATCTTCCTCATAAACTGATGGTGTGATGGGCATAAGAATTTTAAAAAACCTTTGGTGAATATAGTTTCCTCCAGAAGTAATCGCCGACCGGAGTATAAGTTTTATTTGGATCTTGTCATTGTATTTAATTTTTTAAATACAATAAGTTACAAATAAAAAATTTAGATAAAAATCTAATCGAGGTGGAACAATGATGTCTGCAAAGCTTTGGGCACCTGCCCTGACTGTTTGCGCATTAGCAACAAGTATCGCGCTTGTTGGCTGTAGCAAAGATCCTAAAGAGGGCCAGCAAGCTGGTGCTCAACAGCAAATGCCACCGACTGAAGTTGGTGTGCTGGTTGCACAGCCACAAAGCGTTGAGCAGTCTGTTGAACTCTCAGGTCGCACAACAGCATTTGAGATTTCAGAAGTACGTCCACAGGCGACTGGTGTCGTGCTAAAACGCTTATTCAGCGAAGGCAGCTATGTCCGTGAAGGTCAGGCGCTGTATGAAATCGACTCTAGTACTAACCGTGCCACAGTGGACAATGCTCGTGCAGCAATTGCACGTGCTGAGGCAAATCTGGGCGTGTTACGTGTTAAAGAAGGTCGTTACCGTCAACTGGTTGGTACTAACGCGATTTCCAAGCAGGAATATGATGACATTGTAGCGCAGGTTAAACTGGCTGAAGCTGATTTGAATGCGAACCGTGCAACATTGCGTAATGCTCAAATTAACTTAGGCTATTCAACTGTACGTGCGCCAATTTCTGGTCAGACTAACCGTTCTTCAATCACTGCAGGTGCGCTGGTAACTGCAAACCAGCCAGAGCCGCTGGTAACCATTCAGCGTCTGGATCCAATCTATGTAGATATTAATCAGTCAAGCGCGGAATTGCTGCGTCTGCGTCAGCAGTTGAGTAAAGGTGACCTGAACAGCTCTAATAACACACGTGTGAAGTTAAAACTGGAAGATGGCAGCATCTATCCGGTTGAAGGCCGTTTAGCATTCTCTGATGCCAGCGTGAATCCAGAAACTGGTACAGTGACACTGCGTGCAGTATTCCCGAACAAGAATCACCTGTTGCTACCAGGTATGTTTGCTACTGCGCAAATCGTTCAGGGTGAAGTACCAAATGCTTACCTGATTCCTCAGGCAGCATTAACACGTACGCCTACCGGTCAAGCTATGGCGATGTTAGTGGGTGCTGATAATAAGGTAATCCCACGCCCAGTCACTACTGCGGGTACACAAGGCCAAAACTGGATCGTGACTGAAGGTTTGAAGCCGGGTGATAAAGTGATTGTAGATGGTATTGCGAAAGTAAAACCGGAACAACAGGTCGTGGCTAAACCTTACCAGCCTCAAGCTGCTGCACCACAGGGTGCTGCACAACCCACTGCCCAACAACCTGGTGCAGCGCAAAAAGCGGATGATGCAAAAGAACAATCTGAACAAAAACCTGCTGCCAAAGCATAAGGAGTAAGGTTTATGGCTCAATTTTTTATTCATCGTCCTATCTTTGCCTGGGTGATTGCACTGGTCATCATGCTGGCAGGTATTTTGACCCTGACCAAAATGCCGATTGCCCAGTATCCAACCATTGCACCGCCTACAGTTACGATTTCTGCGACTTATCCAGGTGCATCTGCTGAAACGGTCGAAAATACTGTAACTCAGATCATCGAGCAGCAAATGAATGGTCTGGATGGTCTGCGTTATATCTCATCTAACAGTGCGGGTAACGGTCAAGCATCTATTAACTTAAACTTTGAACAAGGCATCGATCCTGATATTGCTCAAGTTCAAGTACAGAACAAACTACAATCGGCAACGGCACTTTTACCTGAAGATGTACAACGTCAAGGTGTAAAAGTCACCAAGTCTGGCGCAAGTTTTATGCAAGTACTTGCATTTTACTCTCCAGATGGAAGTCTTTCTGGGGCGGACATTAATGACTATGTAAACTCAAACATCTCTGAACCGCTGAGCCGTGTTGCAGGTGTTGGTGAACTTCAAGTCTTTGGTGGTCAATATGCGATGCGTATTTGGCTAGATCCAGCGAAAATGAACAGTTTGCAAGTGACACCAAGTGACATTGCTGCTGCAATTCGTGCTCAAAACGCTCAAGTGGCTGTAGGTCAGTTAGGCGGTGCACCTTCTGTACAAGGTCAAGTGCTGAATGCGACTGTCAATGCGCAAAGTATGTTGCAAACACCTGAACAATTTAAGAATATATTTCTAAAAAATACATCTTCTGGTGCTCAAGTCCGTTTGAGTGATGTTGCGCGTGTTGAACTCGGGTCAGATAACTATCAGTTCGACTCTAAATTTAATGGTAAGGCTGCTGGCGGTGTTGCGATTAAACTGGCAACTGGTGCAAATGCACTAGATACAGCAGCGGCTGTAGAAAAGCGCCTCAGTGAACTTCGTAAAAACTACCCAAATGGTTTAAAAGATCAACTGGCTTATGACACCACACCGTTTATTGAACTTTCGATTAAGAGTGTTGTTAAAACCTTAATTGAAGCGATCATTTTGGTCTTTATTGTGATGTTCCTGTTCTTACAGAATTGGCGTGCCACAATTATTCCAACATTGGCTGTTCCAGTGGTTGTATTGGGCACATTTGCTGTCATTAACATCTTCGGTTTCTCAATCAACACGCTCACCATGTTTGCGATGGTCTTAGCGATTGGTTTATTGGTCGATGACGCAATTGTCGTGGTGGAAAACGTAGAACGTGTCATGGTCGAAGAACATCTTGACCCTGTAGCGGCAACTGAAAAGTCCATGAAACAGATTTCTGGTGCCTTGGTCGGTATTACGAGCGTGTTAACCGCAGTATTCGTACCGATGGCATTCTTTGCGGGGACAACAGGTGTTATTTACCGTCAGTTCTCGATTACGCTTGTTACCGCAATGATCTTGTCATTGATCGTAGCACTTACCTTTACCCCTGCCCTATGTGCAACCTTGTTAAAACAGCACGATCCAAACAAGCAGGAAAGCAACAATATTTTCGCGCGTTTCTTCCGTTGGTTTAACCGTAGCTTTGAAAGACTTTCGGAGAAATACCAAGGCGGTGTCAATCGTATGACCCACCACAAGTTATTCTCTGGGGTACTTTATATTGTTGTGATTGCCGCTTTGGTTGGCATTTATAAAGTTTTGCCATCTTCATTCTTACCAGAAGAAGACCAAGGTGTGGTGATGACACTGGTTCAGTTACCACCGAGCGCGAGCTTGGAACGAACCGACAAAGTCATCGATACCATGACAGGCTATTTCTTGAATAAGGAAAAAGAAAATGTAGAGTCAATCTTTACAGTTGCTGGTTTCTCATTCACAGGGGTGGGTCAAAACGCGGGTCTTGCCTTTATTAAATTAAAAGACTGGAGTGAGCGTACGACACCAGAATCACAAATTGGTGCCATCATCCAACGTGGTATGGCATTGAATATGATTGTGAAAGACGCATCTTACATCATGCCATTACAGTTACCTGCAATGCCTGAATTAGGTGTATCTGCTGGTTTTGACATCCAATTAAAAGATGCGAGTGGTCAAGGTCATGAAAAACTGATTGCTGCACGTAATGCGATTTTAGGTATGGCAGCACAAGACAAACGTCTTGCAGGCGTCCGTCCTAATGGTCAAGAAGATACGCCTCAATACCAAATCAACATTGATCAAGCGCAAGCGGGTGCAATGGGTGTGAGTATTGCGGATATCAATACAACCATGAGCATGGCTTGGGGTGGTACTTATATCAATGACTTCGTTGACCGTGGTCGTGTGAAAAAGGTATATGTCCAAGGTGAAGCGAATACGCGTATGATGCCTGAAGACTTGAACAAGTGGTATGTGCGTAATAGCGCTGGCACGATGGTTCCTTTCTCAGCGTTTGCAACAGGCGAATGGACGTATGGTTCACCACGTCTAGAGCGTTATAACGGTGTATCTTCTGTAAACATCCAAGGTACTCCAGCACCAGGCGTAAGTTCGGGTGATGCGATGCTCGCGATGGAAGAAATTATTGGCAAGTTACCGTCTATGGGCTTACAAGGTTTCGACTATGAATGGACAGGTTTATCTTTAGAAGAACGTGATTCGGGCAATCAAACAGGTCCGCTCCTTGTTCTTTCGATGCTCATCGTCTTCTTATGTCTTGCCGCATTGTATGAAAGCTGGTCTATCCCTGTTTCAGTCTTGCTGGTTGTACCACTCGGTATTCTTGGTGCATTTGCATTGACATGGTTAGGTATGATCATTAAGGGCGATCCAAACTTATCGTTTAACATCTACTTCCAAGTTGCGATTGTTGCCGTGATTGGTCTTTCTGCGAAAAATGCGATCTTGATCGTAGAGTTTGCAAAAGAGTTGCAAGAACAAGGCGAAGACTTGTTTGATGCAACCCTTCATGCTGCAAAAATGCGTTTACGCCCAATTATCATGACCACCCTTGCATTCGGTTTTGGTGTACTTCCGCTTGCCCTTTCAACAGGTGCTGGTGCAGGTAGCCAACACTCGGTAGGCTTTGGTGTCCTTGGTGGTGTAATTAGTTCTACACTGTTGGGTATTTTCTTCATTCCAGTATTCTTTGTTTGGATTCGTAGTATTTTCAAATACAAACCTAAGAAACAAAATAATCAGGAGCAAACATCGTGATGCAAAAAGTATGGTCTATTTCAGGTCGTAGCATTGCGGTATCTGCACTTGCGCTTGCTTTGACTGCATGTCAAAGCATGCGTGGTCCAGAACCCATCGCTCAAGCGGATATCCCAACAGGATATATTGGTTCAACGACAGGTCCATCTGTTGCAGAACAAGGCTATAAAGACTTTTTTGCTGATCAGCGTTTAGTCCAAGTCATCGAGTTAGCGCTAGCCAATAACCGTGACCTCCGTACGGCGACTTTGAATATTCAACGTGCTCAGCAAGCGTATCAAATTAGCGAAAACAACCAACTGCCAACCATTGGTGCAAGTGGTAGTGTGCTTCGCCAAGATACTCTCAGCAGCAGCAAACCTATGACAACCTATAATGTTGGCCTTGGCGTAACTGCGTATGAGTTAGACTTTTGGGGTCGTGTTCGTAGCTTAAAAGACAATGCTTTAGACAGCTATTTGGCGACTCAAAGTGCACGTGATGCAACACAAATTTCGTTGATTGGTCAGGTTGCGCAAGCATGGCTGAGCTATTCGTTTGCCAATGCTAACTTAAAACTGGCAGACCAAACCTTAAAAGCACAGCTTGAATCATACAATCTGAACAAAAAACGTTTTGATGTGGGCATCGACAGCGAAGTCCCTGTACGTCAAGCGCAAATTTCGGTTGAAACCGCACGTAATGACGTTGCGAACTACAAGACTCAACTTGCACAAGCACAGAACTTACTCAACCTGTTGGTGGGTCAGCCTGTTCCTGCAAACTTATTGTCTCCTCAACCTGTGAAACGCATTACCCAAAGTACGGCGTTGACAGCGGGCTTGCCAAGCGACTTGTTAAATAACCGTCCTGATGTCCGTGCTGCGGAATATCAATTGTCTGCTGCGGGTGCCAACATTGGTGCGGCAAAAGCACAGTTGTACCCAACTATCAGCTTAACGGGTACGGCAGGTTATGCATCGACAGATTTAAGCGATTTATTTAAATCAGGTGCCTTTGTATGGTCACTTGGCCCAAGCTTGGATATTCCAATCTTTGACTGGGGCACACGTCGTGCCAATGTGAAGATTTCAGAAACTGACCAAAAAATTGCATTGTCAGATTATGAAAGATCGATTCAGTCTGCTTTCCGTGAAGTCAACGATGCACTAGCAGTGCGTCAGAACATTGGCGACCGTTTAGCTGCACAACGTCGTCTGGTGGATGCAACCAATAAGACGTATCGTCTGTCCAATGCCCGCTTCCGTGCCGGAATCGACAGCTATTTAACTGTCTTGGATGCACAGCGTACTTCGTATGCAGCCGAACAAGGCTTGTTATTGCTGGAACAGGCGAACCTGAACAACCAGGTAGAATTGTACAAATCTCTGGGTGGTGGTTTAAAAACCAATACCTCAGATACGATTCAATACCCGCCATCTACAGCTGAACGTAAACAGGCAAATCAGCAGTAAGTCTCGGTTTTCGATCTTATTGAAAAAGCTCACTTCGGTGGGCTTTTTTATTGCTTTTTATCGTGGAGTTTCTTATCTTCAAAGGAACAGAATCAGGTTCTCTATCCCTTATGCTACTCAGTAATCTGGAATCCGTCCCGGGACATGTTATTAGCCGTCAAATCGATGTGGTCTATGGCAGTACGGTACGTAGTAAACACGTTGGCCGTGATTTGCTCGCAGGTTTGAAAAATATTGTTGGCGGTGAGCTGACTGCCTATACCGAACTTCTGGAAGAATCGCGCCAAGAAGCGATGAACCGGATGATTGAAAAAGCTCGTCAGATGGGTGCCAATGCAATTGTCGGCATTCGTTTCTCAACGTCTAACATCGCCCAAGGTGCATCTGAACTGTTTGTATATGGTACAGCGGTGGTAGTGGAGCCGAATGTTCCAAAGCTTCCAGATCCCTTCCCGTCAGCAGGTTAAGCTATGGATAACCTGATTTTTCAGTTTGTCGTTTTTGCCCTGCTGTTTTCGGTAGGTTTTGGCTTTGGTCGTTATTATGAACGAAAACATCTAAAAGAGCTGGCGGAACAGGAAGTACGGCTTGCTCATATTGTGCTGGATACTCACCGTTTTACAACTTCAGAATTTGAAGGTCAGCTGATTAGCTCCAATGTAGTGATTTCCCATGATTATTTTAAATATGTGATTGCCAATATTCAGAACATTTTGGGTGGACGTCTGGTCAGCTATGAAAGTATTGTGGAACGTGCACGCCGGGAAGCTGTTGTTCGCCTGAAGCGTGAAGCCGAGAAAATCGGTGCTACTCAGATCATGGGAATTCGTCTCAGTACTACAGAACTGGGCATGCAAGGTGGAATGGTGGAAGTCTTTGCTTATGGCACTGCCATTAAAAAGCCTTAAGTCTTAGATTCAAAGTCTCTCAGTGAATAATATTCCATTCAGATGATCGATTTCATGCTGCACAATCCGTGCAGCAAAGCCACTAAATTCAGCATCAGCCTGCACACCTTCCATGGTGTAATAACGCACCCGGATATCTTGTGCCCGGGCAACTTTGCCTCTTTGATCCGGTACACTCAAGCAGCCCTCTTCACCCAGAACTTGTGCTTCAGAAACATGGACAATTTCCGGATTGAGCATTGTCACTGCTTCCATATACGGTGCCTCGGGATAACGCAGGTTTGGACGTGAAGCGACAATAATGATCCGCTTGGAAATATACACTTGCGGGGCAGCAATACCTACCCCCTGACGGTCAAGCATGGTATCCATCATGGATTTATTGAGCTGATACAGCCACTCACTGCCGAATTCCGAATCTGCCACAGCAGTTGCAACGAGTCCTAAAACTGCCTCACCTTGCCTGGCTACGGTTAACACAGTCATGTCAAATCTCTCTTTATTTAAGGCAGTCCTTCTACTCTTTATAGAGCAGTTTTAGCACCTTACAAAGCAGATTTTTTTGTAATCTGTATCACTGAAAACTTTTTAAACGAATAGCCTGATCAGGAAAGAACATCAATACGAACTAAAAAATCAGTCATCTCTATTTTTTAGTTCAGTTCTTTGCTCAATTTCAACTTTTATTATTCCAAAGCATTTTATAAATATCTTTTTTTATAACTTTTAGTTTATCTTGATCAAAGAAAGATTGATTATTCAATAAAAAATGTTTCTTTTAAAATCAAATAAATACTCAGTAATGGATTAAGGATTTCAGCATGGATGCACCTCCGCGCCTGTCACAAGCAGATAAACGCACTCTTGGACTTTCATCACTGGGCGGCGCGCTCGAGTTTTATGATTTTGTCATCTATGTGTTTTATGCCAAGCTCATTTCAGAGCTATTCTTCCCTAGTACACTCAGTCCTTTCTGGGCCATGTTGAATACCTACGGCATTTTTGCTGCGGGTTATTTCTTCCGTCCATTGGGCGGTGTAGTGATGGCACATTTTGGTGATCTAATTGGACGTAAACGACTGTTTAGCCTGTCAATTCTGTTAATGGCACTCCCTACTCTGATGATCGGGGTCATGCCGACCTTTGAAAGCATTGGTTATGCAGCGCCAATTCTGTTGCTGTTAATGCGTGTGCTACAAGGAATTGCCATTGGTGGTGAAATTCCTGCTGCCTGGACCTTTGTTTCTGAACATGTCCCTGAACGCCGTATCGGGATTGCCAATGGTGTGCTTACCGCAGGCTTGTCACTCGGGATTCTGCTGGGAGCCTTGATGTCACTCTTTATTTCCTTACAGTTCTCTGAAGCAGAAATTAAAGACTGGGCATGGCGTATTCCCTTTATCCTCGGTGGTATTTTTGGTTTTGTAGCGTTGTACCTGCGGAGTTACCTGAAAGAAACACCGGTATTTAAAGCCATGCAGGCCAAAAAAAAACTGGCAAAAGAATTGCCGGTGAAACAGGTTCTGGCAAAGCATAAAACCGGTGTCGTGATTGGAATGCTTTTTACCTGGTTCTTGACGGGCTGTGTAGTGGTGCTGATTCTGGCGATGCCAAACCTGCTGGTTGGTGCTTTTGGTTTTGAACGTGCCGATGCTTTCAAAATGCAAAGTGCGGCGATTGTGATGCAAATGGTGGGCTGTGTACTGGCAGGTATATTGGCCGATCGTTTTGGTGCTGGGCGTGTCATTCTGTTTGGTTCTCTTCTAGTTGCAACTATGGCGGGCATTTTCTATAACAGCCTAGGCCATGTTGCACCATCAACCGTGTTCATGCTGTATATGTTGTTAGGTTTAAGCTCCGGTACAGTCGGGATGGTGTCTTACAGCATGGTGAGAATGTTTCCAGCACAGATCCGCTTTACCGGGATTTCTTTCTCTTACAATCTGGCCTATGCCATTGCCGGCGGAATTACCTTGCCACTCGTACAATGGCTTAGCCTGTATAGCAATATTGGTGCAATGTACTATGTCTGGACTGTATGTCTGGTGACCCTGTTCACTGCCCTGATTTACAGAAGTAAATTTGAAAAATCGGTAGTCTGATCAATAAAATATTGTGATAAAAAAGAGCCCAAATATGGGCTCTTTCTTTGACCTTCTTGCCATTTAGGCAGTCAGGCTTTTACGGATTTCATCTTCAATGATACTGATTTCAATCTGGCTAAATTTGCGGATTTCGCCTTCCGCATGTTTTTCCAGCATGCCGCCGACCAATGGCACCTTTACTTTTACGGTCCAGTCCAGTTGAAACTCAATCTGACGTTCATCACCTTTTACTGCGCGTTGGCAAGTCGCTTCGATTGGCAGGTTCGCACCAAGCTCGACTGTAGAAGTTAAATGTTCCAGATTACTGATGTCGGTACGTTGCAGACGAAAAGCATCACGTAACAGTTTTTTTGCGATATCTGGAATATTCACGTCCAAATTATATGCACGTTTCAAGGTATAGATTTCACCCTGTTTCTCAGAAACCAGAATCTCCATGTTCTGCGCCGGAATACGACGACAGACCGCTTCGTGCATGCTGATATCACTGACCAGACGTTTAAATTCATCAATAGAAACACCATTGATGTTTGCCTTTACAGTAAATTGATGTGCCATGTGGTTTTCCTTTTTATTTTTTAAATTGTGGATGTCGCTTGTATTGGGGAAGCTTATTATAAAGCCAAATTCAGAATCAGATAACTTTGCTGTATATCGAAAGTATTAAACTGAATTTCTGATCCAGAGTCATTATGCAGTGTTTAGGTAAATTAAGGCACATAAGTCAATCATCCACCTTTAACCACACTTGAGTTTTCACGCCACTACTGATGATCAGCTTGGCTCCGGGATAGTAAATGACAGCTTCAAACTCATCTGCACCATCATCCAGCCCAGAGGTATACCAGGTCGTACCTTTCGGAAAATCATTCAGCCAGGTAGCCTTATAAAAATCTGATACCGAATCAAACTGGAGATACTGCTGCGGCTGTGCCTGAATTTTCCATGCCAATTCGATAAAAAGACCCAGTTGGGCCTGCCGGAAGTCAATCAGCATTGTCGTGCGCCTGACAAAAGCAGATTTTAGCATGCTGACTGCTTGCGAATAACAGACAGGGATATTTGCACAGTGACATATGGCTGAGGATCTCGATCCTATAGAATATATGCACTGGCTTCATCAATAGACAAAAAACAAGAATGAGGGCTATTAATAGTTAAGAAATTTATAGACCAAACAGATTGCATCAACCTGAACAGTTATCCGTATTCATTCAAAACTTTATTAGGCACAATGTGCATGGTCTGACTCGAAACGATGTTCATATCGATGTTCTTCTCCATGCCGGTCCACATGCGTATAGAAAACTCCATAACGTCCCACATAATACTCGATGGATTGACCATAAAAATTCCAGTAAATAGACCACTCTCCCAAGTCCATTTTTCGGATCACACTATTGGTCTGCAACGGCATTCGATTCAACCATTTCTGCTGTAACCCTTCAGCCTGAGTACGCTCGGTAATGATCGCGGGCTGCTTAAATAACATTTTAGCGATATCATCGAACAGTTCTAGCTCATAAGCATCTACCGTCATAGCCAGTTCATGTGGCTTTTGTGCGTTAGAAATAGACGTTTGATCTTGGGAAGATGGCGGCACTGCTTCAGGCTTTAAGCGCTGACCATGATAGCGGGCTTTATAGATTTTGAAGGCGATTATCCAGGCAACATACATCACCAAAACACTACAGATAATAAGCATTACTTTGACCATAGGCTAAGCCTCTTATTCATTTTTCTTATCTTCAATCTGTAACCACAGATCTACTCAATTACAGTTCATTTACAAACCATAACATATTGATTGAAAAATACCCAACTTTAGTCATTTCAAAATATTTCGAAAACTTTATATTTCCCACTATAGGATAATTTCTTTAAATACTTCTAAAATATTTTTTATCCTGACTAAAGAATTTAGCTCTAATGGAAATGCGAATAAAAATCAATACACGCTGTCTAACAATTTAAACAAGCCACACAAATGCGCCACAGAAACGCTGTATAAAGAGTTTTTTTGCCGGAAAATTCCCTAAAAATATAACAATCCTAGACTTTCATTCATACTTTAGATGCTGCTAAATGAAACACTCGTTATTATTTAGTTTAGTTAAATTTGCCTTATGATTCGTGAAGGAAAGGTTCAGGATATTCCTCAAATTGTACACGTTGTTCATGACAGTATTCGCTCCTGTGTCATGGATCATCAACGTGAGGAAACCCGTATACAAACCTGGCTTGAAGCATTTACCCATTCCACCCTGATTGTGGAAATGCTATATAATGATTGCTGGGTGTATACCGTACATGACAGAGTGGTCGGTTTTCTGATGGTGAGTGATCAGGGAGAAATCCGCATGCATTATGTAAGTAGCGGTATGCAGCGCATGGGATATGGAACACAGTTATTTTATTACATGCTGGATTTTATGACGCCTAAAAAAATTGACCGTCTTGAAATTGAAACTACACGAACTGCATTGCCCTACTATACTAAACTTGGTTTTCAGAATATTTCTCCCCACATGCAGGATGAACCTGCGTTGCACCTGTTCAAAGCTTTATCTTCCAGCACCTATCCTCAGTTCTGATCAGGCTGCCACAGCCTTGCTTTTGATTTGGTCTCTACCTGCAAGTTTGGCTTCATACAGATGCTGGTCTGCTGTTTTCATTAGTGTATGAATATCCGCATAAGGATGATGAGCATCCATATAGGCAACCCCTATGCTCACAGTAACATAATCTTTATCATCCCCGCGGTTATCATGCTCTAACTGTTCTGCACGTACTGCAAGCAGGACGTTTTCAAGAATTTCACGGGCTTCCGCAATCGGCATATCATGTAATAGAATTGCGAATTCTTCCCCTCCGTAACGCGCTAAATATCCCTGTTTAGGCAGAACCTGCTGAATCACCTGAACCAGCCGTTGTAATACTTCATCACCTTTTAAGTGACCATAATAATCATTATATTTTTTAAAGTAATCCACATCGATCATTGCAAAGGACAAGGTCTGTTCAGGATGTTGAATGGTCTGATTAAACAGGCGCTGGATTTCTTCATTTAAGGCACGCCGGTTATAGGCGCCAGTCAATGCATCAACATTAATCTGATACTGCAGTTTGGTATTCAGTTCATGTAGCTGTGCTGTTCTTTCTCGAACTTTTTGATCCAGTGAACTGTTCAAGACCATTAATTTATTATTCAGTCGCTCGGTATAGTAGGTTTGATGGGCATAATTACGAGACTGTTGAAACATAATGATCAAGGCATACAGACTGGTCGAAATAAATGAAAGATGTACACTCTCAATTACATTCAGTAATACCAGATAATCATTAAGAAAGGTCACACACAAAAAGATGATGACAAACAGGTTAGTGGACGAATATTCATCGCCTTGAGAAAGTGTCACATAAAACCCGTAAATAAAATTACCCAGTATCACCAGACCATAGATAACACTATACAAAGCCAGACGCTCAAAAACTTCTGGTGTGCTAAACAAGGTTACGGCGATATTAAAAATCAGTAATCCCGCCCCTACGTAATAAATTGAACGTCGGATATAACGCGGCTTAAACAGGTACATGTAGCTCAGGAAGAATAAGATCGCCAGAAAAGTGAACAGATATTCTAGACGAGCACCCCATAGCCAACTGATTTTACTCACAATGGCGTATGGATGCGGCGCAGAAAACAGATTATGCAGTGCCAAAAAAATAATAAATAAGCCAAAAATAAATACACTGCGGCTATTTCGCTCCACAGATCCGCGAAACAGGGAAAATAAAATGGTAAATAGTCCTACACCCAGCACTGTGCCACAGACCACGGCGATACTCATCATTTGCAGCATAAACTGTCGATTAATGGTCGCAGAGGGGCCAATTTTCAGAGGCTTTTCTAGTCCGCCATGTAAATTAGTATAGTTGGAAACCTGAATACTTAAGGTAAAATATTCATTCTGTGGCACAAAAGATGCGATCTTAGGTGCCTTTTCAGTCACCTGCCCTGTCGGGGTTTTACTGATTTTACCAAGACGCAGCAAGATATCCCCATTTAAATAAATGCTATAAGCACCATACTGACTCGGAATCTGAATCGCTAAACGTTGTCCGATAAATTTTTTGGGAATTTTAAAATGGCTAATAAAAGTGCCATAAGTAGCATTGGTTCCGGTGAGACTCTTGAATGAAGCTGGAAGTTCAACTACTTTTGATTCGAGTTCAGGATCTGGTTGCTCAATGAACTGACGTGGATAGAACTGCCATTTGCCTTGCAACAAGGTGGTACTATCTTCATCAAATTTTAGTTCGGTGACCTCATTCTGATGAGCTAGGAAATAAGATTCTGGAGCAGCATCATATTGAGCCCACACGATCCGTGTAGTCCCCATCAAAAATATCAGCATCAACCACGATGCCAATATCAGCATAATCCCCCTAAACCTGAGCAAAAAGGCCATCCTGTAGCTACTGTTATTAATTCTAATGTACGTGGAATGTTGGATATTGCCAATGATTTTTCATATAAAAAAGCAGGATAACCGACGAGCTATCCTGCTGCTGAATTCCTGACATATTGTACTCTTCAGAAAGTCACATAATATCAGTCACGTGTTTTAACGTCATACAGTTCGATTTCAAAAATCAGGTTTGAATTGGCCGGGATGATATTTCCCATTTTACGTTCACCATAAGCCAGATGAGCAGGTACGATCAGCTTACGTTTGCCCCCCACTTTCATGCCGACGATACCTTGATCCCAGCCTTTAATCACACGACCAGTGCCGATGACCGTCTCAAAATAGTTGCCACGATCCAGCGATGAATCAAACTTGGTTCCATCTTCCAGCCAGCCAGTGTAATGCGTGGTAATCAGTGCACCTTTTACCGCTTCTTTACCTTCACCCACCACCAGGTCAATAATTTCTAGTTCTTTGGTCATCGCCAATATCCTTCATTTTGCAAATAGCCCTAGTATAAACACGATTGAGCCAAATTCCTCAGACTTTAACTGCAATGGATCAAAAGCTGAGTTCCTGAATCTTCTTATCCTGTAATAAATACTGGGTTAATTTCTGGTGATTTTTAGCCGAACCCATCAGGATCCAGCGGCCTGTGATCCGTCGGTCGATTTTTTGCTGGCTGGAATGAATGACTTTTAATTTGTATTGTTTAAACAGTTTTTCATAATGATCCGGCTCATGCTGCTCAAAAGGACAGACAATTTCGTAGTTACGTTCTTGATTCAGATGCTCAATCCCACGTTGCACGTAGACCAGTAGAACCAGTACGATCAGCACGATCACCGTTGCCCAGACACTTAACAGTTCATAGCCAGCCCCAACTGCCATGCCCAGTGCAGCTGTCATCCAGATTGTGGTTGCAGTGGTAATACCAGAAATCCGGTTATCATCTTTTAAAATCACGCCGGCTCCCAGAAAACCCAGGCCAGTTAAGACATTGGCTGCCAGACGGTCGGGGTTGGCGACGCCGATTTTTAAGGAAATAATAGTAAATAGACAGGAACTCAGACTGACCATGATCATGGTGCGCAGTCCGGCAGACTTACTGTGATATTCCCGTTCTGCCCCAATAACTGCACCAATCACGACTGCTAACAGCAAATCATAAAGTTCATGATACATGCTTCGTCCCTGGACCTTATTATTCTCTCCAGATATACGAAATATTGGGGCGAGGATACAAGTCGAAACTTGCATCCTTGTGAGTTGTTATTGTAACTGTTCCCACTCAATTACAGCCTGTGCCTGATCGCCAATCAAAGTCCATTCACTATCCATGATGTTTAGCTGCAACTGCATAGTGCGTTCACACAGTTGTTGTACCGCTTCGGTACTCGCCGGAGACAGCTTCCACACTTCCACATTGGATAGGGTCTTCAGTTTAGAACTGCGCTTGTACCATTCATCGACAGAAGTACCATAAGCCACGACTGCAACTTTCTTGCAACGGGCACTTGCCTTTTTGACCTTATCTTCATCGGGCAAGCCGACTTCGATCCACTGTATCAATTGACCGGTCAGGTCTTTCTCCCAGAGAGCAGGTTCATCAGTTTCAAACATGTCTTTAGTAAATTCAAGCGCTTCACCAGCAAAACGTGCATAAGCCAAAACACGCACCATTAGACGTTCAATGGTTTCCGAAGGATGCAATGCCATCGTTAACTGATAATCTTCATAACGATGGTTATCCATATCGGCAATATTCAGGTCAGCCTTGTAAATCGTTGCTTTAAGCGCCATAACACAATCCTCAAATTTGGCGCCTAGCATATAAGATTTATATCGATTTTGCTGAACAGATTTATCGCCATGCCAGAAAATTTAGCTAGCAGAATGTCCTGCTTCCGCATCAATCCGACATTGCATCAGCGCAGTTTCAAAATTCAGCCAGTCACGTTCAGTCTGGTAAATAATCTCGACCCGGTTATCAATACCCTCTTCTGCTGACTGATAGTTAAACTGCTCCGGATTAAAGTTAAAGCTTTTCCAGCCCTGATTGGTATTAAAAATCCCTTTGATACGTAGCCAGTCCTGCAGTTCACAGAGCAAATCAAGCAGATCATAAAAATCAAACTGCCAGCGTTTTGGCAACTTCCAGCCAGCCACTGCATAACCTTGGGCGGATTCCACATAATGATAAGGTAGCTGCTGGATTTTCACTGCAACCTCATCTGCACCAAGGGAACGCTGCTGTTTTAACAAGGGCTGAATCTGACGAACAGAACCGATATAGTCCTGCTTGAGCTGTTCAATATCAATCTGGCCATTTACACTAAATAACCAGACCTGGTTATAAGCCTGGTACTCCTGCTGTAGCTGTTTCAAACTTTCCTGATCTTCTGCAGTCATTAAATCGGTATGCGACACAATGACAATATGTGCAGCCTTGAGCTGATCGGCATACAGGTTCTGGGTCGTCCAGGCTTGATCATGCAAACGCGAACCATCGACGACAGTCATTAATGCCTGCATCTTCAGATGAGTCTGCCAGTGCGGTTCTGTGAGCTGTTCCAATAACTGCGCTGGATGCCCCAACCCGGTCGGTTCAATAAACAGTCGATCTGGCTTGGATTCGGATAATAATCGCGACAGTGCCACCTGCATTGGCAACTGACTGCTACAGCATAAACAGCCACCTAATAGTTCTTTGACTGCGTAGCCTTCATGTTGTGGTAATAAGGCTTGATCCACGCCAATCTGACCAAACTCATTCATCAAAACCGCCCAGACTTCATTTTCCGGCTTTTGACTGAGCAAATGCTTCAGTAGTGTGGTTTTTCCTGCCCCTAAAAAACCGGAAATAATATGCACGGGCACTGCAGATGAAGGAGAAAGGAGTTTCAAGGCGAGCTCACATAGCAATGAAAATGAGGAGATTGATACATTATAACAATGCCATTTGGCTTGCAGGGAGTTAATTTACTGATGTAACTAGTAAGTTCCTCAAAACTTCAATTCTGTCAGTTTTTACCAATTTTCAGCGTAGGCAACCACTGACACAAGCTCAAAATTTAACCAATTATGAAATGTTTTAAAACATTTTAATTGATTTTTTGGGGTTAAATTTAACAAAAATAAAACATAACCCTGAGTTTTGTATACCGGACGTACACATTGTTCTATAGCTTCTGTTAAATCAATTGCGGTACGAATTTTCAGCCCCTAGCATAAGTCCCTGTTGTGTTGATGTGATGGTCAACGCAATAAATGACTTGTGAATAAAACCTATAAGGATGCCAAACATGAACTATGCTCAAATTCTACTTGCAACTACACTCAGCGCAGCAGCGGCAACTAGCTTCGCAGCAACTAAAACCACAGATAGCAAAGCAACAACTGAAGAAGAAAAAGTTGTCGTGAGCACTCAGGAGCTTCCTGAAACTCAAGCTGCAACTGCTCCGGCGACTGCAGAACAACCAGCGTCTGAAGCAGCTGTAGAACCTGCAACTAAAACACCAAAAGCATCATCTGCTCAATAAGGCAATTTTGCTTTTACCGATAATGAGTAGCCGTTCATTCGGGTACTCATAGCTCCTGTTGGGTAACTCTCCAGTGGATTTATGGTCCATACTCTACAGGAACTTTAAATGGCTGATTGCAGACCTTTGCATTCAGCCATTTTTCTAAGCTTTTTTTGCTTTCCATCATAATAAATGATGATTATTAAATCACTCTAGACCATGAGATATATTTATAAATTATATTATTTATCAATAACATAAATATTAAATTTGTTTTTTCACCATGCATTATAACTATGTAGCACCGACTATGGCATAGCTTGTTTAGACTTTGGATTTAGCCCTTAATCAACTTCATTCTGGACGGATTTAAGGAACCTTGCGATGAGCAATGCAAATTACACAACTGAAGTAGCCATTTTGGGTGCAGGTCCGGTAGGTCTGACGATTGCCAACTACCTGAGTAAACAGGGCGTACAGGTCACTGTAGTTGAACAGCTGGACAGCCTGATTGATTACCCTCGTGCAATTGGCATTGATGATGAATCATTGCGTACGATTCAATCATTAGGTCTGGTGGATCAGGTCCTTCCACATACCACACCCAACCATGCGATGCGTTTCCTGACTCCGAAAGGTCGCTGTTTTGCGGATATTCAACCATTGACGCGTGAGTTTGGCTTCTCTCGCCGTAACGCATTTATTCAGCCACAGGTAGACAATGTTCTACTGCAAGGTCTAAAAAAGTATAAGAAAACTGAAGTACTGTTCTCTCGTCACTTGACTCATTTCAGCCAAGATGCTGACGGCGTAACACTAAATGTTCAGAGCAAAGATGGTGGTTCGGAAGTTGTACGCGCGCAATACCTGATCGCATGTGATGGCGGTAACTCTTATGTGCGTCGTACTTTAAATATTCCATTTGAGGGTGAAACTGCACCAAACCAGTGGATTGTGATCGATATTGACAATGACCCATTGGCAACCCCGCATATTTACCTGTGCTGTGACCCGGTGCGTCCTTATGTATCTGCTGCCCTGCCTCACGGTATCCGTCGTTTCGAATTCATGGTCATGCCAGGTGAAACGCAGGAAGAATTGAGTAAGCCAGAAAATATTGCCAAACTCTTATCTAAAGTCCTGCCAAATACTGATGGTATTGAAGTGATCCGTCAGCGTGTTTATACCCATAATGCGCGTATTGCGGACAAATTCCGTGCCGACCGTATTCTGCTTGCCGGTGATGCTGCGCACATTATGCCTGTATGGCAAGGTCAAGGCTATAACAGCGGTATGCGTGATGCCTTTAACCTGGCCTGGAAAGTAGCACTAGTGGTACAAGGCAAAGCAGGCCCAGACTTACTGGACTCTTACCAGGTAGAACGTAAGGACCATGCCAAAGCGATGATCGATCTTTCGGTCATGGCAGGCCATGTGCTTGCGCCACCGAAAAAATGGCAAGGTTTTGTACGTGACGGTATTGCCTATGCATTGAACTATATTAAGCCAATCAAACAGTACCTGCTGGAAATGCGCTTTAAACCAATGCCGAAATATCATGATGGTGCGTTACTAGCAAATACTCAGAAAGATTCTCCAGTTGGCAAAATGTTCATTCAGCCACAGGTCAAACTGGAATCTGGTGAAACTGTATTACTGGATGAAGTCATTGGCAATGACTTTGCCATCATTGCCTGGGGTGTAGATCCGAAATGGGGCTTAAGCAAGGAATCAATGCAGCAATGGAAAAAACTTGGTGTGAAGTTCATTCAGGTTATTCCTGCGGTTCAGCTGTCTAATCAACAGCGTAAGCAATATGAAGATGTTATTACCATTGGTGATATCGGCACTGATATCCGTACATGGTTTGGCAAGACCCAAGATTCTATCGTCATCCTGCGTCCAGACCGCTTCGTAGCAGCTCTTGCCATTCCTCAATCTATGGAAAGCACAAGCAAGGCGCTGTTCAACAAGCTCCATGTTAAATAATAATTGACCTGACTTAAAAAACCACGCTACGGCGTGGTTTTTTTATGTATGGATGACAATAAATAAGGTTTCAGCTAAGTACGGTATCGCTGAAACCATGGAATATCTTTGAGTGAATCACGGTACGCCATCTGCTGTAGAAAAGGCTTGAACTCCTCAAAAGGCGGTAATATTTCGGAGGAAATAGCAAAGATTAAACAATAAGCCACATATAAATCTGCAGCCGAACATTTTTCACCAAGTAAATACGGATTTGCTTTCTGTATTCCCTGCTTAAGGAAATTAAACACAGAATCTTCGTGACCAAAGCTCAGACTTATACGATTCTTTTCGATCTCTGTCTGAAGTACCTTGAGGTTTTTGATATCAATATATTCAGTCAAAGGGCCATGGCAGAAGAACATCCATTTCAGATAAGCCCCGCGTTTAGGATCATCTAGTGCAGGCGCCAGACCTTTCTCCCGATATTTATCTGCCAGATAGACATAAATTGCTGCCATTTCTGAAATGACAATACCGTTATCCACCAGACATGGAACCTTACCCATGGGATTAATCTGCTCATAAGCTGGCTGGTGCATCTCAGTATAAGGAATTTCAATCTGCTCAAGCTGATTCTCAATTTCCAGCTCTTTCAGCAAGGGCAGCAAAGTCAGGCCGCGAGACTGCGGATTATTATATAAGGTCATCATAATCGTGAACCTATGCTTTATTTTATTTCCTGACTATAGCGTTATTTTAGAGCGTAATGAGTGAGGATATGCTACCAATCATTTCATCCTCATCTGTGTCGGTTTCCCTAGCCGATCCCTCTCCCTAAATTAAAATAAATCCAGGCAGAATTTTTCTTTTAACACTTTCAGGATCAGGTTAATCACTTCATGTTTCTGATCCTTGCGATAAGTCGCATACAAACCAATCATCGGGAGCGGCTCGATGGTCTTTTTCACCATAATATTTTCACCTAATAACGGAATGACATAAGCCGGTACTAAACTCCAGCCTACTCCCATACCGACCAGATTCACATTCAGCAAAATATTGGTGGAATGCTGTACCACATTGACCTTAATACCGGACTTCTTCAGAAATTCATGGATGATATTAAACAGCTGAGGTGAAGCCTGTTCATCACTGATCACGAAGTTACGTCCTGCAAAATTCTTGATACTTAAGGCAGGTATATCTCTTACATCGGAGTCGCGCGGTACGATCAAGGTTAATGGCTCATCAAAAATCTTGATCGATTCAAATTCTGCTGAAGAATCTGGATAGCGGGTAAAAGCGATATCAATTGTCCCCTGGCGAAGCCATGAGAACTGTTCAGCATCGGTCAAGCTATGAAACTGGGCTTTTAAATCCGGAAAATGCGCACGGATATTCGGCATGATGTAAGGGAAAATTTTCATTTCTGCCACAGGTACAAAGCCAATATCCAGATGCTCTTTTTCCACTTCTGCGACCTGGCGAGCCAATTGGATCGCCCGTTCAGCATGTTCCAGACTCTGCAAAGCTTCTTTGAGAAATACCTCTCCTGCTTCGGTCAGCTCAACTTTACGGTTAGAACGTTCTAATAGCTTGACCCCAACTTCCTGTTCCAGATCTTTAATCTGCTGGCTAAGAGAAGGCTGCACTGTATTTAGCTTTTCCGCAGCACGAGTAAAGTTCAGTTCGCGTGCAACCATACAAAAATAACGTAAATGTCTAAGTTCCATGTTCTTATTCCTGTTATATCGCTACTTTTGTTCGTTTCTTGGATATGGTGTATCGATAGACCAGCAGAGTCAATATCACGATCATCGCACATAACATATACGTGGTTTCATACCCCCAATGCGCTATAAAAATACCCATCATTACAGACCCGACTGCCAAACCAAGATCAAACAAAGTAAAGAAGGTTGAGATAGCATGTCCCATACGCTGTTTCTCCACCGCCTGAATCGCCAGAGTTTGCAGACATGGGAAAAGTGAACCATAGCCAATCCCAATGAAAACAGCAGAGAGCCACAACATCCATTGATTATTGACTAAAGTCACCAGCACCAGACCTAAGGCAAAAAAGATCAATGATGGATAGATCACGGCGTCCGGACCTTTACTGTCATAAAATTTACCGACCCAAGGACGTACCAGCAACATGGAGAACGCGAAGACAATAAAGAATAGGCTGACATAGGACAGCAGCTGCTTGGTTTCTGCAAAGACCGTAATAAAGCTGGTAATACTGGAATAAGCAAATGCAGTAAGTAGCGCTACAAAGCTCACAGCCAGGACTTTTGTTTCGATAATATCCTGCAAGCTTAATCGCGATTTTTCTGCAGTTTTTACTTTCGCTTGAGGCAGCTCTCGAATATTCAAGATTAAACTGAAGATCAATCCCAGACTGATCAGGACGGCGAGAATGCCAAACAGCATCTGAAAGCTGGTGAACTGAATCGTAGTTAAGGCAATCAGCGGACCAAACACCACTCCGAGATTGGTCGACATGACGAAATAACCCATCCCTTCCCCTTTACGCTGATCCGGAATAAAGTCATTGGCTACCGGTACGGTCACCGTAGTCAAAATACTGAACCAGATGCCATGCAGAAAACGCACGATCAGTAGTGAACTCATGCTATCAATCAGCAGATAACTAAAGGCAAACAGCGCAAATAAGAGTCCTGCCCCACGCATCGCCAGTTTCTTACCCAATTTCTCAATAATCAAGCCTGAAAAAGGGCGAATAGCAATAGAAGACACCAAAAATAAGGTCAGCGCCAAGCCCGCTTCTTTCACCGTTCCACCCAGATCTGTGGTGATGTAGATTGGCAAAATCGCGATCAGGGCAAAATAATAGGTAAACAGAAATAAATTATTCAGTACGCACAAAATAAATGAGCGATTCCATAAGGGAGCTGTCGTGCTAGACATAAAAACCAACTATATACAGAAAATTCTAAAATCAGGCCTGAGGTCTTGCAGGCTGTAGGTTCAGTGCAACCAGCGCGCGAATATAACTCTCATCCGGCATTTTGTTAAAAAAGATAATCTGGTAGTGAATCGGCCCGTACAAACAGTCCAGCATCAATTCAAAATTATAGTCCGCACCGATTTCTCCACGCTCAATCGCTTGCTGGATCAAGCCGCGCATTTGTTCTCGACGCGGTAGCAGATACTGGGTGAAAAATTCCCCTGCAAGTTCACGATGATTAGCCATCACCACCAGTAATGCCCGTCCTACCGGATGATCCAGTGCCTGAGATAACCGTATTAATTGCTGTACCAGGTTATCTTCCAAAGACCTGGAAAAATCCAGATCAAAAATAGACGCGGTATGTGCTCTGAAGGTATCCAGAACCAGTTCAGACTTATGTTTCCACCAGCGATAAATAGTGGACTTACCCACCCCCGCCCGTGCAGCGACATCCTCAATGGTGAGCTGATGATATTCATATTCAATCAGTGCTTCTGCCACCGCCTGCAAAATACATTTTTGGCGACGTGAGCCTTTTTCTTCCAGTGTCATATAATCTGTCAAAAAACGAAACGATACGTATCGTTTCATATTAGATGATTTATAAGGTTATGACCAGTCCGTATGAAAAGCACAGGCCAAAAAAAGACCTCTAATTTGAGGCCTTTTTTCACTTTATAGAAATTAGCTGTGGGCTGTTTTCTTATAAATACTGCAAGAAGGATGATGATTTTCTTGCAGTCGAGCAATCTTACGCTGTTCAGCTGCTTCAAAACGGCAACGTTTCCAGTCATTATCCAGATTCAGTGGTGGAATATGTTGCGGTTTACCATTTTCATCGACTGCAACCATGGTGAAGTAACAGCTGTTGGTATGACGCACAGTACGTTTTTGGATATTCTGCGCCTCTACACGGATCCCGATTTCCATCGAAGTACGGCCCACATGGTTCACACTCGCCAAGAAAGTCACCAATTCACCCACGTGAATAGGTTCTTTAAAATTCACTTTATCCACGGACAGCGTAACCACATAACTGCCTGAATAGCGGCTCGCACAGGCATAAGCAACCTGATCCAGCAATTTCAGAATGGTACCACCGTGGACATTTCCTGAAAAATTCGCCATGTCTGGCGTCATAAGAACAGTCATTGTTAATTCTGACTGATCGTCTGAAGCTGGTGCAATTTGATCTAATGGGGCCATCGCTTTCTTTGAACTCTTTGAATGACAATGATATAAGCACATTATTATATCGTTTTTACTACTAATTAAATGTTCTATTCGGCAAAAAATCCATCATTATTATTTATATGAAAAATGATTTCATACAGAAATAAATATAATAGAAGCCGCTTGAATGATATTCCATCGAACCTGTATTTCAGAAAATCATTATTCATTTATTATTTTCATGATGAATAATCTGTATATAGATGGAATTAAGAATTTATCCAGACTGTTTTCATAACCTCTCATAGATAAATTCTTCTATTCATCCTTTAGTCAGCACTGAGTCTTAACATTTCCTGAGCGACATTTTGATAACTCAATACTTGCTGACCGTCGAGCTGTGTTTCTACAGTATAAGTGCCATCCTGATGTGTAGCAGTTACTTTAAAGATGTATTGCTCAAACTGAGCCAGTTTGACCTGCTGCCCGACTTCAAGATTATTCATATATCACCCTAGATCTGATCTTATCTGTTTTCATCAATTGTATTCTGACATGACTGATTGAATTTTTAAACAATTGATAAACTTAAGTATATAAATAACCATATAAAATTCTAAAAATATATACTTTAATAATATATTAATTCTAGTAATTTATTTAAATTTCAGCGGCTTATATTTTTAAAGCTGATTATTTTTTATTAATATATACTTAATAACACTTAGCTCATATTTTCTATAGATTGATATTTTCTTATAAGTAATTCTTATTATTTTTTTGAATATATGAATTAAAAAACCCTCATTTATTACAAATAAGGGTTTTAATTGAATAGCTGCTTTAGAGATTATTTTTCACGGGCCAGTAACTGTGGAATCTGATGTCCCTTTGCATAATCATATTTCTGATATACCTGTTCAATTTCAAGCAATTTCCCCCGTGCCGCTTCAATACCCGCTTCCATAGTCATGGTTCTGCCACGCACATCAAAAATATGTCCTTTCTCACGCAAGTCTGGCTGGATCACTACATCCGCATGTTTTAATTCTTCAAAGGCAAGTCGCTTCTGCATGATGTTGATGTTCTGATTAAACAAGCCCCAGACATTGGTCGTTTCGGTATGAATCGGCTGCGCCAGAATATCTATGGCAATGACAATATCTGCACCCAGTTCACGAGCAACATCTACAGGTACCGGACTAACCAGACCGCCATCCACATATTCCTTTTCTTCAATCATGGTGGGAATAAACATACTTGGAATCGCGACCGATGCACGTACCGCCTGACCGGTATTACCATAATTAAATACGACTTTCTTGCCTTCTTTCAGGTCTGTCGCCACCACAAACATGGGGATCTTCAGGTCCTGTAAAGGAACATTGTCTACCTGCAAGTTGACATAATCTTCGACTTTTTTGCCATCAAAGAAGCCTTTTAGATCGATTCTGAAATCACGAACATCATTGGCTTTCATGCTCAGCGCAATATTGCGCAGCTCAATCGCAGGTTTGCCACTGGCATAAATAGAACCCACAATACTGCCAGCACTGGTTCCCACAATCATGTCCGGCTGAATGCCTGCCTGCTCCAGTACCTCAATCGCGCCAATATGCGCATAACCACGAGCACCACCACTGCCTAAAACCAGCGCAACCACAGGACGCTGCTCGGTCGTTTTAATCTTCAGAAAATCGATTTGATTCGGACGTGCTTGTGCTGTGCTGTACTGCATTTGCTTGGATTGAATACCTGCATTCACTGCCATCACTCGCTGATCAGGCATGCTCTGACAGCCGTTTAAAAACAGTCCCAGCATGATGAAGCTCAACCCATAGTTCCGCATACAGCACTTATCCTCATTTTAATAGCTGCATAGTGTATAAACACCATGTTAAATTAACTGTTGAATTTCGTAAATTTGTCATACAGTTTGAATAACTTGTAGCTATTTAAACCTGTATTATCATGCAGTCACCTACCCTTTATCAGATTTTTCTGACTTTCTTCAAGCTTGGATGTACCGCATTTGGCGGACCTGCTGCACATCTGGTATTTTTTCACCATAAGATGGTCGGTCAATTGAACTGGTTGAATGATACCCAATATCAACAACTGGTGGCATTGGCCCAACTCCTGCCAGGACCCAGTAGCAGTCAGGTCGGCATCGGCATCGGCTATATGCAACGAGGTTATAGCGGTGCCTTAATGGCCTGGCTAGGTTTTACTTTGCCATCTGCACTGTTAATGACTTTGGTTGCCCTGCTCGGACAACGCTACTTTCACATTTTAAACTCGCATAGCTTTCATGTGATCCAGCTTATTGTGTTTGCAGTGGTCAGCTGGGCATTCTGGCAAATGTTGCGTAGCTTCTGTAAATCCTGGTGGCAATATAGCCTGATGATCGCTGCCACAATCCTTCTGGCCGTCATCCCACTCAGCTTTAACCAGATCCTGGTGATTCTACTGGCTGGCTTGATCAGTATTGCGATGAGCAAGTTTCAAAGTCAAGCACTGTTACAATCGACACCAGTGAAAAATGCCACTCTAGACACCCCCTATATTCAGAAAAAGCATGCAATTTACTGGTTTATCGCCTTTTTGCTGCCCTTCATAAGTATCCCCCTTCTGGTTCAGTACCTGCACTGGTCTGAACTCGGTTTCTTTGCCGATTTCTATCGAACAGGTTCTCTGGTCTTTGGTGGTGGACATGTCATTTTGCCCCTGCTTCATCAGGACTTTGTCAGCACCCAGCTGGTCAGTGCACAGGCTTTTGACCTAGGCTATGCTTTTGCCCAGTTGATGCCTGGTCCGCTGTTCAGTTTTGCTAGTTATCTTGGTGCTTTATTGGACTGGACGGATCAGCTCTGGCTCAATGCCCTACTGGCGACTATTGCTATCTTCTTGCCCTCATTCTTACTGATTTTTGCAAGCTTACCTTACTGGTCCTGGCTGATGCAGCAAGCTGTGATCCGTCATGCAGTGGCAGGGATTAATGCAGCAGTGGTCGGACTGTTACTTTATCTGGTCCTGCAACTTGGACAAAGTTACCTGAAGCGCTGGGAAGATGTGGTATTTGTAATCGTGATAATTTACCTGCTACGGTCAAAACTTCCACTCTGGTTCAGCCTGATTACAGGCTTCGCAGTCTATTATAGCTATCTCAGTTTTTTATAAACTGGAGCCATAAAAAAGCCCCGAATGATTCGGGGCTTTTTCAATAGGGTTTTACCAGATATCGGATTTGACTTTGTCTTTAAACTTAGGATGTTGATCCAGTTTAAACACTGGCTCTTTCACCCCACGCTTTAACTGACCAGTATAGTCTTTCAGAAGCATCAGGATAAATGGCATCAATAACAGAATCGCAATCAGGTTAATACTTGCCATCACGCCCATGAACAGATCTGCCATGTTCCAGATCAGTGGTACGCTGGCAATCGAACCGAAATACACCATGAACAGTACCAGAATACGGAAGATCATCATCACACCTGGATTGTTATTGATGAACTGCACATTCCCTTCTGCATAGGCATAGTTCCCGATAATGGAAGAGTATGCAAACAGGAATAGAATCAATGCCAGGAAGTCATCCCCCCAGGCACCGATCTGGCTTTCTAGTGCCATCTGGGTCAGGGTTACGCCTTCAAATCCGGCATTTTCATACAGTCCAGACACCAGAATAATGATCGCGGTACATGAACACACCACAAAGGTATCTACAAATACACCCAGCATTTGTACTAGGCCCTGATTCACCGGATGTTTTACATCCGACGCAGCAGCAGCATTCGGCGCAGAACCCATCCCTGCTTCATTAGAAAACAGGCCACGCTTGATACCCATCATCATCGCCATAGAAACCATGGCACCGAAGAAACCACCTGCAGCAGCTTCAAACTCAAACGCTTTAGTGAAGATCAGCTGGAAGATAGATGGCAGCATATCGTAATTGATCACAGCAATATAAAGCGCCACAATCAGATAGAGAAGCGCCATAAATGGCACAAAGCTTTCAGCAACTTTTGCAATCCGCTTGATGCCACCGAAAATGATCACCGCAGTGATCAAGACCAGAAATAGACCTAACCATGAAACTTCAAGGTCAAAACCACCCAATGGCAAGTTCAGATTCGCCTGATCCCAGCCCCAGGCATGTGAAGTTGCACCAATAATCGCATTGGCCTGCACCGCATTAAAGACAAAGCCGTACGTCAAAATCAGCGCGATAGCAAAGAGGATACCCAGCCATTTCTGTTTCAAACCTTGCGTAATGTAATACGCTGGTCCACCACGGAACTGCTTGTTCTGGGTATCACGAATCTTGAACAGCTGTGCCAATGAAGATTCAACAAATGCCGAACTCATCCCCAGAAAAGCGGTAAACCACATCCAGAACACGGCACCTGGACCACCAATGGCAATGGCAATCGCAACACCAGCAACATTACCCACACCTACACGGCTAGCCAAACCCGTTACAAAGGCCTGGAATGGCGTAATCCCATGCTCATCCTTGGTTTCATTCCGGCTGCGTTTCATGACTTTCATACTGTGCCAGAACAGACGAATCTGTACGGCCCCAGTCATGATGGTATACAGAATACCCACTGCCACTAGGAAGACGACCAGAAAATCCCAAAGTGGACCATTTAGGGCATTGACCCAACCCAGCAGGGTTTCATTGAGCTGTTCATTCATATTCAATCCTTTCTATCCGTCTTAGATTTATTGTTATGACTCTGCATATCTATCCTTATACAAAGAATTTCAGAATTACCTGAATCACAGTGGCATTGATCAAGTCTACGAAGAACGCACCACAGAGCGGTACAATCAGGAAGGCCTTATGTGATGCACCGTACATATTGGTAATGGCCTGCATGTTTGCAACTGCCGTCGGTGTTGCCCCCATACCGAAACCACAGTGACCTGCTGCCAGGACAGCCGCATCATAGTTTTTGCCCATGACACGAAAGGTTATGAATGCTGCGTACAGTGCCATGGTAATAGTCTGTGCACCGAGGATCACCATCAGTGGGCCCGCAAGGTCGGCTAATTGCCATAATTTCAGAGATAACAATGCCATTGCCAGATAAAGTGATAATGAAGCATTACCAAATACATCAATCGCGCGATCAAAGACCTTAACCTTAAACACACCTTCAAGCACGTTACGCAGGATTACACCACCAGCCAGCGCCCAAACGAAGGTTGGCAGTTCAAATGCAGTACCTTTACTGAAACCGGTCATAAATTCTGCAAATGCCAGACAGCCTGCAAACAGACCCAGTGTAGTAATTGCATTATCTGCGGTAATCAGGCGTACGCGGTGTGGATATTCAAATGGAATGTATTCAGTTGAATTCACATCTAGCGGAGTATTATCACGTTTTTCAACCTGAGCCGCAGTACGAGGCGTGGCTAATTCATGGCGGTTAATCAGCATTTTCGCCAAAGGGCCACCGATGATACCGCCAATGATCAGACCGAAAGTCGCACTGGCCATACCAATCACCAGGGCACCCTGGATACCATGTTGCGTTTCCAGAATCTCGCCCCATGCACCTGCCGTACCGTGACCGCCAGTGAGTGTAATTGAACCTGCAATCAGACCAATCAGTGGATCAATACCCAACAGGCTAGCCAATGTCATACCGACAGTGTTCTGTACTATGATAAACACTGAAACTGCGATCAGGAAGATCACCAGACCAATACCACCTTCACGCAGCTTGGCAAAGTTTGCACTCAAACCAATCGATGCGAAGAAGATCAGCATAAAACTGGTCTGCAATTCTGCACTTGTGGTAATACTGTAACCCCACAAGCTATGGATGATCAGGGAGATAATCGCTGCAACCAGACCACCTGCAACAGGTTCTGGAATGTTATAGCGCTTTAAAAAATCGATTTTATTGACCAGGAAACGACCGAGCAATAAGACAATCACTGCAGCAATCAAGGTATAAAATGCGTTAAAAGTAAAATCCATAATTATTTGCCCAAGATGATTCTGAATTTTTGTTGTTCTAAAAGTAATCTTTTGACCTAAGTTTAGTGGATGATGTCCACCTCCCTACCCTATATCAGTCAACACGGACAGTAATCTCTTTTAGAAAAACAAAACAATTCAGCACCTGATTCAAATTCGTTAATGCAATCTGGCAGATTGCATATAACCCTAAGACCATCTTAAAAATACAATGTGCGAAATCTTGAGGCTGTTAAACAGTCGGTTCTGCATCGAAAGATGAGATAAAAGCTTCATCATCCTGCAGGATCTCGAAGCACAATATTTTTAAATTCATTCCAAACCCACAGATACGCTACAGAAATACCGCGATAACCACAGTTTTTTATATTTACGATCCGTTCAGAATGTTTAGAATGAACCTTCAGATGAAAAGTCGGACATTATGCGGTGTCTTAATGCACTGTATTATTGTTTTTTATTAACAATATTTTGACTTTTCATAAAAATAATTCATAAATAGATAATTTTTTGATCTATCTTTCCTTATTTTAAAGTTTTAACAATTCATTATAAATACCGCATATTTAATGGAGATTCATTGAAGCTTCGATCTATTTTATTAGGATTATTGTAGTCTATATTGCTTATACAGCATTTTTATGAAAGTTTTATTTATCTTAATCACAGGATATTTAAGAAAAAATTAATTTATAGATAGCTAATATCGAATTTAGCCAAGAATAAAAGGTGCAGCGGCATGTTTTAGAGTAATGAAGTATTGATCAATTCTTAAAAACCAATATTTTTAGCTTAGCCTTTGTTCATAGATGAACTTACTTCATCGCATCAGTTAATATCATTTGTTTAGTTTATAGTCAGAACTTACCATCAAGGAAATAACAATTCATATGGATCAAACAATCGTCAATGCTGTGGATCAAACCATCACTTCCCGTCATTCAGTTCGTGCTTTTCTGAATACGCCTGTAGATCAAAATACCTTGAAAGATATTTTAACGGTTGCCAGTCGCGCACCTTCCGGTACCAATACCCAGCCCTGGAAAGTCTATGTACTTACAGGTAAAAAACGCGATGAACTGGTCGAGAAAGTATGTCAGGCACAAATGGAGATTTATCAGAATCCAAAACTGGCTGAGCAATACAAAGAAACTTTCTCTTATTATCCTGAACAATGGCTTTCACCTTTTATTGACCGTCGCCGTGAAAATGGCTGGGGACTGTATGGCTTGCTGAATATTCAGAAAGGCGAAAAAGAGAAAATGGCACGCCAGCAGTTGCGTAATTTCCAGCTGTTTGATGCTCCAGTAGGTTTATTTTTTACTGTACACAAATCATTAGGCATTGGCTCGAAAATGGATATTTCCATGATGATCCAGAATGTGATGCTGGCAGCTAAAGCACGTGGATTAGATACTTGCCCACAGGCAGCTTGGAACTATTTTCATCCTATTGTGCTAGACGTGGTGGGTGCTCCTGAAGATGAAGAATTGGTTTGCGGTATGGCTCTCGGCTATGCAGATCCAGAGGATATTGTAAATACTTTCATTACGCCACGTGTGCCAGTTGAGGACTTCGCTGTCTTTTTAAATGACTAATTGTCTGAACTTGTAAGCTTATCTTGAGCAGTTATGCCGTCCCTATGTTTAATCCCCTTTAGGCGACGGCAGCTGCAGACGGTAAATGGTCACTGCCGCAATCCCAACAAAGATCGCCATTACCAGCGCCATATTAAATAAAGCATTCCACCACATAAAGTTCAGCAGAATCCCGCCAAGCAGACCACAGGCAAACTGCATGCTGCCCATAATGGCACTGGCAGTTCCAGCACGTGCCCCCTGCTCAGACATCGCAATCGCCATGGCATTTGGTCCGGTAAAACCAGTAGATGCCACCACCATAAACATGGCAACAATGACCAGAATTAAAGATTCAGTCTCAATTATTCCCAGCACCAACAAAGCAATTACGCCACTAAGTTGTAAGGTCGTTCCAATTCTTAAACGACTTAAAATCCCAAACCGATGTGCCAGCTTTTTATTCAAGGTGGAAAACAGCATAATCCCGACCGCATTACCACCAAAGACATAAGCAAACTGCTGCTCACTTAAATGAAAATGATCCATCAGAATCGCTGAAGATGAGGTGATATAACAGAACAAGACTGCACTGGAAAAACAACCAGCAAACATTGGCTTTCTGAAACTTTCATCCTGAAAAATTGCCTGATATAGGCTCATGACCTGGGTAAAATTCAGTTGTAAACGGCGTTCTGGCTCTAGGGTTTCTTTAAAGAAAAAATGTACGCATGCCAGAATCACCAGACCAAACAGCATCAGCAATACAAAAATCATATTCCATTCAAATACCAGCAATACCCAGGCACCCATACTCGGCGCTAGAATTGGAGCAATCGTACTGACAATCATCATGCTGGCAAAAGCCTGAGCTGCTGAATGCATATCTAGGCGATCACGGATCGCAGCGCGGGCAATTACCACACCGACACATCCGCCTAAGGCTTGCAGCACCCGTGCGGCAATTAGACTCCATTCATTTTGAGCAAATACACAGAGCAGACTTGCCACTGCATATAAGGCTAAACCAAAGTACAATGGCGGTTTACGTCCGATACGGTCACTGACCGGACCATAGACCAGCTGCCCGATCGCTAGCCCCAGAAAATAGGCGGGCAAACTGTTTGCCACCTGCTGGGTAGTGACACCAAAATCATCAGCCATTTGTGGCAATGCCGACAGATACATATCAATAGAAAGCGGGCCAAGTGCAGTGAGGGATGCCAGTAATATGATCCAGGACATGGCATAGTTTTTATTGGTCGTTGTTGTCGACATAATAATATTTAGAATTTAAATGAGCGCTGTGCAGACAAGTTTACACAGGGCATAGTATGATTTGTGAAGCAAATTTACTTATTTTTATTGCTAAATTTTCACACATTTATTAAGTCTTTATCTAAAGACAGTGGTATAGAAGGACGAATCTTGAAATCCTGGCTCACTCGTTTCAAGCAAACCACCGGCAATACGACGTTTATGTATAATCTGCGGATGATCATTGCCTTTGCAGGAACTGCCTTTGTGCCTTATCTGATGGGTCAGCAGTTAATGACCATTCCACTGACCTTGGGTGTGGTGGCAGCAGGTTTAAGCGATATTGACGACCGCTTCTCGGTCCGGATTCTGAATCTCCTCTATACTTATATTGGCTTCTTTATTACAGCCTCTGCCGTTTATCTGTTATTTCCGTACCCGATCCTGTTTGCCTTGGCACTCATCGTGTCCTGTATTGGCTTAATTCTGCTCGGCTCGCTGGGACGGCGTTATGCTACGATTTCCTATGGCTGTCTAGTGATCTCAGTCTATTCCATGCTCGGGGTGGAACTGTTTGATAACTGGTACACCCAGGCAGGTCTGCTGGTTATCGGTGCCATGTGGTATGGCCTGTTATCTACAATCAGTTTCCTGCTGTTCCCTGCCCGTCTGGCACAAGACAATCTGGCCAAGTGCTATTCGTCGCTCGGTAACTTTCTTTATGCCAAATCGAATCTATTTGATGTTGATATGACATCGAGTAGTTATCAGCAAAGCATGATTGAACTTTCACTTGAAAATGGCAAATTAATTGCGATTTTTAATGATATGAAAGCTGCTTTACTGACCCGACTCAAGGGAGATCGAGGACAGAAAGACACCCGTCGCAGCCTGCAATATTATTTTATTGCCCAAGACATTCATGAGCGGGCGGACTCAGCGCATATTGATTATCAGAAACTGGCAAAGATTTTTGAGCATAGTGATATTCTGTTCCGCTTTCAGCGCATTTTGTCGATTCAGGGCAAAGCCTGTAAGGACCTGAGCGAAAGTATCCTTCAGCGCAAAACCTACCAGCATAATTCGCGGTTTAAGCATGCCTTTAAGAACCTGCGCTATTCGCTGGATAAGTTACGTCAGGAACAGCAGTATGATGAAGTCTGGATCAATGCACTGTTTTCCCTGTATCAAAACTTAAAGTCGATTGATGCTCAGTTACGTAATCTGGAAACTGAACGCAATATTAAGTTCGAGCGTGCCAAACATATTGAAAACCAGCTCAAAGATGACGACTTAAAAGGCTGGGAAGATATCCGGATCCGGATCAAACAGCATCTGACCCCGGAATCCGTGCTGTTCCGTCATGCGGTGCGTTTGTCAATTGTACTGCTGATTTCTTATATCTTTGTACAGCTGACCAATATCGAATATGGATACTGGATTCTGCTGACTGCCCTGTTCGTGAGTCAGCCCAACTTTAACGCCACCAAGCGCCGCTTACGTCTGCGGATAGTCGGCACATTGATTGGGATTAGCCTGGGCTTTGCCGTTCTGTATTTTGTCCCTTCAATCGAAGGTCAATTACTGCTTCTGATCCTGAGTGGCGTGCTGTTCTTTGAATTACGCAGCAAGCAGTATGCGCAAGCTACAGCCTTCATCACCATTCTGGCTTTGATTAACTTTAACCTGGATGGTGTGGGCTTTTCCGCAGCATTGCCACGGATGATTGATACCCTCATTGGCTGTGCGATTGCCTGGTTCGGGGTGAGCTTTATCTTCCCTGACTGGAAATTCCGCCGTCTGCCGCGTTCAATCAAACGTTCTTTAAATGCTGAGGTCGATTATCTTAGCGAAGTGATTGAACAGTATAAAACTGGGCGTAACAATGGTCTGCGTTACCGGATCGTGCGTCGCGCTGCACATAATACCGATGCTGAAGTTGCCTCCCTGATTTCGACCTTGGCGACTGAGCCCGATTTTGATCCTTTGCAAAAGAGCCAGGCTTTCGAATTTCTTTGTCTGAATCATACCCTGATCAGCTATATTGCTGCGCTGGGTGCACATCGTGAGAAAATCGAGGATCAGGAAATTTTAAGCCTGCTAGATCAGGCGCTTGAAGACATTCGTGGTGCATTGCTGGCCGATGAAGTGCCCGATCTCAGTGCACAGAATATGATCCACAATATTCGTCAACGCCTGTCACACCAGCAGGATGAAGACCAGAAATCCCTGATCATTTTGCAGCAACTGTCCTTAATGTTCAGTATCTTGAATCAACTCAGTCAGTTAAAGCAAAGTTTAAGCCATGAACGTGATGAGCAGGCAACCGAATTAGCCTCATTATAATTTGACTGATTTTGGAACAATATACTCACTGAATTGGTACAAATAATGCTAAACTTTTTGCAGTTTTAAATTTGTAAATTTCACTATGACCGCGAAAAATTTATACGCCTATACCCTACAGCCTGTGAACTATGAAGTGACAGAACAGGAACAACGTCATGCTCAGCTAATGATCTGGCGCAGTACCAATAAAATTGGCATGAAAGCCTGGCTGATCATGGTTGCAGTTGTGGCACTTTCTATTCTGGGCATTATCATGCTCAAGAACTATTCTACGATTTTTTGCTGGGTGGCACTGGTGTGTGTGGTGCTGTACTACCTGATCCGTACTTTTGGTCTGGAATGGTATGTAAAGCGTAAGATGAACGAATTTCCAGTTCAGGAAATTAAAGGTATTCGTCTGGGTGTACAACCTCACGGGATCGTGATGCGTCAGAAAATGGGTCTACAAGAAGGTGTAGGTGCGATTGGCTGGAAAGACATCTATGAATGGTACAATACACCTGAATTCATGCTGGTTAATTTCAAAGTTAAAGGTCAGCAAGGTGCTTATATCCTGCCAAAACGCCTGGATAGCAAAAATTTCTCATTCGAAACCATTCGCAAGCATTTACGTGAAGAAGTAGGCGAACCGAAAGAAATCTGATACGAACTTTCATTAAAAAACCTCCTACCTGGGTACGGAGGTTTTTTTGTATTCATAACTGTAAACGATAATGAGAATAAATATTATCCGCAAAATCCATCATTCTATTGCGATATTCCTTTATAATCAGACCATTTTCTAATATTCGTATTTTCATCCAACGACCATGTTTAAAAAAACCTTTTTCCAGATCCACTGGTTTCTTGGAATTACTGCCGGTCTGGTCCTGTCAATTATGGGCGTTACCGGGGCGATATATTCCTATGAACAACAGATCCTGAAATGGATCAATACGGACAGTTATACCGTACAGGCACAATCCGGACCGAAACTCAGCCCGGCTGAGCTGTATCAGCACTTTAAGCAGCAAAATCCTGAAATGCAGATCAACAGCGTGAGCCTGGATGCCAGTCCAACAGGATCCAGTACGGTTAATATTGCCAAAGAAGGTGCTCGTCGTGGCTACAACATGATGGTCAACCCGTATACGGCTGAAGTACTACCTGAAATCAAAGGCCGTGAGTTCTTCCAGTTCATACAGCAGCTACACCGCTATTTAACCATTGGGCCTGTCGGCAAGCAGATCACAGGTGCCTGCGCCCTGATGCTGATTTTCTTTGTCTTGTCGGGTCTTTACCTACGCTGGCCAAAACGCCATTCAGTGAAGCAGTGGCTAGCTGTGAAGCCGCAACTGAAAGGTCGTAACTTTATCTGGGATCTGCACGCGGTTGTTGGAACCTGGGTCGTGATTTTTTACCTGATCCTGGCGTGTACCGGACTGTACTGGTCTTATGACTGGTGGCGCAACGGTATGTTCAAGGTGCTGGGTGTAGAACGTCCACAACCTGAAATGCAGCAAGGTCAAGGCGGCCGTGGTGGTGCAGAACAAGGTCGTAGTGCTGGCGAATCACGTGGTGAAGGTGCAGGCGAACGTGGTCCACGAAGCGAAGGTCAGCGCGAAAATCGCGGTGAAGGTCGCGAGAGAGGTGTTGATGATACCCTTCTACTTACTGCATTGAACAAGAGCTGGGCAGGTTTCCAGAATGAATTCAATGATAAATATTCAACGGTTACTTTTAATATCCCTAAAAAAGCCGATGGTGAACTGAAACTCAGCTTTACTGATGTTGAAGTTCAGCATGAGCGTGCCCGTAATAATGCTACTTATAACTATCAGGATGCAGCATTTACATCGGTAGAAATGTATGAAGACAAAAAGCTGAATGAAAAGATCATGAGCAGTATGTTACCGGTTCACCGTGGCAGCTTCTTTGGTCCGATCTACCAGTTCTTTGCCATGGTCGCGTCACTGCTGATGCCACTTTTCTTTGTGACCGGCTGGATGCTGTATCTGAAGCGTCGTAAACAGAAGAAATTAACCCTTGCCGCACGTCAAGGCGCTACAGCCGTCAATATTGATCCAAATGCCAGGCCTTGGCTGATTGCTTATGCCACACAAACCGGTGTTTCTGAACAGCTGGCATGGCGTACCGCAACTGCCTTGCAACAAGCACATCAACCAGCAAGGGTAAAAGCCGTACAACAGCTGACGCTGGCTGATCTGCAACAGGCTGAACAGGTGCTCTTTATTGCAAGTACTTATGGTACCGGTGAAGCACCAGACCTGGCTTCGTCATTTGAGAAGAAAATTCTGTCCGGTCAGGCTGACCTGAGTCATCTTCATTATGCTGTACTGGCGCTGGGTTCTAAAGAATATCCGGATACTTTCTGTAGTTTTGGTCACCGTATTGATCAATGGCTGAAAAATAATGGTGCTCAGCAATTATTTACCACTATTGAAGTCGACAATGCCAGTAACGAGCATATCCAGCAATGGAATGCCGCACTCGCTCAGTCAACTCAGCTAGAACTTCAGGCCATGGACATTGATAAAACCTTTGACCATTGGACCCTTGTAAAACGTGAGGTGTTGAATCCAGGCAGTCTGGGAGCTCCAGCCTTTAACCTGGAATTTAAACCTGAACATGAAGCACAATGGCAAGCGGGTGATATTGCAGAAATCCAGCCAGGGAACAGTGCTGAACGCATTGCGCAATTCCTGGCAGCACACCAAATTCCTGCAGGTACTGTGGTTGCCTCTATGCAGCAACGTATAGAAGACATCCTTTGGAATCGTGATCTGACTCAGCCAATTTTCCCATTTATTTCTTCAGAAGAATTACTGAATCAGTTACCCGTGTTACCAACACGTGAATATTCTATTGCCAGTATTCCAAGCCAACAGATCTTGCGTCTCGTAGTTCGTCAGCAACAGGATGCATCCGGTGAACTTGGTCTAGGTTCAGGCTGGTTAACACAATATGCCGCACTCAATGCACCTATTGCCTTGCGTATTCGCAGCAATGATTCCTTCCATCTGGTGGATGATAACCGCCCAATTATCTGTATTGGTAATGGTACCGGGATCGCTGGCCTGATGAGTTTACTGCATACTCGTAACCGTCAGGACTATAATGAAAACTGGCTGATCTTCGGTGAACGTCAGCGTGCACACGATTTCTTCTATCAGGAAACCCTGGAAGCCTGGTTGACTGTAGGTACACTAAAACGTCTGGATCTGGCATTCTCACGTGATCAGGCTGAAAAAGTTTATGTACATCACAAGCTCCGTGAACAGGCGGATGAGCTGAAAACCTGGATGAACAATGGTGCTGTGATTTATGTCTGCGGTAGCATTGATGGCATGGCCAGTGATGTCGATCAGGCACTGATTGATATTCTAGGTGAATCAACTGTTGATCAATTACGTCAGGACGGTCGTTATCGCCGTGATGTGTATTAATCAGTGAATGATAGAAAAACCGGGCCATGTTGCCCGGTTTTTTCTTGCCTATAAAACTGAAATACCTACAATAAAATATGAAAATTACAGGATTATTCATGTCAGATTTTTATAAATGCCTGATCAGTAGTATTGTAGGGATTTTACTGAGTGCAGACAGTCTCTGGTTACTCTTACAGAACAAGATTCATCTGGGAATCTTGCTACCACTATTGATTGGCGTGTTACTGATTATTTACGCCCTGTTCTTTTCCTATTTCCAGCAATGGCACCAGCACTCCAGGTTTCGTTCCAGTGTATGGAAATGGATGTGGATTGGACTTTTTACCTGGGTTGCCAGTGTTCTGATCTTCTTTGGCTATATTCAAAGCAATATCAATAGTGATAATACCCAATTGCCAACCAAGGCAATCCTGGTTTTAGGTAGTGGTATAGAAAACAACCGACCCTCGCCAACCTTGCAAAAACGTCTCGACACTGCAGCTGACTATGTACAATTGCATCCAGAAGCATTGATCATTATGACGGGTGGCTTGAGTTTTCAGGAGAAATATACTGAAGCTGAAGTGATGCAGACTTACCTTAAACAGTCATATCCTGCTGTTCGTAATCCAGTTGCAATGGAAGATCAAAGTACCAGCACCCAACTCAATCTGATCAACTCCAAAAAGATTTTAAACCGTCATCAGATTACTTTGAATGATCCAATTACCATTGTCACCAGTGACTTTCATAGCATTCGTGCTCGTGCCATAGCCAGACATCAGGGCTATACACAGGTCATCAGTATTAGCGCAGAAACACCACTATATATTCGCTATAACTCGTGGCTACGCGAGTATTTTGCTTTTCTTAGCGGCTGGTTGCTGAATGAATATTAAAAAAGATTTATTTAAAAGATAAAAATCAATGCAATCGGATTTGGCGTGGCAATGGAATATGACCGTTTTTAAAGATCTCCGGCTTCTGTACATAAATCTGATACAGATAATTCTTGATATCCAGCAGCATTTTTTCTGGTGCAACCAGAATATTTTGCCCTTCAGGCGTCAGATCTAGAGATAAAGCGGTATGTTCTTCACGCAGGAAAGGAATCACTTTTTCAATAAAGTCTTTGAAGCTGATTTCCTGAATTTCGTATTTTTCCCAGTTATCTTTGATGAGCAGTTTTGCCAAGCCTTTACTCTGCCAGGTTGCAAAAGCCTTTTGCCCTGTTGGCGTTGCACAGAGTGCCCAGCCATCTTGGTATAAGGCGTAAATGCAGCCTTGTGCCACAATTGTTTCAATGAACTGTTTATAAACTTGTAGAGGATCGTAAGGAGTATTTTGAGTTTTAGCCGCGGCCTTGCGCTGATATGGATTTCTCATAGCCATGAAATTTTATAAATTATTATAGACTTAGGATTCTATGGAAAATTTAGATTTTAAGCAAGAGAGAATATGGTGGGCGCTGACGGGATCGAACCGCCGACATTCTGCTTGTAAGGCAGACGCTCTACCAACTGAGCTAAGCGCCCTGAAGAGTAAAAAATAACATCGTTATTTTTTATGATGCAAGACAAGCGAAGCGCGTAGTCTTAGACTTTGATAACACATTCTTCACATCAGGAAATGAAAAATGGCGCAGCGGACGGGACTCGAACCCGCGACCCCCGGCGTGACAGGCCGGTATTCTAACCAACTGAACTACCGCTGCGTGTCGTATATCTATAAAAGATATGGTGGGCGCTGACGGGATCGAACCGCCGACATTCTGCTTGTAAGGCAGACGCTCTACCAACTGAGCTAAGCGCCCTCAAAGGGTCAAACTGTTTCGATTCTAAGGATGGCGCAGCGGACGGGACTCGAACCCGCGACCCCCGGCGTGACAGGCCGGTATTCTAACCAACTGAACTACCGCTGCATCACAAAAAATCTGGTGGGCGCTGACGGGATCGAACCGCCGACATTCTGCTTGTAAGGCAGACGCTCTACCAACTGAGCTAAGCGCCCTCAAAAGGTCTATCATGTAAATGGCGCAGCGGACGGGACTCGAACCCGCGACCCCCGGCGTGACAGGCCGGTATTCTAACCAACTGAACTACCGCTGCACTTACACAATGTCGCTATTGTGGCAAACGATTCATCAAGAACTTAAAGTGGCGCAGCGGACGGGACTCGAACCCGCGACCCCCGGCGTGACAGGCCGGTATTCTAACCAACTGAACTACCGCTGCACTAAAAGATCTCAACTTTGAAAGAAGCTTGGTGGGCGCTGACGGGATCGAACCGCCGACATTCTGCTTGTAAGGCAGACGCTCTACCAACTGAGCTAAGCGCCCTTTCAAATCGACTTCATCGCTTGATGAGGTGCATTATAGAGAATCTTCACAGCGTGTCAAACGCTTTTCCGAATGTTTTCCACTTTTTAGGTTCGAGTGATTAAAAAATAGGTTGATCGCCAAAAAAAACAACACTTTTTGTTTATTTTTTAAGTCTATACCGAAATTTATTGAATCTCGAACTCAGATAAGGCGGTATTCATTGCTTGCTGGATCGTTCCTTATATACACCATACGGTCCAAAAGCCGCTATTTCACTGAAATAGTATACAAAGCTTTATCTAAGGACACGTTGTGATCATGTAAAAACGTATCTGCAATTATTTTTAATCAAAAATAAGTCGGGATTTATGCCATATTTTTCGATTCAGGAGGAAATTCAGCTTATTTCAAAGGCAAACCATGCTTTTCATTATGCTCTAAAGCTGCCTGGTTACTCATATTTAAAGGTGAATAGTGAGATAAAATCCTTTTACGCTCTCTACCCTATCTCACTCTCTGTAGAGATTTAAAATAGGAGCCATGAAAACATTGGTAAGAGACTATTTTTCTAAAGCATGTTCTGAGATATAAACCAGAGCCTGCTCATTAACCAGATCAAACAGCTCGATCAGGTCGGTATTACGCATACGGATACAGCCATGTGACATTGGTATCCCCATCGGTTCTGTATCTGGCGTGCCATGAATGTAGATATAACGGCGGTAAGTATCACAACCTTCACCATAGTTAAAACCGTCTTCCAAACCACTCAGCCATAAAATCCGGGTCAGAATCCAGTCCCGATTGGGAAATTCTGCTGCCAGTGATTCAGAATAAATCTCTCCTGTAGCCTGACGGGCAATGAATACACTATTCAATGGTGTATCAGTCCCGATTTTTTGCGCAACTTTATGCCAGCCTCGAGGCGTTTTACCACTATTTTCTATTTCTCCGATACCATTTTTACCACTTGAAATTGAATAACTCTTGGCAAAACGAGGTAGATACAGTTTTTGTGCAGCCAGATCAATCTGAATATCGGCTTGTTCTATAGTCCATTGCTGCATACATTTATTCCCTTTCAGACGGTATATGCTTTTCAGAGATTGGCTTGGGTTCCGGGCGGCACCATAACCAGATTGCCACGATTAGCATGGTCAGATCAGTAAAGATTTTGACAGCCAGCGGTGCATTGGTAAATAACATGATAATCCCGCTAACCAGCATCATGATACTGGCAAACCATTTGGCTTTACGCGGCACGGTCCGATTGGCACGCCAGTCGCGTAAAGTCTGTCCATATTTAGGGTGATTCAGCAGCCACTCATCCATCTGCGGCCAGCCTTTAGAGGCAGCCCATGTGGCCAGAATCAAGAAAACCGTTGTTGGCATGCCAGGCAAAACCGCACCTATAAAGCCTAATGTCACAAAAATGACCACCAGACTTCGCCAAAACAACACTTTCATACAGCAACCCTAACCATGGAATTGGGGTAGTATAAGGTGTTTTTGATTCTTATCCGTTGTATTTCTGCATATTTAGCTAGGACTCTTCATGCCTGTACCCTGCCTGACTCAGGACTTTATTGAACCGTGGCAACAGTATCAGCATCCACTGGTACGTCAGCTGGCATTCGCTGTTGGCAGTCCAAATATCCTTTCTCAGGTGCCTGACAAACTTGAACTAGAGCATGCCTTTGACTTGCATTCAGATCAAATGTGGCAACAATATCTGGAAAATTATCATCCACGACTTTTAGAACTGGATCAAAATCCACAGGCTTTGGAAAACTTTGTTGCACAACTCAAAAGTACCCGTCTTGGACTGCGTTTCGAAATGCTGATCTGGTTTTGGCTGCTGGATAAGGGTTATCATCCCTATACCCTGCTTGGACATAGTATTCAGAAGATTGACGGATCCAGAACCTTTGGTGAACTCGATTTTCTGCTGTTCAATAAAATCAGCGGAAAAATTGAACACTGGGAAATTGCTTTAAAATACTATCTGGCTGAAGCAGATTTTAGCTTGCCGCATTGGTATGGCTTAAACCGAAGCGATACCTTGAATCGCAAGTTGCAGCATTTCACCCAAAAACAGTTCCAGTTTCCGGATGCGCTGGATTATCCGATTGATCAGCGATTCTGCATATTGAAGGGACAACTGTATTTACCAGTCCATCGCAGCGCGCCTATTCCAGACTGGGTGAATACAGGACGGCGTTTGGGCAGCTGGGGCTATCAGATTCCAGACCGGGAACAAGGCTTTTATCGTTTGCAACGACATGAATGGATCTATCCAAACCGGCATATGAGCAGTGACTATCCACAGTGGTGGACTAATGGCTTATATAAATCGGCACTCAGCGGAGATTTCTATATGTTCCGTGTCCCGACACTGATCTAGGATATTTACTGAAAAATTTGATAACTATTACATTAATTTACGCAAGCACTATGAAAACCATATATTTTTTCTTTCGTATATTTTCTAATCTAAGTTCCACATCATAATAATTTTATTATTGATAACACGGAGATGATGATGAAAAAAATTCTTGCAACTTCTTTAATCTTGGCATTTGTACTTACAGGTTGTAATACTGTGAAAGGCGTTGGTAAAGATGTGTCTAAAGCGGGTGAAGCCGTGACTGGTACAGCAGAAAAAACTTCTGATGAAATTCGCCGCAACTAATCTTATTGCCTTAGTAAAAGAACCCTGCGCTTGTCAGGGTTTTTTTATGTCTGAGATTCCCAAATTACTATTTCTTCGCCTATCATAGTGCCCACAATATTCTTGATTTATGAATGAATCTCATATGACATCTTCCGCAACTCTCGATTTAAGCCTGCAACTGTTACGTCAGCCTTCCGTTACTCCAGTCGATCATGATTGCCAGAACATCATGGCAGAACGCCTGAAAAAGGTAGGCTTCAATATCGAAAACATGCGTTTTGAAGATGTCGACAATATCTGGGCACGCAAAGGGACGGATGGCCCGGTGTTCTGTTTTGCAGGTCATACAGATGTAGTGCCAACCGGCAACCTGGATGCCTGGAACTCTGACCCGTTCCTGCCAGAAATCCGTGATGGTAAACTTTATGGTCGCGGCAGTGCAGATATGAAAACTGCCTTGGCAGCCATGGTTGTTGCTACTGAGCGCTTTGTAGAGAAATATCCAGATCATAAAGGTTCAATTGCTTACCTGATCACTTCTGATGAAGAAGGTCCATCAATCAATGGTACGGTAAAAGTCATTGAGGCCTTAGAAGCGCGTAATGAGAAAATTACCTGGTGTCTGGTAGGTGAACCATCTAGTACCAATAAACTTGGTGATATTGTTAAAAACGGCCGTCGTGGCTCATTGAATGCCAACCTGACTGTCAAAGGTAAACAAGGTCATGTAGCCTATCCCCATCTTGCTGTGAATCCAATTCATACTGCATCTAAAGCCATCGCTGAACTCTGTGAAACTGTTTGGGATAATGGCAACGAATACTTCCCGGCAACCTCTTTCCAGATTTCCAATATCAATGCTGGCACAGGCGCAACCAACGTTGTTCCAGGCACAATGAATTTACTGTGCAACTGGCGTTATTCAACTGAAGTAACTGCTGACGAATTAAAAGCACGTACTTTAGAAATTCTGGATCATCATGGTGTGGAATATGACATTCAGTGGACTTTATCTGGGCTGCCATTCCTGACACCAGTCGGTGAACTGGTGAATGCTGCTAAAGATGCGATCCGTGATGTCACTGGTACTGAAACCGAACTGTCAACTTCTGGAGGTACTTCAGATGGCCGTTTCATTGCCCCTACCGGTGCTCAAGTTCTTGAGCTAGGCGTATTGAATGCAACGATTCACCAGATTAATGAGCATGTCGATATTGCAGATCTGGAACCACTGGCTGAAATTTACGAAAAAATCCTGATCCATTTGTTGGCAAACTAAGCCAGATTGAAAAGCTCCAAATAAAAAAGGAACTCCATTGAGTTCCTTTTTTATATTCTTAGATTTATATAGCTTAATGGCCGACTAGGGACTGAATATATGCCATCTGGGGAATATGGTACATCGCCTCGCCCATACGTACATACTGGAAAATCGTCGGATCTGTCACTTCGCGTTCATCATCGACAATTTCCGAAATACGTAAACGGATGGTCTTGGGCATTTCATTGCACATCAGGGCAAAACGCTGATTCGCTTCATCCCCTTCAATGACTAATGCTACACCATTCTTACGGTCTGGATCATTCACTGCATAAACTGGAAGTTGTGCATCATGCCACTCTACAGTTTTTACCTGTGTAGCACTATCCAGCGCTGACAGAACGATGTTCTGCGGCAGCAACATCGGATCCTTGCCATGACAGTCGATGATATACGCATCAATAAATCCCGTAGATACGGTAATGAGATGCTGTAGCTCCTGCTGGCTGATTTTATCGGCCGACACTGCGTTCACATTAGTCTGACTATTCATTCATTACCCCTGTTGAGCAGCAATTAATTCTTGAACATTGGCAAGCAGCTCCGCTTCCTGGAACGGTTTACCCATATAGTGTGTCACACCCAGACTGAAGGCACGCTCACGATGCTTCTCCCCAGTACGTGAGGTGATCATGATAATTGGCAAGTTGCAGTGAATATCATGATGGCGAACCAGGTTAGTTACTTCGAAACCATCCATACGTGGCATTTCAATATCCAGCAACATCAGGTCTGGACGGACATTTTCCAACTGTTCAATCGCGTCGACACCATCTTTGGCAGTGACAATATCATAACCCTGACGCTCTAACAGACGTGACGTTACCTTACGTACAGTTACCGAGTCATCGACAATCATGACCAGACGACGTGCATTACCACGACGCGACAGATCCTGCTGATCAGATAACTGTTTGATACGCTGAGTCGCCTGAACCTGACGGGCAATATTCTGACCATCCAGAATCAGACAGACCTGACCATCACCAAGAATGGTTGCCCCTGCAATCACACCCACACTGGCAAACTGCTGTCCAATCGGTTTCACTACGATCTGTGCACGTGAGCCAACTAATTGATCCACCAGCAAAGCGATACTTTGACCACCATTACCCTTGATAAGGAGTACTGGTAATGAATGCGCAACATTGTTCAAACGTGGAATTGGCTGATTAGAGACAAACTCAGACAGATAGCGCAGCTTGTAGTTCACACCATCAATCTTGAAGTAATCATCCTTACTGTTGAAGTAAGTTTCCAGTGTTGCTGGTGCAATACGGACAATACGGTCAATCTGTGCCAGAGAAATGGCAAATTGCTGGTCACCTGCTTTCACCATCAAGGCATCACTGACTGCCACAGTGGTCGGTACGCGAATCGTAAAGGTAGTGCCTTTGCCCAGTTCAGAATTTACCGAAACGTGACCGCCCAGCGTTTTGATTTCGCTTTGTACCACGTCCAGACCAACACCTCGACCAGAAATCTGGGTGACTGCTTTAGCCGTACTGAAACCTGGATGGAAGATGAATTGCAGCAATTCTTCCTGATCCACCTGCTGTTCCGCTTTGATCAAGTCCAGACTGATGGCTTTAGCACGAATACTCTCCGCATCAATTCCCTTACCATCATCACTAAAGGAGATAATGACATCGGTACCCTGACGGCTAATGTTCAGGACAATTGAACCGACTTCTGGCTTATTCAGCGCAAGCCGTTCTGCAGTATCTTCCAGACCATGGTCAATCGCGTTACGTAGCATGTGCTCAAATGGGTTTACCAGACGTTCCAGAATGGTACGGTCGAGTTCACCTTCGGTATTCTGAACAATCAGCTCTGCCGGACGGTTCAGTGTGGTCGAAGTTTGACGCACAATACGTTGTAAACGTGGCAACATACGGTCAAATGGTACCAGACGGGTACGCATCAGACTTTCCTGAATCTCAGCCTGGATACGCGATTGTTGCAATAGCAAACCTTCGGTATCACGGATTTTTTCCGCGAGCGTGGTCTTAAAGTCGACCAAGTCCGATGCAGATTCAGCAAGAGATTTAGATAACTGGTTCAGGGATGAATATTGGTCCATCTCCAAGGGGTCGAAGTCAGCATAGCGTGAGTTTTCTGAGCCATGTTTGGCAATAATCTGAGACTCCAGCTCGCCTTCCATACGGCGCAGCTGATCAGCCAGACGTTTGATCGCCAGTTCCATCTCATTTAAGGTATTGCCGAGCTGTCCCAGATCCATCTCGATACGCGAACGGTTAATTGCATTTTCGCCTGACAGGTCAATCATCTTCTCGACCAGTTCGGCTGAAATACGGATCATCTCGTTACTGCTATCGCTTGAGGTGTTCTCAGCCCACTCACCCATCATATTTGGTGGTTCAGTACCATCACCTTGAACAAACTCGAAGCCAGTTGTAACTTCCAGACTTTCAGTTTTGGTCAGACGTTCAGGTAGCTGTGCAGTGACATCTACAAACTCAATCGCATCCAGCGCTGCTTTGATTTGCTCAAAACCATTGTAATCATGATCAAAAATGGCTTGACCCAGCCATTTCAGGGTCTTTTGCAGCAGACTGTCATAGGCATTGGAGTTAAAATGATGAACAGCAAATTGTTCAAATGCACTTTCCAGACCATAAGCAATACTTGCGATGCTTTCATTGCTGATCATGCGGGCGCCACCCTTAATACTGTGGGCAGCACGCTGAAGTTGCAGCAATAAGCTACGATCACTTCGCTGATCGAACCATTGGTTCAGTAATTTTTCTGCATTTTCCAGAATCTCTTGCGATTCTTCCAGGAAGGTTTCTTCAACAATCGTTTGCAGATCATCTTCATCAGCAAGCATAGATTCAGCTGACTCAGCCGTAAGTGTTTCGCCTGACTGGTCTTCCTGAATTTGCTCATCTGATGCAGGAACAGATTCAGTTTCAAAGCTGTCTACTCGCTCAAGCGCTTGTGATTCCACAACGATCTCAGCAGATTCTGATGCATCGTCAATAACTTCTAGTTCTACAGAAGTCTCTGCTTCTACCGTCTCAACAGCAGCTACCGGAGTTGCAGTAGCTGTTCCAGCCACAAGTGCCTGGATATTTTGCAGCATATGAATAGCTTCAGGTGCCGGATAATCAATCTTATTATCACGAATACTCTGGATACGGTCTGACACGTTATCCTGTACCAGTCGGATAATCTGGATCAATGCAGGTGTTACGGTAATCTGCTGACGGATCACGCGCTCATAAATACTTTCCAGCTCATGTGCAATCGAACCGATATGCGTGGCAGCAATCATGTTTGCACCCCCCTTCAGGGTATGCAAATAACGCATCAGATTGTTCAATGAGTGGGTATTTTCAGGTTCTTTGGACCAGGTATTCAGGTCTTCATCAATGCCTGCCAGCAACTCATCTGCTTCTTCCAGGAAGATATCCAGCAAGTCTTCATCGAAATCACGGTTCGCATCTTCAGCGTCCTGCTGCTGACGATCAACTGCAATACGCTGGCTGAGCCCAGTAAAATCAACTGCTGTGGATATATCCGACTCTACTGGCGCAGATACCTCAGTTTCAACAACTTTGTCTGTAGCGAATACTTCGATGTCTTGCTGTACAAAGGCAGACAGATCCGCCAGAAGTTTTTCAACTTCGGCATTCAAAATCACCCGCTGTCCTGCCGCGAGCGTATCGAACAGGTGAATAAATTCCTGGTGTGCCTGTGCAAACAGTTCGAAGGCATAATCACTTTCAAGCAAGACCGGTCTCGCCAGCAAAGCATCATAAGCTTCTTTTAACTGGGATGCGAATTCATGAATACCGATCGATGCACGGTTATCCGTATGTACCATCAGCTCTGCGGCTTGCTGGCTCAAAGCTTCAATATAATCTGGATATTCTTCAAGTACCCGCTTATCAAACTCAAATTCGGCATCCAGTAACTGATCAATATTCAGTTCAACCAGACGTGTAACCATACCTTGAGATTGATCAGCATCCTGCTGTTCAGTCACAGTAAAGCCATAGGTATCCCAGGCATCCTCAAAAGTAGCAGAAATCCCTGCCAGCTTTTCAGTATTACCTTGTTTCAATAGATGTAAATAATCACCGATAAATTCTGAATATTGCTGTAATAGTGCTGTTTCTTTGGAAGTTGAAGCAATTTCATCCTGAACCAGCGTTTTAAATAAATTCTCTACTTTAACGCTGGCCTCACAGATATCATCAATCTGTGCCATAGAAGAGCTGCCACGCAGGGTATGCAATGCACGAATCAGGCCATTATAGTCTTGCTTGGCACTATTTTCATGTTTTAGGAAATCATGGATTGTCGCAAGATGTTCCTCGGCTTCTTCAACAAAGATCGCCACCGTTTCTTCAAGGTCAGTACGTTCTTCAGCAACTTCTACTCGTTCTGCGGTAGCAGTTTCAGCAATCTCTACTCCTGATGAATCTGCTTTTGCAGTATCCGCAAGCTCAAGACCTGTTAGCTGACCTTCAGCAGTCAGATTGTCCGCAAGTAGCAATAATTCTTCAAGTGCCGGTTCTGGACTCAATTGCTGTTGTAATTGTTGTCCTAAAAGTACGACTGGACGTAAATCAATGGTTAATGGCTGTACCTGCTTAAAGCATGGATACAATATATATTGATAGATATTTAAAGTTGCTTGCGCAAACTTCTGAATGACTGGTGTTAATTTGATTGAACCTGAAAGTACACGGTTCAAAGTATCTTCAACTGCCCAGGCAATTTCACCCGCCTGCTTCGCACCGACCATACGACCCGAACCTTTCAGCGTATGGAAATGGCGGCGAATGGTGGTTAATGTTTCTTGATGATCTGGTGTGGCAAACCACTGTGGCAATAAAGCATTTAACTCGACAAAGATTTCTTCAATCTCTTCGACAAATATCTCTAAAATTTCAGCATCTTGATCAAGATAACTATCTTCAGGAAGCGCTGTTGTTTCAACTAGATCTTTTAATATTTCTTTCATAGCTAAGGCTTCTTACGTTCTGCCGCCAAGAAGGGCGCTCAAACTTGATTGTGACCGTCACGCGAGACCTAACGTTTGAAGTTAAGTACATCTTGTCGAGGCTTGATCTGTATGTGGAGGTGTCCTAACCGGAATTAAGACACGCTCCTTCCCCCAAATTTGTCTGACTTATTCTGGAAGTTTAAAGTCAGATACAGATTCACGTAATGCATCGGCCATGTTGGCAAGTTCAGATACCGAACGTGCCGTATCGAAGGTTGCAGTCGTTGTTTGTGAAGTAATTTCCTGTACAACGTTCATCGTCGTTGCAATATGACCCGCAGATGCAGCCTGAAGTTTTGCTGCATCGGAAATGTTCGCAATCAGTTTTGCAAGGTTATTCGATACAGTTTGAATCTCGTCTAGTGCCACACCGGCATCTTTAGACAGGTTCGCACCACGCACAACTTCGGCAGTAGTCTGTTCCATCGAAATTACAGCTTCGTTGGTATCGGTCTGAATGGTTTTTACCAGGCCTTCAATCTGCTTGGTCGCAGATGCAGAACGCTCTGCCAGACGCTGTACTTCATCGGCAACTACGGCGAAACCACGGCCTGCTTCACCCGCCATAGATGCCTGAATCGCAGCGTTCAGTGCCAGGATGTTCGTCTGGTCGGCAATATCGTTAATTAGTGCGACGATGTTACCAATCTCTTGAGAAGACTCACCCAAACGTTTAATACGTTTAGAGGTTTCCTGAATCTGTTCACGAATCGTATCCATACCCTCAATAGAACGATGTACAACGTCTGCACCATTTGCTGCAATTTGTACTGAACGTTCCGCAACGACAGCAGACTCTTCGGCGTTGGCAGATACCTGGTCAATCGACAGTGCCATTTCGTTAATCGCTGCAGATGCACCGGCAATCTCTTGTGCCTGGTGTTCAGATGCTTCGGCTAACTGGTTGGTAATGCTCTGAGTAGTTGCAGTATATTGTGCAACTTCCTGAGATGTTTCAGTAATACGCGATACCAGATCACGTAATTGATCGATCGCGAAGTTAATCGAGTCAGCAATCGCACCGGTAAAGTCTTCAGATACCGTTGCATATGAACGTAAGTCACCATCTGCAAGGTCAGCAATTTCGTCAAGTAAACGAAGAATCGCATTCTGGTTACGGTCATATTCTTCTTGTAGGCGAGTTACACGCTGTTTATCCGATGCACCACGTAATGAAAGCAAACGGAATACGCAAACAATGAAGCCAGCCAGGAAGGTAAGTAACAATATTGCCGGAATAACTGTTTTTAAAGTTGAACCACCTGACAGTTTGTTCAGGTTATCTAATAGTTGGTCAGATTGAGAAAAAATAGATGCAGATGCCTGACGTACTTTTACAATCTGCGCTGAGTTTTTCAAAATTGTAGATGCAGCTGACTGTAATACATCATCATATTCAGCTTTAATACCTTCTAATGACTCACGTAAGTTCGGATCATCGATACGTTGTACACCCAGTTGTGCTGAACCATCTAACTGTGCATTTAAGTAAGCACCGAATGTTTCAGTATCCGAACTGAAGTCATCTGCAGACTCACGTGAACCATCTGTACCGGTTAACACCAAGCTGATCGAACGCAAGATACGTTCTGCAATGAATACCTGGTTTTTGGCAATAACCACCTGGTTCGACGGCATGTCCTGACGTGCCATCTGATCGACCATCAGGTTATATTCTGCCTGAATTCCTGGAATTGCTTCACCAATCGCGATGTTAGTATCGTAAAGTTGGTTAATGATTTTTTGTTGTGAAGAAATCAGGTCAATACTTGAAGATACTTCAGTCCATTGCTTGTCTACCGCTTGCAGGGCTTCATTATTCGAATGGATACTTTTTACCGTTTCCAGATTTTCAGCAAATGACTGCTGTGATTCGGTCAGTTTCTTCATTGCCTCAGGCGTGCCGGAAGCAGTCGCTTCAGTTGCTTGACGCGAAATGGTTTGTGAAAGTAGACGCAATTCACCCAAACTTTGTGTAAGTTCGTTGGCACGAGGAACGCTATAGAAAAGGTATAACAGTGTGATAGTTGCAGCAACAAGACAGCCAATTGCTCCGTAAATGAGTGGCTTAGACTTTTCACTATCACCAAATACACGTGATAGCTGATCTGCTTGTGATTGAATCTTGGCTAAAAAAGCATTACCGCCGCTGCGGCTGCTACTCTCGCCTGTATTTTTCTTCTTAAGCTTAAAGCCCATAAAGCTTCTCCCCGAATTTACGCCCTTTTACTTTCGTGCGACAATTAATTTATAAATTTTATAGATGCATTCATGTATTTTGGATTTTGCAACAAACGACTGAATAAAAAGACATGCCACTGCTGATTATGCTGGTGGAAATACCCCTGACAATATTCCTGTAAATTTTTGTCTAATTCAGTTGTTTTAGAAAAGAAACTTTTCTTATTAAAGTGTTGAATCCCCAAAACCTGATCTACAACCAGGCCGACATACTGATCATTATGGTTAATGCATAATACTTTTTGAGTAGGTGAATACTGGCTTCTATGTCCAGACATGTATTGAGCCAGATCTGAGACTGAAAGCAGTCTGCCCCGAATATTTGCCAGTCCCACTACCCACGGCTGAGTATTGGGAACAGGTGTATATTTTGGCGGATAGATAACTTCCGATACTTCCCCGAGCGGAGCAACAAAATATTGCCCCATCATTTCAAAAGCAATGCCTGACCATCGGTTGACTTCGTTGTCATTGGAAACGTAGTTTTTGTTACCCCGTTTCGCAATCCGAAGCAGTTCGATAAATCCATTCGCTGCCATAGCGCTTATCCTGCATTGAGGTGTTGCTTAATCACATCAATTAACTGATTTTCATCTACAGGTTTGGTCAGATAATCTGCTGCACCCTGACGCTTACCCCATACACGGTCAGTTGCCTGATCCTTGGTACTTACAATGACAATTGGAATATGTTTGGTTGTTGCCCCACGAGCGATCTGACGTGTCGCCTGAAAACCGTTTACCCCTGGCATGACGACATCCATTAACACCAGATCAGGCAATTCTGCCTGCGCCATGGTCACCCCATCAGCCCCATTTGCTGCTTCAATCACGTCAAAGCCGTGCTTGGATAGAATTTCGCGGAAACGAAAAGTTTCGGTCGGTGAATCATCTACGATTAGAATACGTGGCATGCCAATTTCCCCAAGAAAAAAATCAAATAAATTAAGCACTGATATGATTGCGGATTGCGGTAAGCAACTCATCTTTGCTAAATGGCTTGGTGAGATATTCATCTGAACCTACCACACGGCCTTTGGCCTGATCGAACAAACCATCTTTACTCGATAGCATAATAACAGGAATGTTCTGATAACTTTGCGAGTTTTTAATTAAGGCACAAGTCTGATACCCATCAAGGCGAGGCATCATGATATCTACAAAAACGATGTCGGGATTTGCTTCTGCAATTTTTGACAATGCTTCAAAACCGTCTACTGCGGTAATGACTTCACAACCTTCACGCTGAAGAAGAGTTTCTGCTGTACGACGAATGGTTTTTGAATCATCAATGACCATCACTTTTAGATTTTGGAATTTATCGTCCATTTCTTACCCCTTCCCATTCAGAAACCATAAGCGTCCACAGGCTTATAGCGGAATTTTATATAAGTGTCGATTATTTTTAACATACCTGTCCAGAGATTATCAACGAGCATTTTCTACACAAGTAGTCAAAAAATTATAATTTCAATAACGACTTCACACTTTCCCTGTTTCAATGATTTTTTTTTGAGTGGTAATAGCTTTTTATTGTCGGAATTAGGAATAATATACCAATATTATCACTTCTAATTAAGTAATTTAGTCAACTTTAAAAGAACTTTATTAGTAAACTTTTTTCGCGGAGCCGATAATGCGCCAGTTTGGGGAAAAACCTGCTTATATGGGTCAAAGAAAATCCATAATCAGGCAGACTGCTTTTTTAATGGTACTTATGCTGCAAACCATGTTGACTATTAGCCATGCATCCGCAACAAATAACGTGCCTCAAAAGGCAAAATGGTATCGTTATTATGATCATAAGGGGGTAGCAAATATTAGCAGCAACGTGACCCCTAACCATATTCGTTATGGCTATGAAGCACTAGATCAGAATATGCAGGTGATTCAGCGTGCCAAACCTTATAATGTTGAAGCAGATATTCGTCAGGCACCTCAACGCGCAGCACTTGCCAGACAACAGGCAGAAGACCAGAAGTTAAAACGTGCCTATAATAATAGTCAGATTGCATTACAAAAAAAGAATGAAGTACTCTCTCAGTTGAAAAAGCAAATGGCTTTCCAACAAGAGCAACTTAAGCAGCTACAAAAAGATCGGATTATGTTTGTACGTCAGGAACGTGAATTTCTACGTAAAGGTAAAAATGTACCTGAGCACCTTAAAAAAACCTTAGTTACCAATGAAAAAAACCTGACTGCACAAAAAGAAAATATTCAATCTTTACAAAGCCGCTATCGAAATCAGGAAGCAGAATACGACAGAATTATCCAGCGTTTAAAAGCGCTTGAATAATCTTTTATTCCTGATGCTGCTTCTGTGGTCAGCGCTATAAAAAGGACTCCTATGCACCCTGCACAGCATACTTATTTTTCGAAAAATAATACCAGTCGCTCTACTTTTGTCATGAGTCTACTCTGTATGAGTCTGCTCTTAACTGCATGTAATAAACAAGAAACAGCTGATTCAACGCCATCAAAAAATCAAAACACTGTAGAACTGATTGCTCAAGACCTGATTGAGGTAAAGACAGGCAATGCTGTGCAAAAAACAGCATTTACCGGGACTATCCGTGCGGTAAATCAAAGTAGCATTCAGGCTCAGGTGACCGCTACAGCGACCAGTGTCAATGCTCAAGTCGGGCAACGCGTTCAGAAAGGTCAGGTGCTGGTTCGCCTGAATAATCAAGACAATACTGCGCGTCTTGCACAGGCCCAGGCCAATCGTGCATCGGCTCAAGCACAGGCGAATCAGGCACGCCTCATGATGGAACGTAAGCAGCGCCTACTCAATCAAGGTTTTATTTCCAAAGCTGAATATGAACAAAGCCGTGTCGACTATCAAACACAATTAGAAAATGTTCGTGCACAACAGGCCAATGTCGATATTGCACAAAAGGCAGATCGGGATGGCATCATTAGCAGCCCGATTAGTGGGGTAATTACCCAACGTCAGGTTGAGCCAGGTCAGACTGTCGCTCCCGGTCAAACCATTTTTGAAATTGTCGATCCAGATCAACTGGAAATTCAGGCTAAAGTGCCGAGCGACATGCAGGCTGACCTGAAAACTGGCAGTAAAATTGAATACCGTATTCAGGGCAATCCAAACCTGCTTACTGCCAGTATCAGTCGGATCTCTCCTATTGCAGATCAGGCCAGTCGTCAGATTGAATTCTTTGCTCGTCCAAATGAAACCATTACTTCTTTAAGTATCGGCTCCTTTGTGGATGGCGAGATTCTCAGTGCTCGTCAGATTTCCGGACAACTGATACCTCTGGATACTATTCGGGATATTCAGAACAAGCCTTATGTTTGGGCTGTTCGCCAGAATAAGATCATCAAAGTGAATGTGGATGTACTAGAACAACGTTATAACGATAATCTTGCCGTCGTTCGCGGACTTGAAAGTAGTGATCGGGTCAGCCGAATCAGCTTCACAGATGCCGATATTAATAAAACCGTCACCCTTGGTCAGAACTAAAATCATAAAAGGATTATCAAGATGTGGTTGACGCGTATTAGTGTGAAGTTTCCTGTATTTACCATCATGATGATGTTCTGTCTGATGGTACTGGGCCTCGCTTCCTGGCAACGTATGGGTGTGGAAGAGTTTCCAGATGTGGATTTTCCCTTTGTGGTGGTCTATACCAACTATCCAGGTGCTTCTCCTGAAACGGTTGAATCTGAGATCACCAAAAAACTGGAAGACCAGATCAATACCATTTCTGGCCTTAAGCAAGTGATTTCACAATCCAGTGAAGGCCTGTCGATGATTACGGCAGAATTTAATCTGGATGTACCATCAACCACTGCTGCACAGGATGTGCGAGATAAAATTGCGTCTGTTACTGCTGATTTTCGTGATGAAATTCAGGAACCCGTGGTTGAGCGTTATGACCCATCTGCCAATGCAGTCATGTCGATTGTATTTGAATCCGACAAAATGGATCTCAAATCATTAAGTTCTTATCTTGATCAACGTATTGTGCCGCAGCTACGTACTGTTCCCGGTGTGGGTACAGTCAACCTGCTCGGTGATGCCCAGCGTCAGATCCGTATTCAGGTTGAACCACAAAAATTACAAGCTTTTGGGATTGGTGTAGACAGTGTCATTAACACACTGAAATCTGAAAATGTTGAAGTTCCTGGTGGTACGCTGAAATCTGGCAATTCTGAGCTGGTGATTGAAATCAATTCTAAAGTGCTGCATCCACAAGCCTTTGGGGACCTGGTAATTGCTAATAAAAATGGTGCGCCTATTTTCCTGAAACAGGTTGCCAAGATTGAGGATAGTCAGGCCGAACTAGAAACAGGTGCTTTCCTGGATGGCAAGGCAGCAGTGGCTATCGATATTCTGCGTAGTTCTGACTCTAATGTTATTGAAGTTGTCGATGAAACTTATAAAACTTTAGAAAGCATTAAAGCCCAGCTCCCGCAAGGTACTACTTTGCAAGTGGTGGTTGATTCCTCCAAAAGCATTCGTGGAACGATTGGCGATGTGGCACGAACCATCATTGAAGGGGCTGTGCTTGCAGTATTGATCGTGTTGCTATTTTTAGGTTCTTTTCGCTCTACAGTCATTACAGGCCTCACTCTACCGATTGCCCTGCTTGGTACCTTAACCTTTATCTGGGCCTTTGGTTTCACCATCAATATGATGACGCTGCTGGCACTTTCGCTCAGTATTGGTCTGTTGATTGATGATGCCATTGTGGTCCGGGAAAATATTGTACGTCACAGTGATATGGGCAAAGACCATGTCACTGCCGCTCTGGATGGCACCAAAGAAATTGGTCTGGCTGTTCTCGCCACAACTCTGACCATTGTTGCAGTCTTTTTACCCGTTGCTTTTATGGGCGGTATTATTGGTCGTTTCTTCTTTCAATTTGGCGTCGCGGTGAGTACCGCTGTGCTGATTTCCATGTTTGTCAGCTTTACCCTGGATCCAATGCTGTCTGCGCATTGGGCAGAGCGTAAAAAGGATCCAAATAAAAAACCCAACGCGGTAAAACGCTTTTTTACCTGGATTTCCAATAAGCTCGATGGCTTAAGCGATGTCTACGAGAAATTACTCAAACTGGCACTGCGTTTTAGATTAATCACGATTCTGATTGCGGTTGCTTCTCTATTCGGTGCTCTCGGACTTTCCAAATTGATTGGTACCGAATTTGTACCTGTGCCAGACAAAGGTGAAATCCGGATTAAATTCGAAACTCCGGTTGATTCATCTCTGGAGTATTCTCAAGCCAAACTCCAGCAGGTTGATCAGATCATCCGTAAACATCCGGATGTACGTGCGACTTATGGCGTCATTAATGGGGTTACCGACCGGGGCAAAAACCATGTCAGTCTACGCGTCACTGTGACGCCACGGACTGAACGTGAAAAAACTCTGAACGACCTTAACAATGAATTCCGTGAGCGCTTGCAGTCTGTAGGTGGGATTACCATTACTTCAGTCGCCTCCGCAGACGAAACTGTTTCTGGTGGGCAAAAGCCCATCATGATCTCTATTAAAGGGCCAGATCTGGATGAATTACAAAAAATTTCTGACCGCTTTATGGCAGAGATTAGCAAAGTAGAGGGTGTGGTTGACCTTGAGAGTTCATTGAAAGAACCCAAGCCTACTCTGAGTGTACAGGTCAATCGATTACTGGCAAGTGATCTTGGTCTTTCAGTCAATCAGATTGCCAATGTCATACGTCCATTAATTGCTGGTGATGATGTCACCTCTTGGCAAGATGAGAAAGGTGAAACCTATGACGTGAATTTACGCCTGACTGAAGATAAACGTACTCTACCAAGTGACTTACAAAATATGTATCTCACATCAAATAAGGCCGATGCGAATGGTCAACCAATCATGGTTCCCCTCTCAAGTGTGACAAAATTTGAGGAAAAACTTGGAGCATCCCAGATTAACCGCCGTGATCTGGCGCGTGAAGTACTGGTAGAAGCCAATACAGCTGGTCGTCCTGCAGGCGATATCGGTACGGACATTAGCAAAGTACAGGCTGATTTTGACTTACCACCGGGCTATAGCTTTGACACTCAAGGCGCCAATGCTGATATGGCTGAATCTGCAGGTTATGCCCTGACAGCGATAACTCTATCGATCGTGTTCATTTATATTGTACTCGGTTCACAGTTCAACAGCTTTATTCACCCAGCTGCGATCATGGCTTCGTTGCCCTTGTCCTTGATTGGTGTATTCCTAGCCCTGTTCCTGTTTAACTCGACCATGAACCTGTTCTCGATCATCGGGATCATTATGTTGATGGGTCTAGTGACCAAAAATGCTATCCTGCTGATTGACTTCATCAAGAAAGCCATGGACCGTGGTGAAGATCGCTATGAAGCCATTATCGCTTCTGGTAAAACCCGTTTACGTCCAATCCTGATGACAACGAGTGCTATGGTCATGGGTATGGTTCCTTTGGCACTTGGACTCGGTGAAGGTGGTGAACAGAGTGCACCTATGGCACATGCGGTGATTGGTGGGGTGATCACCTCTACCCTACTGACCTTAGTCGTTGTTCCAGTCATCTTTACTTATTTAGATGACTTTAAAAATTTTATGCTGCGCCATACACGTAAAATCATGTCATAATTTATTGCATAACAGTGGGGTGACATTCTGAAATGTTCACCTCATTTTTTATTGTATAATCTCTGCTTTAACGCTTAATTTTTTAGGACAGTTTCCATGCGCGCGAGTCGCTTTTTATTTGCAACGTTGAGAGAAACCCCGAACGATGCTGAAGTTATTTCACATCAGCTAATGCTTCGTGCCGGTATGATTCGTAAGTTGGCTTCAGGTTTATATACCTGGCTGCCGATGGGCGTTCGCGTATTAAATAAAGTTGAAGCGATCGTTCGCGAAGAAATGGATCGTGCTGGTTCATTACAGGTGTTGATGCCGGTAACTCAGCCTGCTTCACTTTGGGAAGAATCTGGCCGTTATGTTCAATATGGTCCTGAACTGCTTCGTTTCAAAGACCGTCATACCAATGATTTCGTACTTGGTCCTACACACGAAGAAGTCATTACTGATCTTGCGCGCAATGAGTTAAAAAGCTATAAGCAATTGCCTGCCAATTTCTATCAAGTACAGACTAAATTCCGGGACGAAATTCGTCCACGTTTTGGTGTAATGCGTTCACGTGAATTCATCATGAAAGATGCATATTCTTTTCACGCAGACCAGGAATCACTGCAAGAAACTTACGACAAGATGTATGATGCGTACTGCAAAATCTTTACCCGTTTAGGTTTAAATTTCCGTCCAGTACAGGCGGATACTGGTTCAATTGGTGGTTCAGGTTCTCACGAATTCCACGTCCTGGCTTCAAGCGGCGAAGATGACATCGCATTCTCGACTGAATCGGATTATGCAGCCAACATCGAAATGGCTGAAGCAGTTCTGGTTGGTGAACGCGCTGCACCCGCTCAAGAATTAAAAGTTGTTGACACGCCAAATCAAAAAACCATTGCTGATGTATCTCACTTCCTGGGTACTGATCCTGCACATTCAGTGAAAGCTCTCCTCGTTCAAGGCGTTGCAAAAGAAGCGGATCAGCCTGCTCCAGTTGTTGCTTTGTTCCTTCGTGGCGACCACGAACTGAATGAAATTAAAGCTGAAAAGCATCCACAAATTGCTGCTCCTTTAGCGTTTGCAACTGAAGCTCAACTTGCTGAACTTGGCTTAACGGCAGGTTTTGTAGGTCCACAAGGTCTGGTAGAAAAAGGGATTACGGTCATTGCTGACCGTGCTGCTTCTGTACTGTCTGACTTCGTTTCGGGTGCAAACGAAGCTGACAAGCATGCGACTGGTGTAAACTGGGACCGTGACGCACAATTTACTGAGGTTTATGACCTGCGTAATGTAGTTGAAGGTGATCCATCTCCAGATGGTAAAGGCACGCTTCAAATCAAGCGTGGTATCGAAGTCGGTCATATCTTCCAGTTAGGCAAAAAATACTCAGAAGCGTTAGGCTGTAAAGTCCTTGGTGAAGATGGTAAGCCATTTACTGTAACGATGGGTTGTTACGGTATCGGTGTGACTCGTGTGGTTGCGTCTGCAATTGAGCAAAACTATGATGAGAAAGGCATCATCTGGCCAGCTGCAATTGCACCATTTGAAGTTGCCATTGTGCCGATGAATGCGCACAAATCACCGCGTACTTTAGAAGCTGCTGAAGCGCTTTATGCAGAGCTTCAAGCTGCAGGTTATGACGTACTGCTGGATGATCGTAATGAACGTCCAGGGGTAAAATTCTCTGACCTTGAGCTAACTGGTATTCCACACCGTATCGTGATTGGTGAAAAAGGTCTGGATGCAGGCACTTTTGAATATAAAGGTCGCCGTGATGCTGAATCAGTCAACCTTTCTAAAGAAGAGTTATTAGCAAAAATTGCAAAATAATTTTTTTCTGAATATAAAAAAATCCCACGAAATGCGGGATTTTTTTATATTGTATTAGCAGAATTTGTGACCACCGAAACAGTTGGGTGTAACTGACTGGTTACTTAAAATCTGATTTTTTAGAGTTAGAGTTGCTGGTGAACCATTGGTATAATTAGTATAAGGACCAACGTTAATATTCATCTTACGTTCAATAGGTACTTTTGCCAGTGAGCCTAGAGCCTCAAGTAAGTTTACATCAACATTATGATAAGATTGCATTAATTCGGTTGTAAGTGCTTCAGCAACTTGTGGCAATACGGCAGATACATCTACTTGTTCTAAAGTCTGTAAATGCCCCAGTTGAATTGGATCTTTAAAAGACATCCACCACCCTGATTGAGCAGTATCCGCATCATCTGCACCCAACCAATGTACTGGATTTTTTTGTAGAGATAAATACCCACCACTACCACTTAAAGGAATATTATGAATCATATTGAGTGCCTGAACAAAAGTAATATCCAAATTCAGGTTCTCAAGTGTTGATCCTTCACTCATTTTGAAAAAGGAGTGATCCCCTACATCTAATGAACCAAGTTTAATCAGGGCTGGAAACTCTACATATAACTGATCTTTACTAAAGTCTGGAGTTCCTACCACTTCACCTGGTAAAGATTTCCCAGATTCTGCTGCAGCAAGCGGAATAGATTTCAAAGTAGAACGAATACCATATACAGTTGCAGAATTGATACGCCTACCTGTTACTATTGTTTCTGGCATCACAAAGTCTGCACGCATCGAAGGGACAGTAATACCAGTATGACCTTCAGCACCGGGCTTACTGGTATAAATTCGGTCTTGCCCCAATGCAGTCAAGTTACCTTGTATGATTTGATCTGAACTAGCGCCAAAGGTTGCCTTTTTAGTAAAAGAGTGACCAGTAGTTTGTGCCATCTTCATATACCCACTGAAACTTTTGATACCATCTGTTGGATTTTGCGTATTTTCAGTTCCTAAAGTTAATAAGCCTAGTATCTTTTCTGCTCCTAAGCGAAATCCTACAACTTCACGCGTTGCAGCACTATCTCCTTTAATTGCAAACTCCAGAAATGGATTGGTGATCTCAGCACTAGTAGCAGCACGATCTCCCTCAAACAACGGGCTTCCTGTCTGATCTGTCTTAGAAGTATAACCACTGAGAGCAATATTCGAAATATCAATATCACAACCCTGTGCACCATTATCACCACCACATCCAAGCTGCAAACTCTTAATGTTAGCATTAAGCTCCATGATCGCTTCAATACTCAGTTTAAAGAAATTCAGGCCTTGTGAAGCATCGTAATTTTTTTCCATATTTAACAAAGCTTGTCCTTCTACAGCTGACAATTCTTGATCATTCAAAGAAGTCATACCTAAAGCAGGATTAGCACTCACTAAAATTGAGACAAAAAGAGTGCTTAAAATCATTTTTTTCATAATTATATTCCTGTATTTATGCCTAGCGCGGTGTGATTCCCATAGTGCTGCGCAAGGTGCCACCTGTAATGGCAATATTGGCCATATTTTGCATTTTATTATTAGTCAACATAGCAAAATTAGTTCGAAATGGCTGATTGATATCATTGCTTTTGTTCAAATGAACTTGATTATCTAAAGTCACAGTATCAGCACTGAGCTTAACTTTAGCTTTAAGTGCTAAATGCCCTTCCATACGATTAAAATTGATTGCTGAGGTCTTCAAATTATCTTCTGGGCCATCTATATTACTCAAACTAAAATAACTGCCCAAGTTATTACTATCAGCTTTTTCTTCAACACTTAGAGGTCTAAATTTGAAGTTAGCATCAAATGAGAGAAAATTGCTATTTGGAGAGGAAGGTGTTGGATCCACACCTGGAATGATCATTAACTCCCCCTTGCCATCCAGTTTAAAGGCAATATTAGTGAGGACATCATCACGCTTGGAAAAGTTATCAAAAGGCACCAACTGACCACAGTTATTTCCTGTACCCACCTGACAGTTATACTTAGAACCTGGTAATTGACCAATTGCCAGCTCAGCATTTGCTGCTATTAGCAATTTATCGGCTCGTATATAAATACCTTCGTCCTCATAACCTATCACGCCTTCAGACTGAATGAGCGCATCTATATTTCTAAAACCAGCATAATAGTTAACCGCCTCACCATGTACACCATCTTGACCATCAATCAGAATCATTGAAGTAGTACTTGGTAACTTAGTTTTAGTGTCTATGCCATAACCTTCAGTGGAAGCTGTGATGTTGTAAGCGATACCATATTTATCTTCAGGTCCATATTGTGTTCCAGACAAAGCAACATTGGCATTTAAATTATAAATTGGAATACCAATCCCCCAAGTTCCCCCGCTACCGCCAAGTTCAGCAAGTGAATTATCTGATATGAATCGTGCTTTAGCCGCTATGGATTGGAAATCCATATCCCGTATGGCAATTAAGGCAAAATTCGAGTTATTTTGGCCATCTGAAAGTATTTGCTGGATAATATTATTGTCTTTGCCCAGAGTTTGCTTGATTTTATTATTAATTTGGAAATCTAAGTTATTCGCCTGAATGGTATTAATATAGATATTACCAAAGTCAATATAAGCATTCTTTTTATGTGCGCTACCATTTGCATCATGGGTTGTTAATGGTCTTAAATTGGAAAACTCTACTGCGTAACTGTCTTTACCTGTATGGCCGATTTCAAGTGTGGTTGGTTTTAACTGATCTGGACGATTCGTATCACTCTCACTACTAAATTCTGCGGACATGCCAAGACGCAAGCCACCTGTACCTATAGCATCATAACTATTATTAGCGGTGGTATTACCACCATTTAAACGTCCTGCTGTCCCAAAATCGGTGATGCCTTCTTGATTTGCACCTACAGATAACCTTGCATTAGTGAGTGCACCTGATGCTCCCATGCGCATAATATTTTTTGTTTGACCATTAGCCTGATAACGCAAGTCAAGATTCAGTCCAGGATTCGTCGCCTTATTACGTTCAAGAGATACATCAGTCGTATCTGCAACACGGCCTAAATCAATATAATGATCCTGTAAGCCGTTATTAGTAGCTAAGACAATACCGTCATGTTCAGACAGATACATGTAACCTGAACCAGCAAAATTAAAATTCAGATCATTTAAAATCAGGCTGTTATTACCAAGTTTATGACTAATATTGGCATTTTGAAGTTGAAAATCCATATAGGCTGTATCATTAATATTAAACAGCCCTGCCGATGTCTTCAACACAAGTCCAATTGGTGTTTTAGTGCTTATTCCCAACTGTCCTAAGCTTTGAGTCAATGCCGTTGAGCACGTACTCCCAACACATTGCTTTTTGACCAAATTTAAGTCTGCGATTATGTTAAAAGGTGCTAGGCTAGCATCAATATGTAATCCAGTACCTCGATCCGTACCTCCTAGATCAATTGCCAACTGGCTTATTATTGGTTTGTCATCTACACCATTAATTTTAACATTATGTAGCCCCAAGCCCATCTTCTGGTTAGCAGCAGGATTCGGATCATACCAATTCAACTGGTTAATAGTAGCATGTGATATCTCATGTGTAATAATAATACCATCTTGACCAGTTACACCACTTAAATCACGCTCTTCAATTTGTTCAAGTGCATACGCCTGATGAGCTAAACAGATACTTAATGTGAGCAATTTTAATTTTATTATTTTTTTCATGCTTGATTCCTGTGCTTATTTCTACCTGTACTTAACAGCGTCCACTTCCATTACCAGTGCAGTTGTAGCTAAAAATCTTCAGGTTTCCCGACATATGTAAATTGCCATGCATGTTAAGACCCATGAATCCTTTTTCAGCACCTAAGTCAAAATCAGGAACATTTTGCTCTACCTCGGCAGGGTTTCCATCTGCTTTATAAGTTCGATCCATATAAGTTGTATAAGTTCCAGTATTGGCATAACCTTCTTTACCACTGGTACCTGTTTCAATGGCTAGGGTTTCAAAACCAAGATTACGTATTTTCAAAGGTTTATCGTCATAAAATGTAATCTTCATAGCAGATTGAGCATTATTTTGATGATTAATAATTGTAGTACCGTCTATAGAAAATTTATCAATCTGAATTGTTCCTTGAATACCTTTGAATACGAGCCATTTTTTATTTCCTTGAGCATCAACATGGTTATTTGGAGAAATAGCGAGACGACAGAATTTTTTATCATCACCGCATGCAGTGGGGTTCAATTTATAAAAAACTTCAAGTGGATTATTTCTATTGTATATATCTTCCTTAGACATATCTGTTGCATAGACATGGTTTAAAGAAAGCGTCCAACTCAAATCTGCTCCTCCCTGACCCGTAGTTTCATTTAACTGTGCAGTGGACATACTTACCAGATTGGCATGACTAGAGAGTGCTATACCAAGGCTTAAGGTGAGAAAAAGTCTATTTAACATTGCCATACTCCCTTATAACCCAGTAGTTCTAATTTTCAGGTGTTGAATCAGAACACCATCAATTGCGACAGAACCTAAATTTTTTATTGATCCATCAACGCCTTTAAAAACTACACCTGTCGCATCAGCTCCATCTTTAGCTCTTAACATGTTATTCGACAAGCGTTCTGTCGTTCCAATAGCGATACTACTGTGAGTCGCATTACGTCCTTGATAACTTGTTCCCTTGATATCAATAGCTGTACCGCATGAGTTGACATTACAAGTAGAACCCTTTAGATCACTTGTTCCCAGTCCATCACCATAGTTTTGATAAATCTGGTTATAAATCGAAGCAACTTTAGGAATTCGAGTTACTTCTAGAATAATGTTATTACCTTCCGAACCCACAATAAATGGTTGGTACATATTTCCGAGTACCAAGTTGATATTCGGGCTATATAAATATAATCCTTCGGTATTATGAAAAATAGGTGCCAGTGAACCACGTTTCATTGCCGGGGTTGCCACTTCACTATCCAAATCATCTAAAGTTGCCGTGCCTATACGAATCCCTTTACGATCTAGATCTGTCTGTCTGATACTTAAATCAGCAGGATTATCGTTGGTATTTAAACGGAGTAGGCTTGCCATACCGAATGTCTGGTTATAGTTCTTGTTATCAGACTCTAAAGTCTGGAACATACGCACTTGCGAACCATTTAAACTTAAACCATTAGCAATAAATTGGGTACGCAAGCGATACTCTTTGTCCAGACCAGAAATGGGAGCACCAGTAATTGGATTTACTTCACGACTAGAATTTAACTCACGAGAGAAAATGTCTGACCAAAATCCAAGTTTAATATTAAAAGATGTATTTTCTATATTCGCCGGATCTTCTAACGCTGTTTTGGCCAAGGGAGCTTCTAATGCCAAGTATCCCAAATTCTCTGCTTTATCTTTAAATTGTCTGACATTTTCTGTACCCGCACGAAATAGCCATGGATTACTTGCTGTTCCCCAATTAAATCCTTGATTACTATAACGAGTACTTAAAGAACCATCGCTTTTAGAAAGTGCCAAACCATAGATAAAAACATCTGCTTTAGTTCTTAAAGAACGTGCAGAACTATTGATTGCTGCAGCCTGCGCAGCCTGAACAGCTTCATTAACAATTAACTTATATAATGCTTCTGTAGCTTTTTTCGCTTCCTCTTCCGCTTTAAGATCGGCATTGTTTTCAGCTCTTAAAGTAGCTAACCGCTCCTCCTCAAGAATTGCAGCGGCAATCAGATCTGTTGCTTTAGATGAAATTTGGTTGCTTCGTACAAAATTAGAACCCAAACTTTGTAAAAATGTTGAAGTTGGAATAGATTCATCTGATCGACTGCCATAAAGCAATTCAACCATTTCCCTAGTATTACTTTCTGCGAAGTCTGTTGCCTGAGCATTAATGGCCTCGAGCTTCAGCGGATTCCATACCAGATACTCTTCCTGTGTCCCATCATTCTCTGGTCCAGATGGCAGCCCTGAATTTCTCTGATAATCATCATAACGTTGTTGGTAATAACGCCGCATTTCGGCTGAGTTATAAAACTCATTAAACACATCCCTTTCAAATGTATCTCGTCTTTTTTCAACATTGGTTGGAATATCTTTCGTATAACTTTCAAGTAAGCTATTAAAATTAGTTTCATAAGCAGTATCATAGGTGTTCTTATAGATAGCATTATAATTATGCTCAGCTTTACCCTCTAGGACCGCTTGATTATAGTTATCAGAATAAATTTTATTATAGGCTCGTTGCCCTAATTGATTATAATTTTCCCCAGTAGGGATAATACGAATAAATCCAGTATCATTTTGTGAAGCATTTTTATAATTTAATAGGGCTTCATTATAAGTACTCAGCTCACTAGGACTAGCATTTGGGCCAGGCTTAAATGGTATTTTGAGCTGGTCATAGGCGGAAGTAGTCGATACGTCATTTGGCCCCTGAAAGACCATCTTAAAATCATCAAGTACTAAAGCAATGCCAGCACCTGTGCTCTCAGACATTGAGTCCTCTGACATTTCCTGCAAGGCAAAACTTGACTGAGCATAAACCAGTGCCAGCGCAGATACGAGGCAGGTTTGTTTAAGTCTGATATGATCATGACAAAAATTCATCTCATTCTTCCTTTTTATATGATGCTCCGCATCTTTCTTCTTTGGCTTCCAGCCATCGCTTACTTTTTGTAGTATTTAATTTTTATGCTACATAGCTTTCAGCAATGTATTTTTTAATGTGTAATCCTCATCCATTATGCTTATTTTCCATTCAGATGCAAAAAGCAAAGTGCTGAATAGCCAAGTTTCCGATGAATGAAAACTCAAAAAATAAACGGGACCTTAAGCCCCGTTTATTCAATACTTTAAACTAATTATGCTTTTGGCAAAGTCACACCAGTCTGGCCCTGATACTTCCCGCCGCGGTCTTTGTATGAAGTTTCACAAACTTCATCAGATTCAAAGAACAGCATCTGTGCTACCCCTTCACCCGCATAGATACGTGCAGGAAGGTTCGTCGTATTAGAGAACTCAAGGGTGACATGACCTTCCCACTCTGGTTCAAGTGGGGTCACATTCACAATAATACCGCAACGCGCATAGGTAGATTTACCCAGACAAACAGTCAGTACATTACGTGGAATACGGAAATATTCTACAGTACGTGCAAGCGCAAATGAGTTAGGCGGGATAATACATACATCAGATTCGATGTCGATAAAGCTTTTCTCGTCGAAGTGTTTCGGGTCTACAATCGCAGAATGCACATTGGTAAATACCTTGAATTCACGTGCACAACGAACATCATAACCATAGCTTGATACACCATAAGAAATGAGTTTTTCACCATTCTCATCAAAACGAACCTGGTTCTCTGCATAGGGTTCGATCATGCCATGCTTTTCGCTCATTTCGCGAATCCAGCGATCAGACTTAATTGCCATTGGTACTAATCCAAAAATCTTAAATTCAGTTATTGCGACGTACTTTAACTGAAATTCACCTCAATGAAAATAAGTGTTCTTTCTTGATGCTACTTTGAAATTTTAATAAGATTTTTTGAGTGAAGTTACAGACTCATAATCGCTGAATAACTCAGCGGTACAGAAAAGCTCATCAGTACCAATGATGCGGTCTTTTGCATATTTTTTTGGTTGAGCCAACGATTATTATTACGACCCAGTAAAGTACCGAAGAATGTCCATAAAACTGCAATTGGAATTAATAGTCCTATAAACATCAGCATATGTACGACATAGTAATAACTGTTCTGCCATGCAATTACGGGGAAAATTGCCGATGCAAACAATAAGGCCTTAGGGTTCAGTAAAGTTGCTAAAAATAACTCTCTGGCACGAATGGTGAATTGACTTAAACTGTCAGCAATTTCTGCTGTACGCCATAATCTGATTGCCAAATAGAGAATATAACAGGCGCTAAATAATTTCAGGATATTCGGTAAAGCTGGCAGATGGGTTGAAATCTTGCCAATCAGGATTCCCCAAAAACTGATCGCAAGCAGATAGCCTAACGCTTCAGCAGGAATAAGATAAAATGATTTCCTAAAACCAGCATGGATCCCGGAAGATGCCAATAAGGTATTAGTTGGGCCTGGAGTCAGTAAAATTGTGACTACTAAACCAATAAATAACCAAGAAATCATGGGTTGACCTCGCTGTAATGCTTGCAGCATAGATCAGAATATTTTTACCTGCAAAATCTTATTTGTAAGAAGAATTATAATTTTTTGGAATAATTTAAATTATAAATTAAATTCAAATACTTATATGAAAAAAATGCTAAGATTAAGTGATATACGATAGAGTCATTTTAGTTGACTCCCACTTATTCATGAGAAAATTCTATAAAAAACACTAACGCAAAAATTAAATTTTTATATCTTTAAAATGATTTATCTAATAATACATTTCTGATTTTTTCATCTTCAAATCTTTTAAAGTCACTCAGTTTATTTCCACTTATTGTCTTAATTTATTTTCTTGCTTTTATTGGACCTACTTGCTAGCGAATACTTTCATTTTACTGTCAGCTTTAACATAAAAAACCCCAGCCTGGACTGAGGTTTTAATCAATGATCTCTATTAGAAAATACGAGAATGATCTTTTTGAGCCTTTGGCAGTTTGGCTGCAATCTTTTCGGCAATCGCCATATAGCTATCAGCAGCCTCATCTCCAGCGATCACTGACGGCGTTCCGGCATCGGCATTTTCACGAATTACAGCATTTAAAGGCAGACGGCCAAGTAGTGGAATATTGTACTGTTCTGACAATTTATCGCCACCACCCGTACCAAAAATCTGTTCTTCATAGCCGCAATTTGAACAGATATGAGTCGACATATTTTCAATCACACCCATGACTGGAATCTGTACACGGTTAAACAGTTCAATTCCTTTGGTAGCGTCCAGTAATGCCACATTTTGTGGCGTTGTCACAATCACTGCGCCAGTGACTGGGATACGCTGCGCTAGAGTCAACTGGATATCCCCTGTACCTGGCGGCATATCAATCATCAAGACATCAAGATCTGGCCAAAGTGTCTGATTAAACAATTGCATTAATGCACCCGTTGCCTTTGGACCACGCCATGCCACTGGTGTATTGTGATCACCAGTTAAATGACCAATTGATAGCACCGCCAGGCCATAGGCATCTAATGGTACAAAGTTTTCAGCTTCAATCATCGGAGTTTTACCCGCATTACCGAGCATTGTTGGAATACTTGGACCATAAATATCCGCATCCAGTACACCGACTTTTAGACCCAGTTTTTGTAAAGCCAAGGCCAGGTTCACTGTTGTGGTTGATTTACCCACACCACCTTTACCAGAAGACACCAGAATCACATTTTGAATACGTGGATGCTTCGGCACATCACGCTGTTGCGGGGCAGCTTTTTGAATAGGCGCTTCTTCTTGTTGAGGTTGATAATTTTCATTCGCCTGCTTTACAGCATCAGTGCTTGCAGATGCATCCACCACGGGTGGTAAATTCGATTTTGGTGCTACTGTGGTTTGCGGCTGGCTAGAGCAGCTTTCACCTTCAGCATGATGATGCCCGCACCCGCTCTCTTTTTTATGCCCCGTTTTTTGCTGGATCACATGCATATTGAGTTCTTTGATGCCACATTTTTCCAATGCGTCAGCCAGTTCATCATGAATCTGCTGTAGCTGCTCTTTTTCTTCAGGATAGGTATTAATCGTGATCTGTAAAATCTCACCTTGTACATTGACCTGAGTAATCCGATCTTTCAAGGCATTGTTAGAATTTGGCAAGATATAATTTTGCAGTACATTCTGCACAGCTTCTTCGTTCACCTCCTTGGAAGGCGAAAAAACCGATTTAAGCGAAGAAAGCCACGACATAGGTTACTCCAAAAATGTAGATCGATATCTAAATAGCTTAGTTTAACGGGCTTTTCACTTAAGGTTAAGCATTCTGCCCATTAAGATGAGGGAGATATTTTCAATTTCCAACCATTTTACTTGGTTTTATTAATTTGTGGCGAATAGAAATAATGGAAAGTGAAAGAGAATAAGAAATAAAGTAGTTTTTAGTATGCGAATAATTATTTTTATAATAAGAGTCTGATTAGATTCAGCCACCTCAACCCTGTTATGGTTGAAGTGGCAGTGCGATCAAAGCTTATTTATGATTTTTATTGTGTTCGGACTTATCTTGCTGGTCCTTGGTGTTTTTGCCTTGATCCTGTTTAGACTGGTCTGCATCAGATTCTGAATCCTTATCTTTGGCAGCCTCTTTTTTATCAGACGTATTCTCCTTAGAGGTGTCATCTTTAGCGTCTTGATCTTTAGATGAATTCTCTTTCATTTTAGTCATTGTATCGGTGGCCATCTGTTTCAGCTCAGCCAGTTTGACAGAAGCTTCATTCACCAATTCAGTAATCTTCTGTTTGGTATCATCAAACTTATGTAAGGCTTCATCTTTTAGATGCGTCATACGATCCTGCTGATCTTGACCATTATTGCCATGTTGCTGGTCTGATTTTTCATCTTTATGCGCAGCCTGTTTGGAATCATCTATATCATCATTCTGCTTGACTTCAGACTTGCCATTTTTTAGCTCATTCAGAATCTTTTCGCCTTTCTGTAATAGCTCTTCACCAATAGCAATCGCCTTGGCTTTTAAGTCATCCATCTTGGTCGTTTCATTTTTTTTATCTGATTGCTCACTATCTGAGTCTTTAGCACTCTGCTTTTCAGATTTATTATCCGACCCGTTCTTCTGAGCCTCTAGTACTTCCTGATGTTCCTGTTTGTGCTGCTTGTCGATCTCGTTTTGCTTTTGCTCTTTTTCAATTTGATCATGCATTTCACGTGCATGTTGCTGTTTATCTTGGTTCTGCTTAGAAGTACTTGTCTGGTTATTCTGAGTCATGAGTACCCTCCTTAGGTAAGTCATATAAGTTATCAGACAATTATTTAGCATAAAGCAGAGAATGAATCGGGTGAATTAAGCAAACTGCAACAAAGCCTGTACATGTTGTTGCTGATCATCGCATCAGATAGCACAAACCTTACGATCTTAAATTTTCATCACTACCCTGGACGAGATTGTGCTCTGTATTTTGAAGATTCTATTTATCTTATTTCTTGCACCATCGGTTAGTATTTTACTGTCATCATGACATCGTATTTCCTTTAGCCTGCCTACTCAAATACTGTCATAGCTTGATTTTTCAAGCTAAAGGATGCTTATGATCGATCTACATTAAACGTTTATAGAATGAATAAAACTAAAGGTATCAAACGACCTTAGTTTAAGCACGCACGGTACTCATAAAACTTACTACCGAGAACAACCAGATAAACAGGATAAAACTGCGCGCTTGGGTGAAATGTGCCACATCTGTACCATGCAAAATGTTGTGGCGTGTTGCAGTGACGTTCGAACTAGAATCCATCTTATAGGCAGCCAGCTCTGCAAAGTATGGATTCAGTTCTGCAGCGATTTTAGATTTATGCCATAGACTCTTAATTTCATTTCCCTTTAAACCGGGAACGATTTTGTAGACATCGACAAACTTGGTGCCGTTTTGCTTTAAGAAACCTTGTTGGATTAAGACGTCGGTGAGTAAACCTTCAAGCTGTGCATAGAGCAAAGGTACACAACCTGCATAACAGCCCAATTTATACATTTTAAAGGCTTCAACAATCACGGGACGGCGTAAGGCTTTATGGGCTTCATCTATTTGCATCGCATCAAAAGCAGTCAGTACGTCTTTTTGGAAGTCTTCACTATTGATGACATCGAGTAGGTTAAAGGCTTTAACATCTTCATAGGCATGAATCTGTTGCCAAAAATGCATCAGGTTTAAGGCATCATTGGCCACTTTTGAACCGACAGGTTGATCGAGCTGATCTGCCCACACATTAAAATACTCATCCTGCTGTGCGAGTTCACGTAAGATATTGATTAAAAATGTATGTTCGCCTTGTGAGATCTGATCTAAATAGCTTTGCGCATCTTCAAGGATACGTTTGCCTAAAGTCTGTTGTTTGATATTCGATTTAAGCCGTCTGACTGGTTGATCATCTTCAAAATCATCATAATCGTCATACATAGTCAAGCACTCAAGCAAATGGCGGATAGGCTATTATCCCTGATAATCCTGCCATAAAGTAGCATTTCATTGAGGTGCAACTTTGTTATTGAAAAAGAATTCACCAAAAGCCTTATGCAAGTCATGTCTATCTCATGTAAAATTACCGCCCATTGCATAAAATACGAATGAGAGAGTCAGATCCGTGCGTAATATCTTAGTCACTAACGCCCTTCCATACGCCAATGGCCCGATCCATATGGGTCACCTACTCGGTTATATCCAAGCTGATATTTGGGTACGTGCGATGCGTGCAATGGGTCATAACGTGACTTATGTATGTGCGGATGATGCGCATGGTACGGCGATCATGCTACGTGCTGAAGCCAATGGCATTACCCCTGAACAGCAAATTGCCAACGTTCAAAAAGAACACGAACGTGACTTTGCTGGCTTTAAAGTGGACTTTGACCACTACGATTCAACCAACAGTGCCGAAAACCAGGCTCGTGCATCTGAGATTTATATCAAGAACCGTGAAGCGGGCAACATTGCAGTTCGCCCTGTAACGCAATTGTTTGACCCTGAAAAAGGCATGTTCTTGTCGGATCGTTTCATTAAAGGCACCTGCCCGAAATGTAAAGCGGAAGATCAATACGGCGATTCATGCGAAGTGTGTGGCACGACCTACAACGCAACTGAACTGCTCAATCCAAAATCGACCTTAAGCGGTGCGACACCTGTCGAGAAATCTTCAGATCACTATTTCTTTAAACTGCCTAACTTTGGTGAATACCTACAAAAATGGACACGTGACCAAGGTCGTTTACCTGTATCCATTGCCAATAAGTTAGATGAATGGTTTGAAGCAGGTTTGTCGGATTGGGATATTTCTCGTGATGCACCTTACTTTGGTTTTGAAATTCCAGATGCACCAAACAAATATTTCTATGTTTGGGTCGATGCGCCTATCGGCTATATGTCGAGCTTTGAAAATTACATCAAGACCAAACGTCCTGACTTAAGCTTTGACGATTACTGGAAAAAAGATTCTCAAAATGAGGTGTATCACTTCATTGGTAAAGACATTGTTTATTTCCACGCGTTGTTCTGGCCTGCCATGCTTGAAGGTGCAAACTACCGCACGCCTACAAGCTTATTTGTTAATGGCTTCTTGACTGTAAACGGTCAGAAAATGTCTAAATCTCGTGGCACATTCATTAAAGCTGAAACCTATTTAGAGCATTTAAACCCTGAATACTTACGTTACTACTTCGCATCTAAACTTTCTGACAAAGTTGAAGATTCTGACTTAAATCTTGATGATTTCGTTCAGAAAGTAAACTCTGACTTAGTTGGTAAAGTCGTAAACATCGCAAGTCGTTGTGCGAAGTTTATTAACACGAAATTTGACAATAAACTTTCTGCAACGTGTGCAGAGCCTGAATTGGTGCAAAGCTTTATTGATGCAGGTGATTCAATCGCGGCAGCATACGAAGCGCGTGAATTCTCAACAGCAATTCGTGAAATTATGGCGTTAGCTGACAAAGCCAACCAATATATTGATGAGAAAAAGCCTTGGGCTTTAGCGAAAATTGAAGGCGAAGAACAACAAGTTCATGACGTATGTTCTGTGGGTATTAACTTATTCCGTCAATTGGCGGTTTACCTTGCGCCTGTATTGCCAACATTGGCTGAACAAGTTCAAGCGTTCTTACAGTTAGACAGCTTTAACTTTGAATCACGTAAGCAAGTGTTAGTGGGTCATGAAATTGCATTGTTCCAACCGTTAATGCAACGTGTTGACCCTAAAGCGGTTGCTGCTATGGTGGATGCATCTAAAGACTCTTTAGCAGCCCCTGCAGAAGCACCAAAAGTTGAAAAGAAAAAAGAGAAAGCCAAAGAGAAGAAAGCTGAACCTAAAGTGGGTGAAGCTGAAATCATTAATATTGATGATTTTATGAAAGTTGACCTACGTGTAGCGGAAGTTCTTGAAGCTGCGACGGTTGAAGGTTCTGACAAACTGCTTCAATTGACGTTAAATGTCGGTGAGGCTGAGCCACGTAACGTATTTAGTGGTATTCGTGAGTTCTATAAGCCTGAAGACTTAAAAGGCAAATTGGTGGTGATGGTAGCAAACCTTGCGCCACGTAAGATGCGTTTTGGTATTTCTAACGGTATGGTGTTAGCTGCGGGTAATGACGAAGGTGTTTGGGTGATTTCACCTGAATCTGGTGCTAAACCGGGTGATAAAGTGTCTTAAGATGTAGGTCTTAAATAAAAAGCCTCTACTAATGTAGGGGCTTTTTTATACCATTTATATAATTTATTTTCTTGTTTTAAAAAAATATATCGATAAAATCAAAGCGCTTTTTATTTTTTATAACTATTCGGGGTAAGCATGAAAAAATTACTAGTTTCAGTTCTAGCGATGTCAACAATTGCATTTACAGGCTGTTCAGTTCGTATGGCGGATATGACCGTAGCTTCTACAAAGAACTATAACTTGAACTCAAACCAATTTGTGAAAGGTCAACGTGTCACAGGTGAAGATAAGGTTCCGGTAGTTTTATTCCCATTAGGTATTCCTAACTTCAAAACAGCGGTAGATCGTGCAATTGAGAAAGATCGTTGTGCTGTGGCTTTATCTGATGTTGTTATTACTCAATTGAATCAAGCATTTATTGTGGGGCAGATTGGTTACCGTGTTGAAGGTACTCAAGTAATTGACCGTTCACAACCAGAATGTAAAAAATAATTTTTGGTTGTAGAAAGAGAGCCTCTACGATGTAGGGGCTTTTTTTGTCAACAGTATTATTTCTTTAAGATAGGATCACAAATCATAGGTACAAAACTGTATTTATCATCTTCTTTAGTTACAAGTATGATTTCATCACTTGAAATTGCTATTACCTTACTACCGTTTGGAGTAATACATCTTGAAAACTTCTTTGCTTCGAAGTCGTAAATATATGATTGAGCCATTTCAGATATAAAGTTTGAATATTTATCTTTATATTTTTCTCCAAAGGTAAATAAAAGCATAAAGATAAAAGGATATATTAAAAATCTAGCAGCACAGCTCCACCCAGAATAGTTTTCTCTTAAGTCATCTCTTTCTTTAGCAAAAATAACGTACATCATATAAAATTGACTTAGAAATATAAGAAGTAGAAATACAATAAATGTGACTAAAATAAATACTATTGGAATTATCATTATAGCCACAAAATTTGTGACTCTATTTAATCCATTAGATTCATATCCAACAATGTGATTGACAAGTTGATCTGCAAAACCATATGTAATGTTTGTTAATAATGCATATATAGCAACAAGAACAACTTTACCTAATATTGTTCCCCAAGCTTTATGATAAAAGTATAAAAAATCAGATGTTATACCGCCAGCCCAACATACACTTAGAAGAAATAAACTAATTTTGAAGAAATCGTTTGTTGGCATTAAATACCAAAACAGCGTATTGAAGGCCAATAAGCCTCCTACTAAATAGAATTTTTGACTTCTATTTAATTGCTGATAGATAACCCCAACTTGTTCTTGTACTTTAGCGAGCATTTATCAAATACCTTCATATTTTTTAATTTAGTATGAAGATATAAAACTCAAATTGAATACATTTTAATCACACATGCGTCTTAAGTTGTCGTTCTAAATTCATATGTATTGTGCTAAAAATATATCATTCCCCTTAAAACTTATAAAACTTTATGAAAACTTTAAAACCATTATTCATCGCATTCATTCTAAGCACCACAACCCTCACCATCCAAGCGGCTGAAACCGCTATTCCAACGCAAAAACAAGTGGCTGGCTACTACCATCACCAAATCGGCAACACTCAAATCACCGCCCTGCTCGATGGCACAAACTACTTAAACCCTGCGCTATTTAAAGGCTTAAGTGACAGCGAAAAAACGGGCATTCTTAAAAAATACGCTGCCATCAACGACAAAGGCATACAAACCTCAGTCAATGCTTTTTTAATCAATACAGGCAACCAGCTACTCATGGTCGACAGTGGAGCTGCAAGCTGCTTTGGCGCACATTTGGGTTCAATCTATAACAACTTGAAAGCTTCAGGGTATCAGCCTGAGCAAGTGAATAGCATCTTCCTGACCCATTTACACCCTGACCATGTCTGCGGCATCTCAAATAACGGTGTAGCAAATTATCCAAATGCCACACTGCATATTTCCAAAACCGAATATGACTACTGGCTCAGTCCAAACACCATCAAGAAACTACCCAAAGAAAACCAAGAGAAATTTTTAGGCACAGTTGAGAAAATTAAAGCCGCACTTGCACCGTATGAAAAAGCCAAAAAAATTAAGGTCTTTTCAGACAAAGCTTTCGCTTTGGGTGATATTCAATTTAAGCCATCTTTCGGTCATACCCCAGGGCATTACAGCTTTAAACTGAAAACCGATGCTCAAGAAGTGGTATTTATTGGTGACATCGTGCATTCACATACCTTGCAGTTTGATGCACCAAAAACAGCGGTAGATTTTGATATAGACCCTAAGGCAGCAGTCGAAACCCGTCTTAAACATTTTGCTGAATATGCCAAAGCGGGTCAGTTGATTGCTGCACCGCATTTACCTTTCCCAGGCATTGGGCATATCTATTCAAAAGATGGTCAAAGCTATCAGTGGATACCGGTACACTTTAAAGATTAATTGAGTACTGTGATTGCAATATTCTAAGTCTGAAACCCTAAGCTTTTAGGGTTTCATTTATTTTATAAACACCTAACCAACAAGTATTAAAGATCTTAAACTCAAAAATCACGTTGAGATTGAGAATTAAAATCCGCTACTTCACTTAATTTTTTAAATTTTTTCTTAAAAATTGCTTCACATTCATTGTGCACCTTTAGCACTCATTTCTAGCATTCAATTGAGTCCGATAAATCTAAATATTTAAAAATCAGGTATAAATTTTAAATTTATCTTCTCTTGTAGTGTCTTAGTTTGGTGCAAATAAATCGCATTATGCTTTATATCGAGTCTTATTAATTTCAATAAATTCTTCATCAAAATTTCCCTTGCTAGTGCCTCTTTTAGAATCAGTTTGCCTCTATATACTGGGTTTCTTTTGTGATTCTACGCACTAAATTGGAACGCACCATGCAAAATATAGACTTATTATTTCTCCTTCTCGGTGCAGTTCTGGTGCTTGCCATGCATGCAGGATTTGCTTTTCTGGAACTTGGAACAGTTCGACATAAGAATCAGGTCAATGCCTTAAGTAAAATTCTAACTGACTTTGCCATCTCTGCAATCGCATACTTTTTAGTGGGTTACTATATTGCCTATGGACAGCATTTTTTCCATGATGCCAATACCTTAGCAGCTGATCATGGCTATAACCTGATGCGCTGTTTCTTCCTGCTTACCTTTGCTGCCGCCATTCCAGCGATTATCTCTGGTGGTATTGCTGAACGGGCCAAAATGCGCTCGCAGGCTTTAGCAACTTTATTTCTGGTTGCCCTGATTTATCCGTTTTTTGAAGGCATGATCTGGAATGGTAACTTTGGTTTCCAGGACTGGTTGGCTCAGGCATTTGGTGCTAGCTTTCATGATTTCGCCGGTTCAGTGGTGGTGCATGCCATGGGTGGCTGGATCGCACTGGCTGCAGTAATTCTGCTTGGTGCACGTCATGGCCGCTATAAAAACGATGGCCGGATTACAGCACATCCGCCTTCATCGATTCCATTTTTGGCTTTAGGTTCATGGATTTTAATTGTCGGCTGGTTTGGTTTTAATGTCATGAGTGCCCAGCGCCTCGATGCCATTTCTGGACTGGTCGCCATCAATTCTTTAATGGCAATGGTCGGTGGAACAATTGCAGCCAAAATGGCAGGTAAAGATGACCCGGGCTTTCTGCATAATGGGCCATTAGCCGGCTTGGTAGCGATCTGTGCAGGCTCAGATGTGGTACATCCATTGGGTGCGCTTTTTATCGGCATCAGCGCAGGCGTGATTTTTGTGAAACTGTTTACGTATACCCAAAATAAACTCAAAGTGGATGACGTGCTTGGCGTCTGGCCTTTGCATGGTGTATGCGGAGCTTTTGGGGGTCTTGCTGTAGGTATCTTCGGTCAGCAATGGTTGGGAGGCATGGGTGGTGTTTCTTTAATTTCACAGCTAGTTGGTACAGTTCTCGCCATTATTGTGGCTTTGGCAGGTGGCTTTCTGGTCTATGGCCTGCTCAAAGTATGGATTGGTATTCGTCTCACCCGGGAAGAAGAATTTACAGGTGCAGACCTGTCCATTCACCGTATTTCTGCGAATTCTGAAGAAAATATTTTTTAATGCTCTCGTAAAAAAGCCCCTATTTCACAGGGGCTTTTTTATCTATAGCGGAGCTTATAGAAATAATTACTTCATACCAAAAATCAACTTTAAACCGAGTACAGTCATTACCGCACCTGCAGCACGATCAAAACCTGCTTTGAATTTTAAATACACACGACGTGGCTTTTCTGCAGACAAGGCAACTGCCACCAAAGAACACCATCCTGCATCAATAAAGAAACATAGGACCGGAAGCACGACATAGAAATAGGCCGGAATTTCTTTAGGTAAAAGTGCAGTAAAAATACTGGCTAATACAATGGCAATTTTGGGGTTAGATAATTGAGTGATCAAGCCTGTGGTATAAGCACGACGCAGTGACATCTGGGTATTGCTGTTTTCATCGGCACTAATCGGCTCTTTGGCATGTTTGATAATTTTAAATGCCAGCCAGAGCAAATAGATCCCACCACAGATTTTTAAAGCCAGATAGGCAGACGGCACAGCCAGTAAAAATGCCTGTAAGCCTAGAACTGCGAGCAGACCAAAAACGGCGGCACCTGTACCGGTTCCTAATGCCGTAAACAGGCCATGCTTGCGCGAAATAGCAATTGAATTTTTTGCCACATAAATCGATGTCGGCCCAGGGCTCATTGCGCCTAACATTAATGCAAAGGCAATTGAGCCCAAAATCCAGAATGATTCCACAACACAACCCGGTTAAATCTTGATTGCGCTATTCTAAGCAAAATGCAGCACGAATGCTGCATTTTTATAGTGAAAAATCTTAACTTTATCTAATAAATATTCAGTTTAAGTTTACTGAAGCTCTTGGGCGATAAATTGCGGTTTAGACAAATGATAGTCGTGATCATGTACCGGCATTCCGCCTATGATCATGGTTCTGACTTCAGTTTTCGGTTTATTCATTTTGTCATTATCACAGCCAGCCAGACTGGACAGAAGTAACGCAAGCACAACATAGGATAGATGTTTCATTTGCTACCCTCCTGACAGATTCCCTTAACTTTAGATTAGCATTTTATGTCTGTTTTTTATTCAATTATTTTGTGACAAGCTGCATCATTCAAGAGTGCAGTTAGAATAGGAATAAAGTCACTTTCGGGTACGCTTAACTTGGTTATACTGTTGCCGTTCTCACTTTTAAGATTGCCATGTTTGATTCGATTGCCCAGCAATTCATAGACCAAACCCTGAATGTACACGGTATGCAACTAACCATACGTCGGTTGGATCTGGTGCATCCACAGATTTCGGGCAACAAGTTTTTTAAGCTGAAATATAATTTTCTGCAAGCACAACAACAAGAGTTTAAAAAGTTGCTGACTTTTGGCGGTGCTTATTCAAATCATATTGCAGCGACGGCATTTGCGGCACATCAGTTTGGTTTTGAAAGTATCGGCATTATTCGTGGTGAAGAACTTAAAGAAAAACCCTTAAATCCTACCTTAAAGACCGCGCAAGACTTTGGCATGCAGTTGCATTTTGTCAGCCGTGAAGATTATCGACGTAAACAGCAACCCGATTTTTTGGCAGAATTACAGCAGCAGTTTCCAGATCATTACGTGATTCCTGAAGGGGGTACCAATACGCTTGCTATTCAAGGCTGTCAGGAAATTTTAAAACCTGAAGATCGACAGTTTGATGTGATCTGTTCTGCAGTGGGTACAGGCGGTACAATTACAGGACTGATTGAAGCCAGTCAAAATCATCAACATGTTTTAGGTTTTTCTGCACTGAAAGGGACATTCTTAACAGAAGATGTCGCCAAACTGACCAGCAAGAAAAACTGGCAGATTATGGATAACTATTGCTGTGGTGGTTATGCCAAAACTACAGCTGAACTGATTCAGTTTATTCAGAACTTTGAAGCTGAATACGGTATTCCTCTAGAACAGATTTATACCGGGAAAATGCTGATGGGCCTGACTGAGCTGATTGCAAAGGGTTATTTCCCTGCTGGATCAAAGCTATTGGTCATTCATACCGGAGGCATGCAAGGCAAAATCCCTGAGCTGTATACAAATTAAACCGGATTAATCGGCTCATTATTATTTAAAGCCATCAAACCTTTGGCCAGACGGTAAATGTGCCAGATAAACACTATAAACAGAATCCCGAATCCAATCAGAATCGTGGTTAATAAGCCACCGATCAGATAACCGATTAAACTGACCCAGAAGGTTCGAATCTGCCAGTCGCTATGACTTTCCAGCCAGGTGCCGCGCATTTCATTGCGTTTCAGATAGTTCATAATAATGGCAACAATCGGCGTCAGGCCAACAAAGAAGCCCAGAATATACAGAATATAAGTGATCAGATTATATTGTTTTAATTGTTCGATATTCGCCATCAGTCTTTCTCCCTGGGCTTTCTATCCTCATGTATAAAACTATAGAAGCAGCTTTTCAGTATTTCAAATCAGTTGTGATGAATGTCTGATGAATATCTGTAATTCGATTTGCTTCAGGATGAATAGAGAAAGCTGAAATAAAATTGTCTATAATGCTTTCCTTTTCTTCTCCCTTGAGTGTGTCATGTCTTCCAAGCAATACGATGTTCTAGTCATAGGTGCAGGTGCGTCAGGTTTAATGACAGCATATATGGCTGCGCAACGTGGTCGTCGTGTTGTCGTGGTTGAAAAGGCCAATAAGGTCGGTAAAAAGATCCTAATGTCTGGTGGTGGGAAATGTAACTTCACCAACCTGTACGTCGAGCCGGAAAATTTTATCTCGCATAACCCACATTTTGTTATTTCAGCCCTGACCCGTTATACCAATTGGGATTTCATTGGTATGGTATGCGAGTACGGTATTGAATATGAAGAGCGTAAGCATGGGCAGCTGTTTACGCTGAATGGCGCCAAAGAAATTCTGGCAATGCTGCTGTCTGAATGTGATAAGACCGGTCTGGTCGACATTAAAACCAGTTGTGAAGTCAAAGCAGTCAACGCGGTAGATAATCAAGGTTTCCAGGTTGCAACGTCCTTGGGATATTTTGAAGTTGAATCTGTAGTGGTGGCTTCCGGTGGCCTGTCAATTCCGACACTGGGTGGTTCTGGTATTGGCTATGAGATTGCCAAGCAATTTGGGCACTATATCTATCCGACCCGTGCCGGTCTAGTGCCATTTACCTTCTCGGATAATTTTAAAGAAGTTACGACGCGCTTAAGTGGTAATGCGGTAGAAGCAACTTTATCCAATGAGCTGAACAGCTTTACTGAAGCCCTGCTGTTTACCCATCGTGGCCTAAGTGGTCCAAGTTCGTTGCAATTGTCTAACTACTGGGACGTGGGTCAAAGCTTTAAGGTCGATTTCCTGCCAAGTGTGGATCTGTTTGATTTCTTCAAATCCAGAAAACAAAGCCAGCCAAAAGTCTTGTTACGGACCCTACTCACCGAGCACTTACCCAAAAGTGTGGTACTGGAATTACAGAATCTGATCTGGACTGAGGTTACAGAAACCTCGATTGGCAATATCAGTGACGATAAACTGGAACAGATCGCCAAACGTTTGCACAGCTTTGAAGTGAAACCATCAGGCACCGAAGGCTATCGTACTGCCGAAGTAACGCTAGGGGGTGTAGATACGACTGAAGTTTCTTCCAAGACCATGGAAAGCAAGAAACAAAAAGGTTTGTTCTTTGTCGGTGAAATTCTGGATGTTACCGGACATCTGGGTGGATTTAATTTCCAATGGGCATGGTCATCGGCGCATGCCGCATCAGAATATGTTTAATTTATAAATACTCTAAAGTCAGTCTCAAGTTCACTCTAGATAGTCTGTTTTAAACAGCTTAAGATTGGCCGTATTTTCAAGACGGTCAATCGTCAGCTGCATTTTTCGGCCGGCTTCTTGCAGATAATATGGTGCTGCATTTGCAGTAGAGCTAATAAATTTAGACTGTTTTAATTTCCACATATTGTTGATCTCCTTTGTCTTTATATTATTAATGCAATAAGAATACCAAAATTAATTTAGTATTCATTTGAATATTCTATATTTTCAACATGACAATTCTATTTCAACGAATTAACAGGATTTTTCAGTTAAATTCGTCTGTATCCGGTATATTCTTTTCCAGCGCTTGTTCAGAGCGCTTATCTGCTTTGCTCTTAACAAAGATAAATCTATAGGCAGCAGTAAAAAAGCCAATCGTAATTCCTGCAATCACTAAAGGTGCTAGAACTTTATTCGGTTTTTTTGCATTCATTCATTTTTCCTCATGACTGAACAAAATCGACCACTTAAGCGTGGCCGATTTTATTTGATTGGAACAGGTTAATTCAGGTCATCTTTCTTTGGACGACTATCGACATTCGGTTCGTCTTCACCTGTAGAGCCAAATGGATTATTAGCTGGTGGATGAGTTGGATCGACGTCGAGTGAGTCCGGTACAGCCTGATCTATATCTGGAGTAACCTGATCAATACCCGATGCTTCATCATCCTGCGGTGCAGTAGTAAGTGATGCAGGGGTACTATTCGATAAGTCCGTACGCATTGGCGCATTGTCATCATTCTGACCTGGAGTAGGCACGATACTCGCTCCTGTTGTAGTAGCTGGTTCAGTCGCAGAAGTCGCACTACCTGAACCAAAAGCTGAAGTCATGATATCAGTATCTTTTTTCAAGGGATTTGGTTCTTTGCCTTCACGTTTGGCTTTATCAATCAAATCCGTCAGAACACGTTCTGCCGGCTGACGACCACCAAGACCGAATGCCAGAGCAAAAGCCACTGCTACTGCGCCCAGAGTCAGACCGAATGCAAGGTTTACAATCGAATCGGCAATGCCCATTGCGCGTAAGCCCATTGCAACTACCAGACCCATAATCAGGACACGAACCAGATTGGCTAACCAGCGTGAACTGTTATATTCACCGCGCTGCACTACATTCGCAACCACATTTGCCAGCCAGAAGCCAACCACCAGAATCACTGCGCCGAGCAGGATGTTCGCACCGAAGTAAATGAACATCGCAATCAGGCTACTTACCTGTTCAAAGCCAAGACGGTTCGCCGCTTCAGACACAGCAAACAGCATAGTGAACAGAATGATCAGGACGCCCACGACATGCGAAATTTTAGTGGTACCTAGGAAACGTTGTAAGTCTAGCTTGGCCGGAACTTCATCTACACCCGTACCTGCCAGAACTTCAGTAACCAGCTTCGCGACCAGTTTCGATACGACATAAGCCAGAATCAGAATCAGGGCTGCGGCAATGATATTTGGAATGGCATTCATTACCTCATACAACATCGCGGTTGCAGGTTGTGAAATCGCCTCAATACCGAGAGCTTCAAAAGCGATGATCAGCGCTGTAATAATAATCACAGCAAAGATGAAGGAACCAATTACTTGAGGAACATTAGAGTTCTTGAAGATGCCAACTTTTTCTGCCTGTTGCTGTACATTCAGACTACGCAATAAACCTTCTACAATGCCACGGATGATTTTCGCCAGAATATAGCCGACAAAAACAATCACACCGGCAATAAAGATATTAGGCAGATAACCAACCACATCATTGACCATGTTCTGAACTGGATACAGCAGACCGCTTAAACCCAGAATCGAGAGTACGATAGGCAGGAATAACAACAGAATCAGCCAGTAAATAATTTCACTGATATTCTCACTCAGTGGCTTTACACCAACTTCTGAACTGAGTTTTTCATCCAGTTGAGTGCGGTCAAGCAGCTTCTGTAGTCCCACCTTGACCAGATTGGCAACAATCCAGCCAATGAATCCGACAGCAATCGCAGCAAGCAATTGAGGGATAAACAGCAGGAAGCGCTGAATCATGTTACTGAACGGTCCACTGACATTGGTCAGATTCAGTACATTCAGTGCACCAATAACTGCCATAATCAGGATTAACCAGAAGACAATTCTTGTGATGATATTTTCAATATTGGAACGATGGCCAGTCGCATGGTTTAGCCGCTCATTGGTGCCAAGCTTTTGCAGGATTTTTTTTACGCCTGCAGAGACCAGCAATGCAATAACCCAGCCTATCAGCAGGATCGCCACTGCACTTAATATGGGATGAAACTGTTCCCAATAGTACATGGCATCATAACCGCCTGGGCCTCTCATATATTCATTCATGTTGTCATGCCCTCTATGGTTTTACTTTATTTATAAGTATTTACAGACTTCTTTTTTGGAAAGTTGTAAAGCCGTCTGTTATGCATTATTCACATTAGAATTGGAGCTTTTTTTATTCAATTGAGAAATGCACAACTACAACAAATCCGCACATTAGATTGCAAAAAAGCCCTGATTCTTAACCAGGGCTTTTTAAGAGGGTGCTTACTGACCAGCACCTCGACTAGATCCTTCTGAGTCGGTTGCTATACCAACATCCATACCTCCCGCTGTATCTTCTGCGGTGGCTTCAGTCGTACCAGTAACACCACTTAAGTTCGCAGGCTGATTCAGATCCTGACTACGCCCTTCCTCTGACTGAGCTGGGGTCGTATTGTTCATGGTTGCTGGTTGAGCTTGCGGATTTGGATGACCCGGAGGTGCTTCTTCTGGTGAAGGCTTAATATCGGCAAACATATAAAGTAGCAATGCCAGCAGGAAGACACCTACTAAAATTAAAATATAGACAGGAATTCTTTTCTTCTGCCGTGTATCTTCATCATAGCCTGAAGGTGGTGTTTTGTTGAAATCATTAGCCATAACCATCCTCACTGTTTTTTATTCATGTGTGGATTTCATCATAACAAGTTGATTTTTTAACTTGTGTGACAAAAATAAGTGAGATGGTGACGGCGTGTAAGTCTGTAACAGCGTAGAAGTTTCTACACTATTGGTTATTTAAATAATCCTTTGCCTGGCTCATGCCGAACTTCAACCAATGTTTCATGTTCATCTTTTAGCTGTACGCCCGAAAGCTGCAATGCACAGGATTTTTGCATGAGTGCGATTAAGCGTTGGATCGCCAGCGGATAGGACAGACCTGCCGGACGAACATTGGAGATACAGTTTCTGAGTGCATCATGGCAGCCTTTAAAAGCATTATAAGTATAATAAATTCCCATACTATCCGGAGAACTCAACCCTGGGCGTTCACCAATGAGCATCACCAGCATTTTGGCTTTTAAAATTTCTGCAACCTCATCTCCCAGTGCGACACGGCTACCCCGGGCAATAATTACAGGAGCTAACCTCCAGCCTTGTACTTTGCAAGCTTCTACCAAAGCAGGAATAAAGTGTGGTGTATTTTCTTCAATAGCACGTGCAGATAGTCCATCTCCCGCGACAATCACCACATCCCAAGTGTCATGATGTTCATTCCGGTATTGCTGTAACATCATTTTAGATTCATGAGACATGATACGGCCCAAATCGGGGCGTTTTAAATAGAAATCCTTTTCCACTGCCTGGCTTTCAATGTCTAAAATCGTTAGACCAGTCCTGCTTAGACTTGCTTTAAGTTGGTCAGCAGCAAGTGATTTAAGCACAGCATCTTTGGCTTGGGCATGTGCCAGCTGAAACTCCAGACTTGGTCGGGTTGGTAAACTGCCACCTGCCCGGCCTAAGGCTATACGCGCATCGGTATAGGCTTTGAGCTGTTGCCAGGGATTGTCTTGCAGCTGTGACTGAAATTGCACATCAGGAACCAGTTTCATCATCACTCCTTAAGACAGCATCAAACGGGAAAACTGTTTGGGTAATTCAGTCGGCCACTGCAACTGATGGGCTTGCTGAGAAAGAATACCCTGCTGTTACAGCCAGTGGTCAAATTCAGGCGCCGGTTTTAAGCCTAATAACTGACGAATATATAAAGCATCATGGAAAGAGGTAGTTTGATAGTTCAGCATCACATCATCTGAACCCGGAATCCCCATGATAAAATTCAGTCCGGCATTGGCGAGTAGAGTCAGCAAGATATCCATGTCATCCTGATCTGCATCGGCATGGTTGGTATAGCAAATATCACAACCCATCGGCACGCCGAGCAGCTTGCCACAGAAATGATCCTCCAGTCCTGCCCGGATAATCTGCTTACCGTTATACAGATATTCCGGGCCGATAAAGCCGACCACGGTATTGACCAATAAAGGGTTAAATTTACGTGCCACGGCGTAGGCACGTGCTTCCAGAGTTTGCTGATCGACCCCATGATGACCATTACTGGACAAAGCACTGCCCTGTCCAGTTTCAAAATACATCACGTTCTGACCCACTGTGCCACGTTTCAGGCTTAAAGTCGCTTCATAACCTTCCTGTAAAAGTTCCAGATTAATGCCGAAGCCGGTATTAGCTTTTTCAGTTCCCGCGATGGACTGGAACATCAGGTCAATCGGGATATTTTTATTCGCCAACTGAATCCCTGAAGTGATATGGGTCAGCACACAGGACTGGGTCGGAATCTGATATTCATGAATAATATGATCCAATAATTTTAATAACTCGGAGAGGTTTTGCAGGTTGTCAGTCGCAGGATTAATCCCGATCACCGCATCACCACTGCCATACATCAGCCCATCCAGGATCGATGCTGAAATTCCCATCAGATCATCGGTGGGATGATTCGGCTGCAAGCGGGTAGAAAGATGTCCTTCCAGCCCGATGGTGTTTCTAAATCGGGTCACCACCCGGCATTTTTTTGCCACCAGAATCAGATCCTGGTTGCGCATGATTTTACTGACCGCTGCCACCATTTCTGGGATCAGCCCCATTTTTAAGGCCGTAATTTTTTCAGTGGTGGCATCTGTACTCAACAGCCAGTTACGAAAATCCCCCAGAGTAAAATGCGAGATCGGATAGAAGGCAGCGGCATCATGTTCATCCAGAATCAGTCGGGCCACTTCATCCTGTTCATAAGGTATTAAAGCTTCATTCAAAAACTGCTGTAATGGTACTTCTGCCAGACACATTTGTGCAGCAACCCGCTCAGTTGCATCATGGGCAGCAATCCCTGCCAGCTGATCGCCAGACCGTTCAGGGCTAGCCTTGGCCATCAGTGTTTTTAAGTCTTCAAAAATATAGTGCTGACTGGCCACATTGATCTGATACAGCATAAGCATGTTCTCCCTTCAAGATGATTTATTTCAATTCCTTTTCTGCTGCCTCAATACGGGCAAATTCTTCTTCCGGTGTGCCTGCCACCAGATGATGACGGCTATACAACAGGAAGTAGAGAATCAGTACGACATAAATCGCAGCTGCCATTAACCAGACTTTTGGATCGACCAGGAAGCCAGCGACCACTGCAATGGCTGCAAGCACTAAAGCAATCGATGCCGTGACAATACCGCCCGGCGCTTGATAAGGACGTGCCAGATTTGGTCGAGATACTTTGAGTTTGATATAAGACATCATCATCAAGACATAGGAAATCGTCGCGCCAAAAACGGCCATCAGAATCAGCAGATCACCTTCACCTGAAAGTGACAGCAGAAAGCCAATAATCCCCGGAATAATGATCGCCAGATAAGGCGCATGATTGCTGTTGGTCAAAGACAATTTTTTCGGTAAATAACCGGCACGTGACAGTGCAAAAATCTGACGGGAATAGGCATAAATAATCGAGAAAAAACTCGCGATCAGACCCGCCAGCCCGACAAAATTCACAAAACTGGCCATCCAGGTATTAGACCCATAGACTGCAACCAAGGCATCGACTAGTGGCGCACCAGAATCTTTAAGGGCATTTGCACCAGCAGCACCTGGACCCAGAAGTAAAATACTGAGGGCAAAAAATGCCAGAATTAGCATGGAACCAATCAGGCCACGCGGCAAGGATTTGGCCGGATCTTTGGCTTCTTCTGCCGCTAATGGTACGCCTTCAACAGCAAGGAAGAACCAGATTGCATAAGGTACGGCCGCCCAGATACCGAGATAACCCAATGGCAGGAAAGTGCTGGCACCCGCCGCTTCAGTACTGACCGCAATATCAAACAGGTTTGCACTATTAAAATGCGGCAACATGCCGAAGATGAATACCATCAAAGCTACCGCAGCAATTGCGGTAATCACGAACATGATTTTAAGTGCTTCACCAGCACCTTTCAGATGCAAGCCTATAAAAGATCAGATAGCCACCAAAGGGACCAAAAGCAGTCCGGGCAAAACTATAACCCCCACCAGCAGTCGGCAGCATGGTCGACATTGCCGACATGGCCAGACACATGCATAAATACATCAATGCCACCACAACAGTGGCAATAAACATCCCGCCCCAACCCGCCTGAGCCAAACCAAAATTCCAGCCGGCAAAGTCACCGGAAATCACATAGGCCACCCCTAAACCCACGAGGAGCAGCCAGCCTACAGCACCTTTTTTCAGCTGTCGCAGGGCAAAATAATCTTCTTGTACTGTTGTTTCGGTGACGCCGGTATCGATGACACTTTTTGACTCTGACATAGCAACCTCTTTGTTTTTATCTTTGTTCCCTGAGGATATGCATAAGCCGTACCAGTTCATCCACTGTCTAGGGAAAGCAAACTGAATCGCTGCCCTATCGGTACGAAATGCGCTATAATCATCCACCTCCTATTTATACACTCGATTTTTATGGCGTATCGTCAACAAAGTGTATCGCTTGATCTTGACACTGACGTCACACATCAATGTGCGTTACACCACACCCGCGATCAGCATCTGATTGGAATTATTGAATTCAGCAAGCCAAGCTTTTTGCTGCGCTGGCAGGATCTGGAATATTTCCGTCGTCGTACCGAAGAAATGTCGGTGATGCCATTCCCGGACTGCGTGAATGCAATGATCATTGATGTGCGTAATGTCGCAGCTTGGCTCGACAATGACGTGCCGATCATTCCATGGCGCTTACTGGAAGAAGAATGTCCGGTACGTCTGGTCGTGCCTGCGGAACGCATCGAACATTATGCCGGTTTCTTTGAACCGACCTGGCTGACCTCTGATGTAGAGACAGCGATCCAGGAAATCCGGGACTTTATGGATATGTTTGTCCATTAAGAGATACAAAGTAAAAAGCCTCCGACATGGAGGTTTTTTTGTGTTTAAAGAAAATAAAAGTCCCCCTTTACCAAAGAGGGATTTAAGGGGATTCTGATTTCAAGAAATATTTTTTAACTTAATCCCTTCCCTTACACAGCGATGCTGCTCAACCCAAAGGACGAGGGAGAATAATGCTTACCAATAATTCTCGACTGCAATATTTCCTTCACCACGACGGTTCATGGTCAAGCCACGTGCTTTTAATGCTTCTTTGGTATCTTCAACCATATCCGGATTACCGCAGAGCATGACATGGCTGGTTTCAGGATTAAGCTGCATAGCTGCGGCTTTTTCCAGTTCACCATTTGCAATCAGAACCGGTAAACGGTCATGCAATGCTGCTTCAGGATCACGGGTAATAATTGGAATAAACTTAAAGCCGCTATGTCCTTCACCAAAGCTTTCTGCAATTTCCTGAATACGCTCTACATAAGCCAGTTCAGCTTGCGTACGCACGCTATAGACCAGATTAATTTGCTTATAGTTATTCCAGGTTTCAAAGTCTTGCAGCATGGATAAAAATGGCGCCAAACCTGTACCTGTTCCCAGTAACCATAAATCTTGTGGTAATGGCAGCTGGTAACGTGCCAGGGTCAGATAGCCATAAGGAATCTTTTCCAGGTAAAGTTCATCACCCACTTTAAGATGTTGTAAATTTGAAGTAAATTTACCTTCAGGCACCACGATTGAGAAAAATTCCAAGGTTTCATCGAAAGGTGAAGACACCACTGAATATGCCCGGACAACGAGTTCATCTCCTATCTTCAAGCCAATACGCGCAAACTGCCCTGCAGTAAACTTGAAGTGTGCAGGTCTGGTCATGGTGAAACTAAACAGCGTATCGGTCCAACGGTGTACAGATAAAACCTTTTCTAAGCTAAATTTTTCAATAGACATGATTCAAACGTGGCATCAAAGACTATGCTCATGGTAGCATGACAGCATAATTTATTAATATTTTTTAAATGTTAAGGCTCTATTCATGCGCATGACTCTACGCCAGTTGGCTGTTTTTGTAGCAGTTGCTCAAGAAGGTACCGTCACCAAAGCCAGTGATGCAGTCAAACTCACCCAAAGTGCGGCGAGTATGGCTTTAGCAGATTTAGAAGATGGTCTTGGCGCACCTTTATTCGACCGTCTAGGCAAGCGTTTACAGCTGAATGATTTAGGTCGTTTTCTTCTCCCGCAAGCACTGGAAATTCTTGGTCGCTGTGAAGCTTTTGAACAAGCTGCTAAAGGTGAACTGCAAAGCATTGACCTGCGTCTCGGTGCGACCCTGACCATTTCCGACTATCTGATGCCAGACCTAATGGCGGATTTTTTAAAAATCCAGCCACAGGCACACTTGCAACTTCAGGTGGGTAATACTCGCCAGATGATTGAAGCCGTCAACCAGTTCCAGCTGGATCTTGCGCTGATTGAAGGTTCCTGCCACTTGCCACAGCTGCAATGTATCCATTGGCGTGATGATGAACTCGCTGTGTGCTGTGCTCCGGATCATCCACTTGCTCAGTTAAACCGTCCACTGACTGCCGAAGACTTTAAATCTGTAGAATGGATTCTTCGTGAAGAAGGTTCAGGCACGCGCGAAGTCTTTGACAATGCCATTCTGCAAGATGTTCCAGATGCTAATATCCGTTTGACACTCGGTCATAACGAGGCAATTCTGAAGATAGTGGCAGGTGGCATAGGTATGTCCTGTATTTCTAAACTGGCAATTGAACCTTTACGTGAAAAAGGTCAGTTGGTGATTCTTGATACACCCTTCTGGTCTCTGACCCGTCCATTATTTATGCTGGTACACCGTCAGAAGTATCAAGGCCCAGGTTTAAAAGCTTTTATGAAATTCTGTGAAGCCTAAATTTCTGTTCAAATTAAAAAAGCGCCTTAAGGCGCTTTTTTAAGAATGGGACAAATATCTTATTAAAAACTGAAGACTGACCTAAATTTCTCCAAATATCATGAAGCCAAGCGCTGATACAAAAGCCAGCCAGAGTGTAGGACTAAAGAAAATACTGTTACGTACTGGAACAGCCACCATGGCAGGTGCTAGAGATGGTAGTACGACTACTTCAGGAACAAATTCCTGTTGGGGTTTGATATCTAGACGCACCATATTGTCCAATTGAATCTTATTCTGCTCTTCAATGATTCTGAATTTAAGCCGCTCTCCAACTTGAGGCATTATTTCAGGTGAAGGTAATTGCTGTAACTGGAAACCTAACTCCTGTGCCGTGTTTGCCAGTTCAATGCTTCCGGTCCCGCTTAGGGAGTCATAGGTTTTAACTCTTCCATCTGTAAACATGATATATGTCCCTGAATCATCATAGATGCGTATTTTAAGTGGAAGGCCATAAGATATATTGTGAGCTTTAGTAGGTATTTTATTGTTTTAGCAACATCGCATAGCATTTAAGTTAAAAAAACCGTTATAAAATTACATTAAATAAAAATCAAATAAAAAGAGGCTCTAAAGCCCCTTTTCAGTTTAAATGGAAAGTAAAAATTTAACGTTTTAAGCTAGACAATAATTCAGTGGTAATTGAAGTATTTACCGCGACAGCCTTGGCTTTTTTCGCTTTCTTGGACTTATCAGCTACGCGTTCAATTTTAATAGCTTTGTACTTATCACCATTTTGAACCACGTTAAACTTTACCCGATCATTACGCTTTGGCTCACCTGAGTCTGCAGGAAAATCCGAGATATGGAAAAATACATCACCTTCTGGAGATGAAATAAAACCAAAGCCCTTCTCTGCATTGTATTGTTTGACTTTGCCTTGATATTGTTCAGAACTCATTTACGTACCCTAATCTGACCATTATATTGTTCAGTATATAAAAAAGAGGCTATAAAAGCCCCTTTCCTGTTCATCTTCAAAAATCAGTCTTTTTGAACCGAACCAAAAATCTTGTCACCCGCATCGCCCAGACCTGGAACGATGTAACCATTTTCATTCAAGCCATCGTCCACCGCAGCCGTGAAGATCACCACATCTGGATGTGCTGCTTCAACACGTTTAATACCTTCTGGTGCAGCAACCAGTACCATCACACGAATGTCTTTACAGCCGCTTGCTTTCAGCACATCAATTGCAGCCACCAGAGAAGAACCCGTCGCTAGCATTGGATCAATAATCATCGCAATACGGTTTTGTACATCTGGTACCAGTTTTTTATAGTAAGTCCGTGCTTCTAAAGTTTCTTCATCACGCTCAAGACCCAGTACAGATACTTTAGCGCTTGGAATCAGGTTCAGAAAACCATCCAGCATACCAATGCCGGCGCGTAGAATTGGCACAACGGTAATTTTCTTACCAGCGATACGGTCTACAGTGACTGAGCCGTTCCAACCGTCAATTTCATGCTCAACAACAGGAAGATCCTTGGTCGCTTCATAAGTCAAGAGCATGGTCACTTCTTGAGCCAGCTCACGGAAGTTCTTGGTACTGATGTCTGCACGACGAAGTAAACCGAGTTTATGTCGGATTAAAGGATGACGGATTTCATGGATAGCCACGGGAGAACACCTAAAAGGTTAAAGATAAATTGCTGCTTATTATAAAGCGATTTTCGTTTTTATATAAATAAAAAAGCCCCCTATCGAGGAGGCTTTTTTTGTAATAACGTTCTAATCTTTCGATTAATTAGTTATAACCGCTTTGCACCAGAGTGAAAATGAACTGTTGAAGCTCAGGTGAGATTGCAAAGAAAGCAAACTTAGAGAATGCAATCATTGGATCTGGGTAAACACCCAGGATCAGTACCAGTGCAGCCACTGCCAGCACCATGATACCACCCACTTTTTGCCCCCAGTGATTTACAGCGTCAAGACGAGGCGTTTCTGGTGGAGTCATGTACATTACCACCATTACACGTAGGTAATAATACAGACCAATACCTGAACCCAGGATGACCATTGCAGCAAGGAACCAAGACTCGCCTGCTACCGCAGTTTTTATAACCAGGAACTTACCAATAAAGCCCGCTGTTAATGGAATACCAGCAAGAGACAGCATCATCACCGTTAATACAGCAGTCAATACTGGACGGCGCCAGAACAGACCACGGTACTCAGCCAAACTACCTGCTTCATCGGTGTTGTTGTACGGACTAGACATTAGGGTTACTACACCGAATGCACCGATTGTCGTCAACACATAAGTGATGATATACACATTCACGCTTTCAAATGTCGCGAAGCCCTGGATTTGCAGGAAGTCAGAGTTACGTGCAGAAACGATGGCAACCAGTACATAACCGAAGTGAGCAATTGAAGAGTATGCAAGGATACGTTTCAGGTTCACCTGTTTCACTGCCAGCAAGTTACCAGCAAGAATCGAAAGCACTGCAAGGATCGTAATGATGGTGACGAAGCTGTCTGCCAAGATTAAACCTGAAGACAATACATAACGTACAAACAGACCCAACATTGCTACTTTCACAACAGTCGCAAGGAAAGTTGCAACTGGTGATGGAGCACCTGCATATACGTCTGGTGTCCATTTGTGGAATGGTGCAAGCGATAGTTTGAATGCCACAGCAAAGACAATTAGCGCAAGACCGATTACCACAGCTGGCTGGCTAAATGCAGAGAACATTTTGCCTGGTTCAGCAGTGAAGTTCAGTGTACCTGTGTACGCATAGATGTAAGCCATACCCATCAGCAGCATTGCAGATGCAGTTGCTGACAATACCAGGTATTTCACACCCGCTTCAAGCGACTGAGAACGTTGATGTGTATACGCCAACAGGCCGTAAACCGGAATCGACATTAACTCAAGGCTGATGAAGAATGAAGCATAGTGCGTGCTTGCCACCATCAACATTGCACCCGCAACCGAACACAACATCAAGATGTAGAGTTCTTCGCGGTTGTCTTTATAGGTTTCAATGTATGCATGTGACAGTGTGCTACACGCAAGTGCAGCAATCAGAATCACAAACTGGTACAGCATCGTAAACGGATCTACGATGAACAGGTTCATCACGTTGGCAGGTGCAAATTTACCCGCCAACAGGACGAAGATCATATATAACGCAGCCAGGTTTAAACCAATAACTGTCGTCGTCGCAACCAGGTTGTGGTTACGCTTAACTGCTGTCACCAGCATTGCAACGATCGCAGTCAACGCCACGATCATCACAGGTGCTAGGGGCATAAGCTCAGAAAAAGACATTGTGAAGTTCATGGCTTATTGGATCTCCACATTTTCAGCTGAAACGGCAGCTTGCTGCACAGCATCAGCTGCTTCAGACACAGGAATGTAGCTATTTGCTAACCACGCCATGCTTGAGTTTGAAATATCAAGGAAGCTTTGTGGGTATAGACCAAGCCATAACAGACCAAACGCACAGATCAACAGGATTACCACTTCACGCGTATTTAAATCTTTCAGCGGATTCGTGTAATGCTGCTTTTGCTCTTCGTTTGGCGTACCAAACAGTGACTTGTGAATCATGATCAGACCGTACAGACCAGCAAACACCAAGCTGATTGCAGCAAGGATTGTATAAGTCGGATATTGACCAAATGCACCCATCAGGATCAGGAATTCACCGATGAAGTTACCTAGACCAGGAATACCCACCAACGCTGCTACGAAGAACATCAGGAAGAATGCTAAGTATGGGAACTGACCGCGCATCCCCCCCATTAGACGCATGTCACGTGTGTGAACACGTTCGTACACCTGACCACACATAATGAACAATGCCGCAGATGACAGGCCGTGAGCCAGCATCATGATCATCAGACCTTGGAAAGTCAGTACGTTACCTGCATAAAGTGCAAGTAGAACGAAGCCCATGTGTGAAATAGATGTGTACGCTAACAGACGTTTCATGTCGGTTTGCTGGAATGCACACCATGCACCGTAGAAAATACCAATCAGACCCAGAATGATCGCAATGTCTGCAAACTGAGCCGAAGCTGCCGGGAAGAACGGCATAACGAAACGCAGTAAACCGTACGCAGCAGTTTTAATCAGGATACCTGCAAGGTCAACAGAACCCGCTGTTGGTGCCTGAGCATGCGCATCCGGTAACCAGCCGTGCAGTGGGAAAACTGGAAGTTTGACTGCAAAACCGATGAACATACAGATCATGAAGGCATAAGCCAATGCTGGAACTTGCGTATCCAGTGTATTCGCAACGTCCAACAGGAAGTTGTAGTCAAAACGGATTTCACCAGTCATTGAGTAACCAGCAACCACCAGACCCAGGATACCAATCAGCATCACCAGACCAGCAACCTGTGTGTAGATGAAGAACTTGGTTGCAGCATATACACGTGACTTGCCTTCTGCCCCTTTATGACCCCAAAGCGCAATCAGGAAGTAGATCGGTACCAGCATCATCTCCCAGAAGAAGAAGAACAGAAACAGGTCAATTGCCAGGAACACACCAATTACGCCACCCAAAGACCATAAAAGGTTTAAGTGGAAGAAACCAACGTTTTTCTGAATCTCACCCCATGAACAGCCGACTGCCAATACACCAAGCAGTGCAGTCAAGCCAACCATCAGTAAAGATAAACCATCCACCGCTAGGTGAATGTTAATGCCCAGGGTTTGAATCCAAGGCAATTTGAACTCAGCAGCCCAAGAAGGTGTAGCACCGCCTAATTCATAAACATAAGTACCGTTCTGCCAGAGAACCACGGTTAACACCAGGGTTACCAGCATCCCGATTAACGCGATATAACGCGGTAGAGACTGGTCGAGCTTGTCGACCAACCAGCATACAAAACCTGCAATGAACGGAATGAGGATCAGAGCCGGCAAAATCATGTTGTTTGGAGCTTCCATTTTATTTCCCCACTACCTGAATCACGAGCAAGATCATCAGTAGGACAACGATACCGAGCCCCATACTAGATGCATATTCACGCAGTGAACCAGTTTGACGTGAGCTGGTAAAGCTGTGACCACCTTTTACAAGTGCAGGCAGTACTAACCACAAGCCATCAATTGGATCACGACCGAACAATTTCGCGAAGAATAAATAAGGCTTCACAAAAATCAGGTCATACAGTGCATCAAAACCAAGTGCATTGCGGCAAATGTTCGCAAGACCAGCACCCAGTGAAGTTTTAGCAAACGATTTCACTGCATTATAAGCAAAGGCAAATAACACTACGCCTAGCGCAAGACCTGCCAGTGCAATACCTACCGCAGTATATTCTGCAGTATGCATGCCATGCTCAAGTGCTTCAGGAATATTAAACGCAGGAACTTTAGCTGAATTCAGGATGCTTTCTACAGGCGCTTTCAGTGCTGCACCAACGAAAGTAGAAAGAACTGCAAGAATCGCCAATGGACCCCAGTAAGTCACACCCTTGATTTCGTGATAAGGGGTATTTTCTTTACCGAAGAATACAACCCAGATCAGACGGAAGGTATAGATTGAAGTCAGGAATGCCCCTGCAACACCTACCCAGTACAGTGAGTTATATACCGCAACTGATTGACCTTGTACCCATACCGCACCCAGGATGGCATCTTTCGAGAAGAAGCCCACAGTGATGAATGGAATTGCAGCCAATGCACCGCCACCAATCGCAAAACAAGCAAACAGGAATTTGTTCTTGTAGAACAGACCGCCCATCTTGAAGATATTTTGTTCGTGGTGGTAAGCCAGAATCACTGCACCAGAAGACAAGAATAATAATGCCTTGAAGAATGCGTGAGTCAGCATATGGAACAAACCTGCCTGGTAAGCTTCAGCACCAACAGCCATAAACATATAGCCCAACTGACTCATGGTTGAGTAAGCAAGGATACGTTTGATGTCTGTTTGAACAAGCGCAGCAAAACCAGCTACAAGTAATGTCACCGCACCAGTAATCGAAATGAACATCATCACTTCAGGCGCAAGTTCAAATACTGTGAACAGACGGCAGCACAGGTAAACACCCGCTGTGACCATCGTTGCAGCGTGGATCAATGCAGATACAGGTGTTGGACCAGCCATCGCGTCAGCTAACCATGTTTGTAACGGGATCTGTGCAGATTTACCTGCAGCTCCCAGGAACAACATTAATGCAGTCCAGATGGTCAGTGATGAGCTTTGAGTCATCACAGTCGCAGCATTTTCAACGATGTACTGAGTATTCAGCGTACCGAATTGCTGGAAAATCAGGAACATTGCGATCAGCAGGAATACGTCACCGACACGAGTCACAGTAAATGCTTTAATTGCAGCTAAACCGTTTTTCGGGTTCTCGTAGTAGTAACCGATCAACAGGTAAGAACACAGACCTACGCCTTCCCAGCCCAGGAACAATAACGCCAGGTTATCGCCCAGAACCAACAGCAACATGCTCGCAACGAACAGGTTGAAGTAAGAGAAGAAACGTGCGAAGTCTTCTTCACCGCGCATGTACCATGATGCAAAGATATGGATCAGGAAACCAACGCCAGTCACCATACCAAGCATTAACAGAGACAGACCGTCTAAATGCAAACTGATGCCAGGAGCAAAACCGCCTACATTGAACCAGGTCCAAAGATGCTGAACTTGAGCAACGGAACCGTTAGCCGTAAAGTCTATACCCGCGATCAGTGCAAATAATGCAGACAGACCTACGGCACCCACACCAATAATGGCTGCAACAGATTCAGGAAGCTTGTTACGCCCTGCCGCTAAAAGGACAAAACCAATGAGCGGAAATAAAATTGTTAGATATAAATAACTCATCCGCGCATCTCACTAGCAGCATCCACATCCAGATGATGGAAGCGATGATAGAACTGAAGGACGATCGCAAGACCAATACACGCCTCTGCCGCAGCCAGCGTCAGAATAAAGATGAACATGATCTGACCATCTGGCTGTGCCCAGGCACTGCCCGCCAGGACAAACGCTAAAGCAGCAGCGTTCATCATGATTTCAAGGCTCATTAGAATGAATAACAGGTTGCGTCGCACCATTACACCGTAAAAACCCAGTGCAAAAAGAATGGATGCAACGATCAAACCATGCTCTAAAGGGATGTTGCCCATTATTTATTGTCCTCTTCTGCACCTGGTTCACGTTTGCCAAGATGGTAAGCAGCAACAAGTGCGCCTAACAGTAACATCGCAGCAACTTCTACCAATAGTAAGTACTGTGTAAAGAGCGTTTGACCAACTGCTTTAGGGCCAACAATTTCCGCACCCATCACCAGAGATGGCTGAGCGTAATCTGAGTTCAGCACCCAAACCAAGATCAGACCGATCAGGAAGCTCATGAGCGCCGGGTAAGCCCAGGCACTTGAAGTTAACCACTTACGCTCCTGCTCAATGGTTTGTTCACCCAGGTTCAGCATCATGACCACGAATACGAATAAGACCATAATCGCACCAGCATAAACGATGATCTCAAGAGCACCGGCAAACGGCGCTCCCACGATCATGAACATGCCTGCAACTGCAAGAAGTGAAACAATCAGACTTAACAAAGCATGTACCGGGTTCGCGTTAGTCACTACACGAACCGTAGAGACGATGGCCACAAGCGCCATCAGATAAAACGGCCACATCATGGTAATAGACTCCGTACATCAACAGGCGCACTTTCACGCTGTGCTTGACCTTTCTCTTTACCAGTTACAGCCATACCTGTTACGCGGTAGAAGTTATAGTCAGGATATTTACCAGGACCAGAAATCAGTAAGTGTTCTTTTTCATAGACTAAGTCTTGACGAACATATTCACCGAGTTCGAAATCAGGTGTCATTTGAATTGCAGTGGTTGGACATGCTTCTTCACACATACCGCAGAAAATGCAGCGTGAGAAGTTGATGCGGAAAAATTCCGGATACCAGCGGCCATCTTCTTTTTCTGCTTTTTGCAGAGAGATACAGCCTACCGGACAGGCAACCGCACACAGGTTACATGCAACACAACGCTCTTCGCCATCTGGGTCACGCGTCAATACAATACGGCCACGGAAACGTGGTGGCACGATTTCCTCGGCTGGTACTTCTGGGTACAAGATGGTGTCACGTTTGCGCGTTGCATGGCTGAACACCATGAACAACGAACGAACGATTGACCCGAATCCAGCTAGAAATTTAAACATTTTGTTCTCCCTGCTGTCTTAGGCCTGATTCATCAGAATCACAGCACCAGTCACCAAAAGGTTAACCAACGCCAATGGCAAGCAAATTTTCCAACCAAAGTTCATCACCTGGTCATAACGTGGACGCATTAATGAACCACGTGCCAGTACGAACATCATTACAAAGAATGCTGTTTTGATAATGAACCAGAATGCTGGTGGAATGAATGAAATTTCCAGGTTGAAAGGCGCTAACCAGCCACCGAAGAATAAGGTTACGATCAATGCAGAGATCAGTACGACGTTGACATATTCCGCAACGAAGAACATACCCCATTTCATACCGCCATATTCCACATGGTAACCTTCAGCCAATTCCTGTTCTGCTTCTGGTTGGTCAAATGGATGACGGTGAGTCACCGCCACACCTGCAACCACGAAGATCAGGAAGCCAAGGAACTGAGGAATCACAAACCATACATCGCGTTGTGCTTCTACAATTTCACGCATGTTGAATGAACCAGCAATTGCCACTACACCCATCAACGAGATGCCCAGAAACACTTCATAAGAAATAGTCTGAGCTGCAGAACGTAAACCACCTAAAAGCGCGTATTTGTTATTCGATGACCAGCCACCGAACAGTACTGCATAAACTGCAATACCTGCCATTGCCATGAAGAACAACAGGCCGATGCTCATGTCTGCAACACCCAGGTAAGGTGAAACAGGAATAACCATGAACGACAGCACAGCAGTTGCCATCGCCACTGCAGGCGCCATACGGAAAGTCAGCTTGTCAGCAAATTTTGGTGTCCAGTCTTCCTTGAACATGATTTTCAGCATGTCGGCAACGATCTGGAACATACCACCTGGACCTACACGGTTAGGACCGTAACGGTCCTGCCACAAGCCCAGTAAACGACGTTCAATGAATGACATCAACGCTGCGATCAGTACCACAACCAGCAAGATCACGATCGCTTGAATGACTGAATAGGCAATTGGCCAGTTTTCAGCCCACAGCGGCGTCTGACGGATCAATTCTTGTTCCATGAATTATACTCCTACCGCGACTGAAACAGGCTCTGCAAGAGATACCGTCGGTGCTAGACCAATTGGGTAACCAATATAACCTGTAGGTAAATATTCAATCACTTGTACAGGAAGAACGATTGAAGTCTCGCCTGCTTTCACAGTGATCTTCTGACCGTCTTGCAGGTTCAAGCGTGTAGCATCCTGTTCGCCCACTGCAAATACTGCATCCGGAATACGTGATTCCATTGCTGGTGTTTTGATCGTGAATTCGCCAGAGGCAAAGATGTGATGCATCGGTACCAGACGGAAGCTTTCAGCGTTCACAAGCACAGGTGCTGGTGCAACGAAAGTACGCGCTGGACGTTTCGGTAACAGGTCGAACAGACGGATACCAGAATCACCACCTTTCAGATGACCACCCACTTTATCCTGGAATTTGTTCCAGGCTTGTGGAGAGTTCCAGCCCGCTGACCATGCAAATGGCACAAGTGGAGATGGAGTCTGGTCACCCACATAACCTTCCATCGAGAAGGTTAACGCAGTGTCTTGGTCAGTCGGCTGTTTCGGCTCGTGTACAGAAAGCGGTGCACGCATTGCAGTACGGCCAGAGTAACGACGTGGTTCACGTGCAACTTTCAGACCATGAACACGGAAGCCCGCGTCTGGAGCAACGTCTTGAATCGCTTCAAGTGCAGGAACATTTTTCGCTACTGCATCAATCACGTCATCAAGTACAGTCCAGGAAATTGACTGACCTTTCACACCAGTTTCAATGGCATGCAACCAGCGCCAAGATTCTTTGATGGCCAGTTCAGGATTGTAATAGCTTGGGTCATACACTTGGTAGAAACGCTGTGCACGGCCTTCTTGCGAGACTACAGTACCGTCACCTTCAGCAAACGATGCAGCAGAAAGTACGATATTGGCTTTCTTCACTGTCTCAGTTTCAGAATGATCAAGCACGATCACTTCTTTACCTGCCAGTGCAGCATCTACCTGAGCGGTTGGTAAACGACGGTAAAGGTCGTTTTCAACAATCACCACAGTGTCGTAATCTTGAGCGAATGCTTGCTCAAGACTGTGACCACCGAAGATTGCCAGACCCATTGAGTTCACTTCAGGAACAGTCAAAGTCAGACCAGCATTATCAAGGTTCTGTGCAACCTGTGCAGCAGCTTCCATAATCGCAGCGTCTTGCAAGCTAGTACCAGAAACAATCAGTGGTTTCTTCGCAGCTTTCAGCGTATCTGCAATCGTTTGTGCAAATGCTTTGGCATCGTCATCCAAACCAAGGATGCTTTCGCCTTTCACACCTGCCGCAATGGCAAAACCTAAACGCGCGATGTCATTTGGAGATGCAACCACTTCACCTGTTGCTACGTCAGCTAGACGTGTTTGTGTTGCTGCCAAAATGTAAATCGGAGATTTTGCATCTTGCGCAATACGTTGAACAGGCTCAGCCAGCCAGTCTGGTGTACGGCGCTCTGCCGCCATTTCTTTGCCTTTATTTTTCGCAGCTTGGCGAACAGATAAAGCCATGCGTGGCGCAGTTTGAGTCAGATCTTCACCCAGAATCAGAACAGCATCGTAACTTTCGATTTCACGCATGTTCGGGTTGTAAACACCCTCGGTTTGCATGATTGAAGCAGCCAGTTCAACCAGGTTTTGCTCTTTTTGAGACATACCAGTTGAGTAGTTGTCCTGACCAACTAACTCGCGTAATGCATAGTTGGTTTCAAGTGACGCACGTGGAGAGCCGATACCCAGAACTTTTTTGCCTTGGATATTTGCAATCACAGTATCCAGTGCAGTATCAACTGAAATAGTTTCTACGTTGTTACCTGTACGGAACTGTGGCTGACGTGGACGATCTTCACGGTTTACGTAACCTGTACCGAAACGACCTTTGTCGCACAGGAAGTACTGGTTAACATCACCATTGAAACGGTTTTCTACACGACGCAATTCACCATAACGCTCACCCGGAGAGATGTTACAACCTGAAGAACAGCCATGACATACGCTAGGCGCATACTGCATGTCCCATTTACGGTTATAGCGTGCTGAGTGAGTCTTATCGGTGAATACACCAGTCGGACATACTTCAGTCAGGTTACCCGAGAATTCAGATTCCAAAGTCCCTGATTCTGGACGGCCGAAGTACACACGTGATGCATTGGCATATACGCCAAAGTCGGTACCGCCAGCATAATCTTTGTAGTAACGCACACAACGGTAACATGCGATACAACGGTTCATCTCGTGCGCAATAAACGAACCAAGTTCCTGGTTGTAATGCGTACGCTTGGTGAAACGGTAGCGACGACGGTCATGCTGTGTCATTACTGTCATATCTTGCAGGTGACAGTGACCACCCTCTTCACAGACTGGACAGTCGTGCGGGTGGTTGGTCATCAAGAATTCAACAATCGAAGCACGAAAATCTTTTGCTTCTTTGTCTTCAATCGAGATATAGGTATTGTCAGACGCAGGCGTCATACATGACATGACCAAACGGCCACGCGTATCTTCTGGATTCGCGTACTGGGTCACAGCACATTGACGGCAAGAGCCGACAGAACCTAAGGATGGATGCCAACAAAAGTATGGGATGTCGATGCCCAGACTCAAACATGCTTGTAGCAAGTTCTCTGAGCCGTTGACTTCATACGATTTTCCATCGACATGAATTGTAGCCATAGTCGAATTCCTTAAGCTTGTTCTACGTTGCTGGTTTGAGCTGCGGCATTCACCACTTTTGCTTCAAACTCGCCACGGAAATGTTTGAGTGCGCCCATTAACGGTTCCATCGCACCTGGTGCGTGAGCACAGAAAGTTTTACCAATCCAAAGCTTACGGGTAAGCTCTTGTAAGTGATCGATATCTTCTTTCTTACCTGTACCATCTTCTAGTGCTTTAAGCGCTTTCACCGCCCAAGGTAAGCCATCACGGCAAGGCGTACAGAAACCACATGATTCGCGTGCAAAGAATTCTTCTAGGTTACGTGTCGCTGAAACCATACATTGGGTTTCATCTACCACCATCAATAAGCAAGTTCCTAAACGCGAACCTGCCTTCATGATGCTTTCCGCATCCATAGGAAGATCAATATGCTCGGCAGCCAGGAAGTCAGTTGATGCACCGCCCGGTAACCATGCTTTCAGTTTCAAACCGTCGCGCATACCACCCGCATGGTCTTCAATCACTTCACGTGCTGTCGTACCAAATGGAAGCTCCCATAAACCCGGGAATTTCACCTTACCTGAAGCACCATAAATTTTGGTACCTGGATCTTTCGACTTACCCGCAGACAAGTTGATATACCATTCAGGACCACGCAGCATGATTGCCGGTAAGTTGTTGTAGGTCTCTACGTTGTTGACAATCGTAGGGCGACCCCAAGCACCTGCAACCTGCGGGAATGGTGGTTTAGTACGCGGATTGGCACGGCGACCTTCAAGCGAGTTAATCAATGCGGTTTCTTCACCACAGATATAACGGCCTGCACCGGTATGCACGTGTAATTCGAAGCTCCAGCCTGAATCCAGGATGTTGTCACCCAGGTAACCTTTGGCACGAACTTGCTCAAGTGCTTCATTTAAGTACTGAGCAGCTTCGATGTATTCACCACGGATGAAGATATAACCATGGGTTGCTTCAAGCGTATAACCTGCAATCAACATACCTTCAATCAGCTGGTGTGGAAGATCTTCCATCAACAGACGGTCTTTGAAAGTACCTGGTTCCATCTCATCGGCATTACAAATCAGGTAACGAGGACCTGAATTGTCATTTGGCGCCATCAAAGACCACTTGATACCTGCCGGGAAGCCTGCACCACCGCGACCCTTAACAGTCGCTGCTTTAATGATTTCAAGCACATCTTTAGGCGGCATGGTGAGCGCTTTCTTAAAGCCTGCATAACCTTCTAAAGCTTCGTAGTCATCCACACTACGAACATTGGCTTGTTTGCTCAAACGCCAGGTCAATGGATGCGTTTCTGGATTACCGTCGCCATAAATTGGTTTTGGTTCAGTATTCATACATACTTCTCCAATAACTGTTTAATTGAGGTCACTTCAACCAGACCATGAGTATCTTCATCAATCATCAGGGTTGGACCTTTGTCACAGTTACCTAAGCAGCAGATTGGTAGCAAAGTAAAACGACCATCAGCGGTTGTTTGACCAAACGAAATCCCCAATTCACGCTGGAAAGCTTCTGCTAAAGTTTCCGCACCCATCAAGAAGCACGCGATCGAATCACATAACAAAATCACGTGACGGCCTACCGGCTGACGGTAAATACGGTTATAGAAAGTCGCAACACCTTCAAGGTCGGCAAGGCTCATGCTCAGCATCTGCGCGATGGCATTCATCTGTGCATCGTCTACCCAGCCATTGCGACGCTGTACACACTTCAGCGCATCTAGGCACGCTGCACGTGGGTACGGATAGTGACCAATGTGATGTTCAATCTCGTGGATTTCATCAGCTGTCAAAATCCCTTCAACATTCACACGTGGCTTTTTATCAGTCAAAATCATCATAAATCGTTTACCCCTTAGCGATCCACGTCAGCCATTACGACGTCAATTGTCGCTAAATAAATGATTAAGTCAGACATCAGACTGCCGTTAATCACGGAAGGCATTTGCTGCAAGTGGGTGAAGGTCGGTGTACGGATACGGGTACGGTAACTCATGGTTGACTTGTCTGAAGTCAAGTAGTAGTTCGATGCACCTTTTACCACTTCCGCCATTACAGATGCTTCACCTGCAGGCATTACAGGACCCCATGACACGCTCAGGAAGTGCGTAATCAAGGTTTCAATATCTTGTAAAGTCTTGTCTTTTGGTGGTGGAACAGCCAGTGGGTGATCCGCTTTGTACGCACCAGACGGCATGTTGTCCAGACATTGCTTGATGATTTTCAGCGATTGTTCAATTTCACGATAGTGAACGATCACACGTGCATATGCATCGCCTTCGTACTCCACCGGCACTTCGAAATCGTAGTTTTCATAACCACTGTATGGACGGTATTTACGTACGTCAAAGTCGATACCTGTCGCACGCAAACCAGTACCGGTTACGCCCCAAGCCAATGCAGATTTAGCATCGTATTGCGCTACGTTACGGGTACGGCCTTCAAATACAGAGTTTTTCAGTGCTGCAGTGTGGTATTCCTTCAAACGTTTTGGCATCCAGTCCAGGATTTCACGGATCAGGTGCTGCCAGTTGTTTGGAAGGTCATGCGCAGTGCCGCCGATACGGAACCATGCTGGATGCATACGGTAACCGGTGATCGCTTCAATCGCGTCATAGATCTTTTGACGGTCAGCGAACATATAGAATACTGGCGTCATACCACCAGCATCCTGAATCGCAGTACCGATATACAACAAGTGGTTATTGATACGGAACAGTTCCGACATCATGACACGGATACATTGCGCACGCTCAGGCACGGTAATGCCGGCCATTTGCTCTACACCCATCACGTATGGCATGTTTTGCGCACAACCACCAAGGTAGTCGACACGGTCTGTATACGGAATGAATGAATGCCAGGTTTGACGTTCAGCCATTTTTTCCACACCACGGTGGTGATAGCCGATATCTGGTACGCAGTCTTTAATTTCTTCACCGTCCATCTGCAAAATCACACGGAATGCACCATGCGCAGACGGGTGGTTAGGACCCAGGTTCAGGAACATGAAGTCTTCGTCAGCTGTGCCGCGTTTCATACCCCAGTCTTCAGGAACGAAACGAAGATGTTCCTGTTCGTAGTCCTGCTTCGCCTGGTTCTGACGGTACGGCGTATATTCAGTCGCACGTGCAGAATATTCTTTACGAAGTGGATGACCTTCCCAGTAAGTTGGCAACAGGATACGACGAAGCATTGGATGCCCTTCGAAGTTGATGCCAAACATATCGTAGGCTTCACGTTCGTACCAGTTGGCATTTGGCCAGATGTTGGTTGCAGTCGGGATATTGAGATCGCTCTCACTCAATGCAACTTTAATACGGATGTCCGTATTACGCTCTAGCGACAACAGGTGATAGAACACAGTGAAGTCAGACGCAGGTAAACCGTCGCGGTGCGTACGCAGACGCTCATCTACCGCTGACAGGTCGAACAACATCACGTATGGACGTGACACTGTACGCAAGAACATTAAAACGTCTTGTACACGTGCGCGCTCAACCCAAACTGTCGGGAAATCCTCGAAAGTTGTTTGCACATAGAAGTTCTCACCAAACTTGGTTTTGAGCTCTTCTACAATTGCAAATGCAGGGCGGGAATCAACAGATGTTGATTCTGGCATAGCAATGTCAGTTTCAGCCATTGGCTTGGCTTCCTATTTAATACAAATTCAGTCAACCTAAACGACAACTACACCCAAGTCGGGTGCATAAAGAAATTTGTCGCTTAAATTATTTAATTTCATCCATTGAGCGCAGATTTTTCACAGCAATACGCTGATCTTTCTTACGGTCACGTTCTGGCATCATCTTTGGCTTATACACTGGCTGAAGATCATCACCAATCACCGCAGAAAGCGGACGACGCTCAAGTTGAATCTGGTCTTGCAATAGCATGAGTGCTTGAATCAATGCTTCAGGACGTGGCGGGCAACCTGGAATGTACACATCCACCGGAATAATTTTATCCACGCCTTGTACAACTGAATAAATGTCGTACATACCACCTGAGTTGGCACATGCACCCATTGAAATAACCCATTTCGGTTCAAGCATCTGTTCATACAGACGTTGAATCACCGGAGCCATTTTCACGAAGCAGGTACCTGCAACAATCATCAAATCCGCCTGACGCGGTGAAGCACGAATAACTTCGGCACCGAAACGTGACAAGTCATGCACGCCGGTTAAGGTCGTTGCATACTCTACGTAGCAGCAAGATGTACCAAAGTTGAACGGCCAAACTGAGTTCTTACGACCCCAGTTTACTGCAGTGTGCAGCACATCTTCTAAGCGAGTCATGAATACGTTTTTATTCACTTCTTCTTGTAGTAACGGATCGTCGACAACAATACGTTCCTGAAGTGGATATTGATCAGCATCCGGATTCGCACGGGTTAGAGTGTATTTCATCCCGGGTTACTCCTTATCAGATAATGGAGCCGGTGAACCTTTCACACGACCAGATGATTGAGCTGGAATTTGACCAGTCGGGTCTATAACCAATTCTTCAATTGAGTTGAAGCGAGTGATTTCTGCGATATCCATGTTTGGCGAACCAATCTTAGTTTTAACTCCTGTCGCCTTACGTTTGTCTGAAGGTGCCCAGTTAAGTGCGCCGGTGGATAATTCGTAAATCAAACCGACAAGTAAAACTAAAATAAAGATAGCTGCAGTTGCAAAACCAATCCAACCCACTTCACGAACAGAAACTGCCCATGCATATAGATAAAGTGCTTCTAAATCGAATACGACGAAGAAGATTGCAACTAAATAGAATTTTGCAGACAAGCGGATACGAGCTCCACCTGCGCTGACTACGCCTGACTCAAACTGCTCCTGCTTGGCACGGCCCCATGATTTACCCCCGAGGAGTAATGGGACAGTAAGCATAAAGACGCATAAAAATGTAACGCCGATCACGAAGGCAATAATTGCCCATTCGTATGGAGTAATGGCACTCATGCGGGGATAACTCCTGGCAGGCCTATGTATTAACAAAGAATGTATGTATTGGCCTTCAAATACACCAAACACAAAATTAATCCCGCCAATTGTACCTGATTTTGGATTTCACTTGCTAGCTTATAAGCCTTAGTCTTTTGGATGATTTTTTGGACGAATACCCGATTTTTCTAGGTTCTATCGCCCATGTTGCGAAATAATCGCTTTAATAAATCAAAAACAATAAATTCATTATTTTTTCCAAAATCAGTTTAATTGTTTTAATGGCTGATTCTACTGAAACATAATTACTGCCTGTGAATTGTGTACTTTTTGCAACCACTTGCATCTGCAACTTCATCCCTTTATCTCTTTGTGTTATTCCTATAAACAGCATAAAAATGAACAAGAAGGATTGAATATATGAGTTTAAAGTTCACCCATAAACCTGATTATTTTCTCTATGCCCAGCTATTTGTTCGACATCTTGAAAACTATATTGTGAAGCATCCTGAGGAAAATGCTCCTAATTTCAACTTGCAGGATATTTATGATCTATTTGGCAAGGATTTCGCTTCTGCCTCGACAAATTTAGAAGGCATTTTAAATATTGCTGATGAATATCGCGTGGAAACTCTGCATGGCGACCAAAAACTGATTCAAGGCTATAACATCGATGGAAAGTACAATAACCTTCTGGTGAATCTGAATTCGGAAGCGGCCAAAAGTTTACGCGAAGGTAAACCGATCATTGAGCCCGATGCTGAAATCCACGAATAAAGCGAATTAAAAAACCTGAGTGCTTTCATTAATTAGCCTCAATAAAAAAACGATGCGGATGCATCGTTTTTTATAATCTACAGACACCTTTTTATAAGGAATCCAGGTCTTCTTTATGCTCTTCAACAGCCTTAAAGCGGGATTTCTTCTTATAACGTTGTGCTGGCCAGCTCATGGTAAAGCGTGCACCACCCAGTTTAGGACTTTGATCTACTTCGACCTTGCCACCAAACCAGAAGGCAATCCGGCTAACAATCGACAAACCCAGGCCATAACCACCAGATGCACGGGTACGACTGTCATCTAGGCGCGAGAAGGCTTCAAAGACGCGAGCACGATCTTCTTCCGGAATCCCCGCACCATCATCTTCTACGCAGATATAAGCCTGATGATTGGCATCAATACCACCGCTAATCATGATTCTTTCATCACAATAGCGCACAGCATTCCCGACCAGATTTTGTACCACACGATGCAAATAACGACGCTCGGCCTCAACCTCGATATCCATCGGCACCTGATGCAGCTCGACTTTCTTGCCAGTTTTTAGCGCTTCAGTTTCAGCCACAACCTGATCCAGCACTTCATGCAGATTAATCTTCTCGAAATCAAGGGAAGGTGTGCCCTGCTCCAGTTTGGCATAGGTCATGATCTCATCAATCAGCTTGTTCAAAGCCTCGATGTCTTTATCGATCTGTTCCATCTGTTGCAGACGATATTCATAATCATCTTCATCCGCCAGCATTTCCATAGCAAAACGGATCCGCGCAACAGGGGTCCGCAGTTCATGTGAAACTGCACGCATCAACTCACGCTGAGCTTCGATCAGACGCTGAATATGATCCGACATGGCATTATAGCTGGATGCCAATAATGCCATTTCATCCTTACCATCTATCGCCAGACGCACTGACATGTTACCGGACTTCATCTTGTTCAGGGCATAGCTAACTTCACGCAGCTTACGTTGCATCGGCACCAGCAAACCATATACCCCCAGACTCAGCACAAACATACTTAGCAAGGTAATCCCGGCTGCCAACTGGAATGGCATCCAGTTAAACAAAGGCACAGGCCCCATCACCAGTACTTCAGACACTGAGCTCGGAATCGGAGAAACAATTGAAATAGTGGTACCGCGAATCGTGGCACTATCACGATAGAGAATAATGCTGTGATCTAGACGTAGACGGCCAATCTGTTCTGAATCGAGCGGCAGGCTTTGCACATCCTGAATACTGATTGGATAAGAAAAATACTTCTGGATCTTTTCCAGATATTCTTTTTCCTGACCTGGGTAATAAACCAGATAGTCCAGAATAAATACCGGCAGCGCCTTCATCTGGCGCTCGGTAATATTGTCTGCCTTTATATATAGAAAATGCTTTGGATCATCACGCAATCCAATGACCACATAAGCCACTGAGGTTTGTGCATCCCAACGCACTACCGCCTTACGGTCTTCAATACGACGTTTCTCTGCACGGGTCAGATCAACTTTTTCAGCTTCTACATAATAGATCGGAAGCTCCAGCAAATCTGAAGCATCCGAAATCCAGTCCAGTTTCTGCTGCATATTCGGCTGGCGTGCCACCCCTTCACTCATGATATAGGCCATACCATCAGTCAAGGACTCACGATATACCTGCGCCCGCTGGTAGTTAATAATCTGCACCAACAGATAGCCGAACAGGGTCACCAGGAGTACCAGAATGACAAGTCCTGCATAAATACGCAAAAATATATTGTGTTTGAACACTTATAAGCTTTCCCGCTTATTCAGCTTAGGAATGGCATGTATTTACATGCCATTGGTTTCCTTAACGAACAGATAACCTTTACTACGAACTGTTTTAATACGTTTAGGGTTTTCTGGATCGTCCCCAATTTTCGGACGGATGCGCGAAATACGAACATCAATTGAACGGTCCTGGCCATCATATTCAATGCCACGAAGACGCTCGAAAATATCTTCACGCGAAAGAATACGGCCTGCATTTGATGCAAGCAACCACAACAGATCATATTCTGCACTGGTAAAGTCTACCAATTCACCATTCAAGGTCACAGAACGGCCACCATTGTCGATCACAAGATCGTCAAATTCAATACGTTGAGCCACTTCATCTTCAGGTACTTTATCAGTACGACGCAACAAGGCACGAATACGCGCCAATAGCACACGCGGCTGAACCGGTTTAGCGACATAGTCGTCCGCACCCATTTCCAGACCCAATACCTGATCCATATCTTCAGTACGTGCAGTCAGCATCAAAATCGGTTGATGATAATGTGGACGAACTTCACGACAGATGGTCAATCCATCCGCACCTGGCAACATAACATCTAAAACTACCATGTCTGGCTGCTCGGCGATAATGCGACGAATCGCACGATTACCGTCGGGCTCTACCCCTACCTCAAGTCCGTTACGAATAAGATATTCTTGAGTTAAACGAGCAAGACGCTCATCATCTTCAACGATTAGAATTTTGGGTAACTTTTCTTCTTGGCTCATATATTGTGCACCTTTATTCGATGGACGTATCCTTTTGAAATCTGATAGATACGGTGGATATAGCAAGCAATATACACACGTTTACATTGTAAACAAGATAGCGTTCACCAAACTGATACATCAAAGTAGCATTTTGTAATATTTTTTTGCAGATATTTCTGTTAGCGACATTTTTTATACAAAACATTGAACAAATCTAGGCTAGGTAACCGTCTATCTGAATAAAAAATGCCCCTCAATTTGCTCAAAAAGAGTTATCCACAATGTTATCTATAAGGACTTCTTGCCAGCTTTGTTATGCTATGCCTTGCCGAATAAGGCTTGCACCAAGATGATAAAAAAAGGATTTTTTTAATAAAGTTTCTCAGGTTGTTTCACTAAAATATTTATTAAAATGTCAATATTGATCTACCCTAAATTTTCCCGTATCTTGTGTTCAATTAATTTTTAAACCACTAGGTATTGTGTTTATTCCTCAAACACTGTGGCATAAAAATTGCCCAGTTCAAACGGTCCATAAACATAAAAATAGATGACAATGGAGCTATGCTAAAATGAGCGTAATTACTTCAACTCCTGGTCAACTTCAGGTGATTAAACGCACCGGTGATGTTGCCACTTTTGATGCAGAAAAAATTTCTGTCGCAATTGGTAAGGCTTTTTTGGCTGTTGAAGGCCAACAAAGTGCTGACTCAAGCCGTATTCACGATCGTATTGAGCAGCTGACGGAAATGGTCATGAACACTTTCAAACGTCGCTTGCCTTCTGGTGGGACGATTCACATTGAAGAAATCCAGGATCAGGTTGAACTTGCGCTTATGCGTACCGGCGAACAGAAAGTTGCGCGTGCCTATGTCATCTATCGCGAACAACGTTCTGACGCTCGTAAGCAGCTGGGTGCCAACCATCACCCTACCCTGCAAATTACTGATGCAGCGGGCAAACTCAAACCGCTTGACCTGAGCCAACTGACTGAAACTGTTGCTAAAGCTGCTGAAGGCCTTGAAGGAATCGACGTTCAGGCAATTGTCGATGAGACCGTAAAAAACCTGTATAACGGCGTAAAAGAGTCAGATATCTCTACAACCATGATGATGGCGACCCGTACCCGTATCGAACAAGAACCAAACTATACTTATGTAACTGCTCGTCTATTACGTAATGACCTGGTGGCAACTGGTTTAGAGTTCCTGGGTTTACCTACAGATACCGTTGAAGGCGATGCGCTAGAAACTTACCTGAAAAAAGGGATTGAGCTAGAACTTCTTTCACCTGAACTTCTTAACTTTGACCTGACTAAATTGGCTGCAGCGATTCAACCAGAACGCTCTAACCAGTTTACTTATCTAGGTCTGCAAACATTATTTGACCGTTATTTCATCCACTCGGATGGCGTACGTTTCGAATTGCCGCAATTATTCTTTATGCGTGTTTCAATGGGTCTGGCCCTGAACGAAGAAAACCGTGAAGAGCGTGCAATCGAGTTCTATAACCTGTTATCTAGCTTCGACTACATGGCATCTACGCCGACCCTGTTTAACTCAGGCACGCTTCGTCCACAGTTGTCTAGCTGCTACTTGACCACGATTGATGATGACCTGTTTGATATCTATGGCGCGATGCGTGATAACGCAATGCTGTCTAAATGGGCAGGCGGTTTAGGTAATGACTGGACACCAGTTCGTGCCCTGAACTCATACATCAAAGGTACAAATGGTAAATCACAAGGTGTGGTTCCGTTCCTGAAAGTAGCGAACGATACAGCTGTTGCAGTAAACCAAGGTGGTAAGCGTAAAGGTGCAGTATGTGCATATCTTGAAACTTGGCACTTGGACATCGAAGAATTCCTGGAACTGCGTAAGAACACTGGTGATGACCGTCGTCGTACCCACGACATGAACACAGCGAACTGGGTTCCTGACCTGTTCATGCAACGTGTATTCGAAGATGCAGAGTGGACACTGTTCACCCCTTCTGAAACGCCTGATCTGCATGATTTGACTGGTGCTGAATTCGCTGAGCGTTATGCTTACTACGAAAGCATTGCCAAAGAAACAAACATGTTGCACAAGAAAATCCGTGCAAAAGATTTGTGGCGCAAAATGCTGTCGATGCTGTTTGAAACAGGTCACCCGTGGATCACATTCAAAGACGTATGTAACCTGCGTTCACCACAACAACACGTGGGTGTAGTTCACTCTTCTAACCTGTGTACAGAAATTACGCTGAACACTAGCAAAGAAGAAATTGCAGTATGTAATTTAGGTTCAATCAACCTGGTTCAACACGTTCAAGGTGGTGTACTAGACCGCGAAAAACTTGCTCGCACTGTTAAAACTGCAGTTCGTATGCTTGATAACGTCATTGACATCAACTACTACGCTGTTCCTCAAGCACGTAATTCAAACCTGAAACACCGTCCAGTGGGTATGGGTATCATGGGCTTCCAGGATGCGCTCTACGAAATGAACCTTGCTTATGGTTCTGAAGCGGCGGTTGAATTTGCTGATGAATCGATGGAAGTGATTTCTTACTACGCAATTTCAACTTCAAGTGACCTTGCTGTTGAACGTGGTACGTATGAAACATTTAAAGGTTCACTGTGGGATCAAGGTATTTTACCAATTGACTCGCTTGACCTGGTTGCGAAAACTCGCCCAGAACGTATGTTCGAAGTCGACCGCACTCAACGTCTGGACTGGGATACTTTACGTGCCAAAGTTCAAAAAGACGGTATGCGTAACTCAAACGTGATGGCGATTGCGCCAACTGCAACGATTTCAAACATCTGTGGCGTGTCTCAGTCAATTGAGCCTACATTCCAGAACTTGTATGTGAAATCGAACCTGTCTGGTGAATTCACCGTGATTAACCCATACCTGGTACGTGCGTTGAAAGAACGTGGTCTTTGGGATGCAGTCATGGTCAACGACCTGAAACATTTCGAAGGTTCTGTGCAGAAGATTTCCCGTATTCCTGAAGAGCTAAAAGCGATCTTCGCGACTGCATTTGAAGTTGAAACTCGCTGGATCGTAGATGCTGCTTCACGTCGTCAAAAATGGATCGACCAGGCTCAGTCTCTGAACCTTTACATCGCTGGTGCAAACGGTAAGAAACTGGACATCACTTACAAGATGGCTTGGTTACGTGGTCTTAAGACAACTTATTACCTACGTGCATTGGGTGCGACTTCTGCTGAGAAATCAACGATTAATACTGGCGCACTAAATGCTGTTAAAGCGACTGCAACTGCAGCGCCTGTTGCGGCAGTCGCTCCAGCAGTTGAAGCAAAACCTGAAGTTCCTGCTGAGGAAGAAGGTTTTGCAAATGCAGCACCAGTACCAATGGCATGTTCAATTGACAACCCTGATTGTGAGGCTTGTCAGTAATCTGACAGGTTTTAAATCCTCCCCGACCCTCCTTTAATAAAGGAGGGAGAAATTCCCCCTTTTATAAAGGGGGATTTAGGGGGATTAAAAATTTTGGATTAATTATTTAAATAGTTAATTCAACTCGAAGGTAAAGTAATTCCTACTACTAAACCCAAGAGACAAATTTTAGACATAAAAAAAGGGAATCTTCCTACAGATCCCCTTTCTAGTCTAAGAAGCGAGTTCTTCGACATATTGCTTCGCAAAAAGCAGGTAAATAATCGCCTGATCTCGCAATATCGTCAAGGACTTTTAAGTAAAACTGTCCAACATATATGCGAGGTAAAGCAAAATGACAGTTTATTCTGTAAGTTATGACTTAAATAAAGCAGGTCAAAATTACAAAGATTTAATCGCTGAAATTAAAAGTTTCAATGGTTATTGCAAGGTAATGGATTCATATTGGTCCGTTTGCTCTAATGGTAATGCTTCTGCAGTATCAGAAAGACTTAAAAAACATATGGACAACAATGACTCTTTATTAGTCATAGAAACTTCAACCAATCGACAAGGTTGGTTAAATAAAGATATTTGGGACTGGCTGAAGCAGCATCAAACTAATTCAGCTTGATACCAATAAAAGGAAACCACCATGCCGCATATGACTCACAATTACCTGTTAGGACTTGTGGCACTGGTCGTTTCCTTTGTACTTACCTTTTATTTGCCAATTGCCTATTTCTGGTTAAAGGCTCATAAATCGCGCAAGCAAAATAAGTAGTGGGGATTTTTGCTCTTCCGTACAAAAGCAGAGCAGTCATCGACAAAACTTAATTTTGCTTACATAAATTGAGCGTATAGTAGGACATTTCAGCGAGGCTGAATGTCTAATAAAAGATATAAGCATCGAAGAGAGAACTGATATGTCTATCTTAAGTTGGGACGATTTCGAAGATGATTCGCAAAAACCAGCTGCACAAACACAGCAGCCTGCGCCCGTCGAGCCGCAAAAAGCGTCTAATTCACAGGTGGTACCTGATGCAAGCAACACATCGTCGGATGTGGCAGCTGCACAACCCCTTAGAGCCACTCAAAACCGAGGATCAAATCCAACCGATTCGTTGGCAAGAGCATCTGCTTCCCTAGAACAGCTTGATGTTGCTCCAGGCTTGGAAGAGCTTGAAATGGGCGCGCAACGTGTACAAGTTGACGACAAGGCAATGATTAACTGTCGTGCGGACTTGAACCAGCTTGTTCCATTCAAATACGAATGGGCTTGGCAGAAATATCTGGACGGTTGTGCAAACCACTGGATGCCGCAAGAAGTGAATATGAACCACGACATCGCGCTATGGAAGTCTGAAAATGGCTTGACTGAAGATGAACGTACCATCGTGATGCGTTCACTTGGTTTCTTCTCGACTGCGGATTCACTGGTTGCAAACAACCTGGTACTGGCGATTTACCGTCACATTACCAACCCTGAATGCCGTCAATATATCCTGCGTCAGGCATTTGAAGAAGCGATTCACACGCATGCGTACCAATACTGTATCGAATCTTTAGGTATGGATGAAGGCGAAGTCTTCAACATGTACCGCGAAGTACCGTCAGTTGCACGTAAAGCCGCGTGGGGCTTGAAATATACGCAACAGTTAAGCGATCCAACATTTAAAACTGGCACACCTGAAAACGACCAGATTTTGCTTCGCAACCTGATCGCGTTCTACTGTGTACTTGAAGGCATCTTCTTCTACTGCGGTTTCAGCCAGATCCTGTCAATGGGTCGTCGTAACAAGATGAATGGTGTTGCCGAGCAATTCCAGTACATCCTGCGTGATGAGTCAATGCACCTGAACTTCGGTATCGATATGATTAACCAGATCAAGATCGAGAACCCAGGTTTATGGACCACTGAGTTCCAGGAAGAAATCATCCAGATGATTCTTGAAGGTACCATGCTGGAAATCGAATACGCACGTGACACGATGCCACGCGGTGTATTAGGTATGAATGCTGGCATGATGGAAGAATACCTAAAGTTCATTGCGAACCGTCGTCTGGCGCAGTTAGGTCTGCCTGAACAGTTTGCTGGCGTAAATAACCCGTTCCAGTGGATGTCAGAAATGATGGACTTGCGTAAAGAGAAGAATTTCTTCGAGACGCGCGTAACAGATTACCAAACTGGCGGTGCATTAAGCTGGTAAGGTTTAGCTTAAAATGATCCGATATCTGTCATTTTAGCTTTAAATAAAAAGCCATCCTTGCGGTGGCTTTTTTGTGATCTGAGCGATCGACTTTAAATCCCGCGATTTATTTCAATCTCTTCCCTGCTTCATCAATGATCATTTCCCCGTCTTCCTTGCTAAAAGCTGCGTGCTGCGGAGCGGAAAGAATATCTAAAACAACTTCTGATGGTCGACACAATCTCACACCCAGTTCAGTCACCACAAATGGACGATTAATCAAAATCGGATGTTGCAGCATGAAATCAATCAGTTGATACTCTGTCCAATCACTGCTTTCCAAATTCAGTTCTTCATAGGGCTTAACATTTTTACGAATCGCTTCGCGTACCGACAGACCCGCATCCTGGATTAACTGAATCAGCTCTTCTTTGGTCGGTGGTGTTTTCAGATATTCAATCACCTGTGGTTCCTCACCGGTATTACGGATCAAGGCCAAGGTATTTCGAGAGGTTCCACATTCGGGATTATGATAAATCTTGATCTTTTGCGACATGACTTTTCTCAATACAGAAACAATATTGCTTTTATATATGGATATCCGTATATTCGCAATAGTAAATATATCAGGGTATCGCGATGCATCAGACCGATTTTTTCAAATGTCTTGCCGATTCAACACGTTTAGATATTTTAAAGCTGGTCATGGCCAAACAGAATGTCTGCGTCTGTGAATTCACAGAACAATTAAATCTAAGCCAGCCTAAAATTTCCCGTCATCTGGCTTTATTGAGAAATCTGGGTGTGTTGCTGGATCAACGCCAAGGGCAATGGGTTTATTACCGTTTAAATCCGGATTTGCCGGTCTGGGCAAATGAAGTATTAACAGTCATCGCACAAGATCCGGAAATTCAAAAATTAAAATCCACCATTTCAACATCTTGTGAATTATCCTGAGCCCAATATCATGTCTGCTTCAAAAATGTCATTTTTAGATAAAAATCTGACTATCTGGATTTTTATCGCCATGCTGCTGGGGATCGGGATTGGGGTTTTCTTTCCTCAGGCGTCGATTGCCTTAGACCGGATGAGTATTGATTCGGTCAATATTCCGATTGCAATCGGTCTGATTATCATGATGTATCCGCCACTTGCCAAAGTGGACTATGCCACCTTGCCGCAGGTATTTAAGGATAAACGCACACTCACCCTGTCTCTGGTTCAGAACTGGCTGATTGCTCCCTGCCTGATGTTTGCATTGGCGCTGATTTTTCTACAATCCTATCCTGAATATATGACCGGTGTCATCCTGATCGGTTTGGCGCGTTGTATTGCCATGGTGCTGGTTTGGAATGGTCTGGCGTGTGGCGATAATCAGTATGTGGCCGGACTGGTGGCATTTAACAGTATTTTCCAGATCCTGTTTTTCAGTACTTATGCCTGGCTGTTTTTGACCTTCTTGCCGCCTTATTTTGGTATTGAAGCACAAGTGATTGATGTCAGCTTCTGGACGATTACCCACGCGGTTCTGGTTTATCTGGGCATTCCATTTTTACTGGGCTTTTTGACACGTTTGATTCTGGTCAAGCAAAAAGGTCTGGAGTGGTATCAAACGCAGTTTATTCCAAAAATCAGCCCGCTCAGCCTGTTGGCCCTGTTGTTTACCATTATTGCCATGTTTAGCCTTAAAGGCGGTGATGTGGTCAGCTTGCCACTGGATGTACTCAGAATTGCCATTCCCCTGACCATTTATTTCGTGGTGATGTTCTTTATCAGCTTCTTTATGAGCAAGTGGATGGGCAATGATTATCCCAAAACTGCGGCTATTTCTTTTACCGCAGCGGGCAACAATTTTGAGCTGGCGCTGGCAGTTGCGATTGCCACTTTCGGTCTCGCCTCCCCTGTGGCATTTACCACCGTGATTGGCCCTTTGGTTGAAGTTCCGGTTCTGATTGCGCTGGTCAGCGTTTCATTATGGCTAAGAAAAAAAGTGTTTAAAGAGGCATAACCCGATGGATCTCCCGAATATCAATGTGAATCTGCTAGAAACACCGACACTGGATAAAGTTCAGGCCAAAGCATTGGATCATCCACCTCGTATTCTGCTGCTGTATGGTTCAAACCGTGACCGATCCTACAGTCGCCTCGCTGTTCAGGAAGCTGGCCGGATACTGGAATATTTTGGCGCCGAAGTTAGAATCTTCCATCCCAAAGGATTACCCTTACCGGAGGATGCAGATACGAGTCACCCTAAGGTAAAAGAACTGCATGAGCTTTTGGCCTGGTCAGAAGGCATGGTCTGGTGTTCACCGGAACGTCATGGTTCGATGAGTTCGATTTTAAAAGCCCAGATTGACTGGATTCCTCTGGCAGCCGGTGCAATTCGTGCCACGCAAGGCAAGACACTGGCCGTGATGCAGGTTTGTGGTGGTTCACAATCCTTTAATGCAGTGAATCAGTTGCGTGTTTTAGGACGCTGGATGCGGATGATCACCATTCCAAATCAGTCTTCTGTACCCAAAGCTTTCCTTGAGTTTGAGGAAGATGGGCGCATGAAAGCATCACCTTATTACAACCGCATTGTGGATGTGATGGAAGAACTCTACAAGTTCACCCTGCTCACTCGCGGTCAGTCTGCTTATCTCACCGATCGATGTTCTGAACGGGTCGAAAGTGCCGAGGAATTATCAAAACGAGTGAATCAGAAAACGATCTAGTTTTACCTCAAATCCTCTGATCAACTGGTCAAAGCTTAAATATAAAAAATCCCGCTCAGGAAGCGGGATTTTTTATTTTGAAAATTGAGCAGCCACAAATTATTTTAATTAAAACGCTTTGGTTATACTCAATCCGGCACTCCAGTTTCGCCCTTCTGCCGGCTCATAGAAACGGCCATTGCTTTCATTGACAATCACCGAACCTGAATAGTCTTTATCAAACAAATTATCTACACGCGCAAAAGTTTTGACAGACCAGTCTTTCATATTCCAGTTATAGCCAACACTGGCACCGGCAATGGTATAACTTGGCGCATACTGTGAATTAATGTCGTTGACATAAATACGGTCTGAATAACGTACATCTAAACCCGCATTTAAGCCATTTTCAGGTTTCCAGCCTAAACCAAGAAAAGCCTGATTTTTAGCAATACCCGGAATGTAGTTACCGGATGCCACTCTAGATACTACAATCTCTCCTTCATCATTAAGAATTGCAGGAATATCTGCATCAAAAGTTGCATCTATATAGCTATAACTGGCTTGAGCAGTGAGATCACGCCAGAGGTCTTTACTCCAGGAAAGTTCTAGCCCTTTTCTTAAGGTTTTATCTGCATTACGGAAAGTAGAGCGACCATTATCATTGCCTGCAGACACAATGTCATTTTCAGTCTGGGTCTGGAAAGCGGCTGCAGTAAAGTCACCGAAGCGATTAGCAGCCTTTAAGCCAATTTCATAAGTTTCACTTTCTGCCGCATTTAAGCTCAAGCTGTTATTACTGTTATCCGCTGGATAGGCCATTTCTGTAAAAGTTGGTGTTTCAAAGCCTTGGGCATAGCTGGTATAGGCCATCAATTCGGGTAGAATCTGCCAGCTTAGCGCGGCTGAAGGCAGTAATTTCTCATAAGTGGTTTTACCTGAATTATCGCCATTACTTAAGTAATGATCATCAGATTTAAAATGCACATTGCTATAACGCAAGCCTGCGTCTAAAGTCCAGTCTGGCACAAAGTTATAAGATATCTGTAAATAAGGGTCTGCATTCCATAAGGTATTGTCTTCATTACGACGTAATTCACCTTTAACACCTAAAGTATTACCCACAAAATTTTGATAGCCTTTCCGCTCTTCGGTCATGGCATCTACGGCGACACCAGCAATCAGTTTGGTATTTGGCAGAATCTCTCGCCCTGTCCAACGCAAGTCAGTCCCATAAAACTGACGGTCAAAATCAATTACCCCACCTGGATGTTTAGCAGCTAATTGACTAGTATCTGGCACACAAATGTTATTTTCAAATCTACATTTAGGAATAGACTGATATTGGGTAACCTCACGCTGCCCCCAATACGCCATACCGTACAATTCATGCTGATCATCAATAGGTTTGTTCCAGGTTAAACCTGTTTGAAACTGTTCAATCTCTTTTCGGGCGTTATAAAGCAGCACATTATTTGCAACCTGTTTAGGATTTGCTCGCCATTGCTCACGGTTTAAACCACCCGGGTCATCGGCAGAAATTTTGACATAGTTGTTGATCCAGTTAATCTTAGAACCATCGTCCAGCTCCCAGGTCAGCTTGGCATTATTCAGGACTTTATGCGCACTGCTGTGGTCACGGTAGCCGTCCGTATCAAAATAGGATGAACTGATAACATAACTTGGCTCAGAAGCATTGTCCGCACCGCCTTGCAGCACCAGATTGGTTTGGCCTTTATTTTGACTGCCACCTGAATATCCTAAAGTGACTGAATCAGGTCCTTGCCCTTCACGGCTTTGTGTCAGGATGGTTCCGCCAGAAGAATTACCATATAGCGAGGAAAATGGACCACTCAGCACTTCAATATGATCCAGACTATTCAGGTCAATATTCGAGGTTTGCCCCTGCCCATCCGGCATAGTCGCAGGAATACCGTCCACATATAAACGTACTCCTCGCACACCGAAAGTCGAGCGTGCGCCGAAGCCCCGCATTGAGATCTGTAAATCCTGAGCGTAATTTTCGCGGTTATTCAGCTGCAACCCTGGTACACCTTTTAAGGTTTCAGAGAGATTTACATTCAGGCTATTTGGCTGATTCTGACTCAGGTAATAAGCTGAAGCCGGGGTGTTCAGCAATGTACGGTCGGTACGGGTTGCTTCAACCACGATGGGTGCCAGTCGCTGTACCTCCGTCACTGGTTCTTCCGCATGAATGCCTTGACTGATACAGACGATCAGGTAGGACAATGTTGATTTCATCGGTAACCGTCTTATATGAAGGTACATAGCTTATATTCCTGAAGTCTGGCGTCTACGCATGTCATGGAAGCCAAAATATTTATAAAGTGTTTTTTGCTGTATCTCGAATGCTCAGCAGCATGAGATCAGTGCATCATGTTTATAAACATGCTCATCTGACCAATCATGATTTGCTGCTTAAGATTCATTGTTATAACAGCCTGTATTCTGCATAAAAAAGCCTGACGAATCAGGCTTTTTTACTTAACTACAAAACTTCATTATTTGTTGTCTGGTAATGCATAGGCCACTAAAGAGTCGCCCATTTTGGTACCGAAGGAACCATGACCACCCGCCATAATCACCACATACTGTTTACCGTTGGCTTCATAAGTCATTGGAGTGGCTTGACCACCTGCTGGCAGACGACCTTTCCATAACTCATCCCCATTGTTTACGTTAATGGCACGGATATAGTTATCCTGAGTTGCACCAACAAACATCACATTACCCGCAGTCGAGATTGGACCACCGAGCATTGGCACACCCATTTTAAATGGGGGTAATGGAATACCCGGCATACTGTCACGAATGGTACCAATACGGCGTTTCCAGGCAACTTCATGGGTGGTCAGATCTACACCCGCCACATAGCCCCATGCAGGCTGCTTACATGGCAAGCCAAATGGAGACAGGAAGGCACTGATTTCAACACCATACGGCACCCCATACATTGGCTGTACCCCCGCCTCAGTACCTGCACCTTTGGCAGTCTGCTTACGGTTCGGATCTTGCGGAATCAGACGAGATACAAATGGCAAACCAATTGGGTTGGTCAATGCAATCTGACGGTCTGGATTCACAGACATACCGCCCCATTCGAATACCCCCAAGTTACCTGGGAAGACCAGCGTCCCGTTTTCAGAGGGTGGTGTATAAATACCGTCATAGTTCAGTTTTTTGAACGATACACGACACATTAACTGATCAAACATGGTGGCACCCCACATGTCCTTATCCGTCAATTTATCTTGAGGAGCCAGGTTGAAGTCAGAGAACGGTTGAGTTTTTGAATACCACTCACCTTTAGTTTGTGGACCACGTTTTACAGATTGAGGCACCGGTTTCTCAGTGATTGGTATAATCGCTTCACCATTACGACGGTCTAATACAAAGGCATTGCCAGTCTTGGTCAGCACGTAGATAGCTGGCACCATATTCCCGTTTTTATCTTTGATATCAGTCAATGTCGGTTGAGCTGGTACGTCCATATCCCATAGGTCATGATGGGTAGTCTGGAAATTCCAGACTAATTTACCAGTAGAGGCATTCAATGCCAGCATTGAATTGGCATAACGCTCGTCCAGTTCAGTACGATGACCACCATAGATATCTGGTGTACCGACACCTGTAGGCACATAGACAATATCCAGATTGGCATCATAAGCTAAAGGTGCCCATGCATTTGGTGAGTTATGTACAAACTTTTGCCCTGGAGCAGGAATCGCATTTGGATCTTCCGCACCCGTATCAAATACCCAGAGCAATTCACCAGTATTTACATCATAACCACGAATGACACCTGAAGGTTCTTCAGTTGAATAGTTATCTGTGGTTGAACCCGCAATGATAATGGTTGTACCTGTCACCACAGGAGGTGAAGTCGGGTTATAACCGCCTGGATATGGGAATGGCATGTCTTTTTGCAGATCGACTTCGCCGTTATTACCAAAGTCGGAACATACCTTACCCGTAGTTGCATTGACCGCCACCAAACGTCCGTCATTCACTGGTAAGATTACTTTCTGAGGACATTCGGCAGACGTTGTAGAACGAGCAGCTAGACTGCTTTCAAAACCGGCAGTGTTATTGGCATCATAATAAGACACTCCACGGCACGTTAAATGCTGGAAGGTATTGTCCGCTTTCAGCTTAGGATCAAAACGCCATTTTTCCTTACCCGTCGCAGGATCAAGTGCAATCAGATACTGGTGAGTGGTACACATAAACAGGTTATTACCCACTTTAATCGGGGTTACCTGATTCGTAGTTTCACCAGAATCTTTATCCGTTTTTACATCACCGGTATGAAATTCCCAAGCCAGCTCCAGATCTTTTACGTTATCAACAGTAATCTGTTTCAATGGAGAATAACGTAGACCAGATTGAGTACGGCCATAGGCTGGCCAGTCTTCGTCAGCAATACCTGGAATAGACTGATGCACTGCAGGCTGCTGTGATTTTAACTCACCACGAATTTCTTGCGGGTCATTAAACACAGAATAGATCATTACCGCAATGGTAATTGCCAAAGTACTGGTGAGTGCGATCCTGGCACCTTTTGTCTCCCCAAAACCACGCGTCACTGCTGGAATGAGAAGTGCTAAACCGAACAGGCCTAAAATGTCTAAACGAGGTGCGAGTGCGAAGAAGTCCGAACCAACTTCCCATAGCCCCCATACCACTGTGCCTAAAATCAGCACGGCGTATACGATCAGTGCTGTACTTTTCTGTTTATGTAATAACACTGCGGTTGCAATAAAGAAAATACCGGCAATGATGTAGTACCAAGACCCACCAAGTACTGCCAGGTAAATCCCTCCGATCAGTAGTACCAGACCGAAAATAACAGCAATGACTGCCATAATCGTTTTCAGTACTGAACCTGAAGACGAAGTATTCATATTGAACACCTTTATAAGATTTCTTTTCGCTCATGCAATTCGAATGCATGAGCACCATATTGTTAAGTTCTTAGTTATAAATACATACCTGAGGCATCTGTTTATCAATGCCTCAAAGTCATGGGAGATTCAATTATGTATTTGCAACTAAAAACTCTTTTTAAAAGGAGGTATTAAACTTGATACCGCCTACCCAAACGTTTTCACTATTTCTGTATGCACCGACATGGCGAACATACTGAAGGTTAGGTCGAATGGTTAACCAGTTCGTGGCATGCAATCCGTAGTAGATTTCCGCATCGATTTCTTCACTACGGTCACCCAATGCATCATGATTCATATGGATACGGGCAATACCAAACGCAATTTCATCCTTTGGACGAGCATCCATTGCGCCTTTATACACAAGGCCAATATTTTGCATATCACTAACTTGGTTGGTTTTAGAGTCATGAACAGTGACGTTCACGAAACCGTTTAAACCACGAGATATATCGTCTTGCTGTGCCGTCAATTGTTGCTTGGCAACAATCCAGCCACCTTGATGATGGTCTGTTTTAGTCTGGATCTCTTGAGGCGTTACACCGTCAAGAATTTTTGAACCTGCGGTACTGTAGTAATACCCGGCACGATACTCCCCTGGAAGTTTTCGTTCACCGAGTTTTGGTGTCCACACCACTTCTGCCGGAATAATCGCGCCTGTAGAGCCGTCTGTGCTCAGGTTAAAGCCTTTACCACGTTCCAGATTCTCAGGGTTATATTCATAGACGCCCACTTGGGTAAAGATTTCAGGTATGAGGTTATATTTCACACGTGCTGCCCACTGTGATACTGGCCAGTTATACCATTGGTCACCGACCCAGTTGCCTACCTGTGAACCACACAATGCCAGGTTCTGGAAATCGCAATCAAAACTGTTAAAGTCTTCACCTTCACCAAAGCGACCAACTTTGACATCCAGTTTTTGATCTAGGAATTTTTTCTTGATCCAGAAGTCAGTTAAACGCCAGGTTTGACCACGTCCCCATACTTCCTGCACCGAGCTTAAGTGTCCATTAAGCGCTTCAGCAGTATTGGATAAGTTACGACCGTTACGCTGAGTCACCGTAATTTGTGCTTCGGTATCTTTCCATCCTGCAATTTTTTCCAGATCCAGATGGGCCCCGATTGCAAACTGGTCGGCGTATTCAGTACCGTGATCAGATGATCTTTTGGCATCAATCAGGGTTGCTACCTCACCGGTATAACCAAAACTGAAATCATAACCTTGTTCTTGAAGTTGGGCACGTTGACCATTCCAATCGCCGAACATCCATGGACTTTCTGCACTGAATGCATCCGCAGCATGAGTAGCAGTATTCGCCAATAGCAAAGCAGTTAAAGATGCATATACAGCCTTAGATAATGGGGAGAGAGACATTAAATGTGTTACCTTAATCACACGTTTAAGATGAATATAGTACACCTTTTTGAATTTTTCGTTTTAAATTATAGATAAAAAGTATTAGTTATGTGAACCAAATGCTTATATCTGTTGATTATTTATTATAAGCAAAATAATGAATATATTTAAAATAAATATTTAATTTATAAAAAGTTACTATAAAAGTTTTATATTTATAAGCAAGCTATTATAGAAATTTAATCAAACGGAAATATCACTTTATTTTTCTAAAATTTAATTTTTATATGAGGAAATAGTCGAATTTAAAAGATTTTTTTAATGATTGGTGATTGGTTGAAAAACCGAGAAATAGATTGAATGAGTAATAAAAAAATCCCGCATAAGGCGGGATTTTTTTCAAAAAACTATTTAATAAATGATTTGATTATTTTCTAACAGGTCTTGCAAAGTTACGTTCGTATTATTCAGAATAATCAATCCAGTATAGATACTACCACCTACCAGATTTGGACCATCTAAATCTACGCTTACTTTTACATTATTACCATCTTGCTCTAGACGAATATAACCACCCACATTTTCAGTAGTAATCGTTCCTTCATCTAGTTCTTTAAATAAACCACGTAAATCTAACGTATCACCTTCATTAAAGTTATAATCTGCCCATACATCATTACCAGAAATACTTGTATTATTACCTGCATTCGTACTAGTTAATGCCGAACCTGATAACAAGTCATATATAACTGTATCAGCACCTGTGCCTGTATTGAAGACATCATTTTCCGTCGTACTTATAGCAACAGTACCTTCAGTATTTATAATAGGATTGAAGCTAACTGTAGCCGTATCAGTTGCTCCATTCGGGCTGACTAGCTCATACTCGATCTGATCTGGTGTAATGCTATTTACATTCGACACTGGTTTTGCTGTATAGATATAATCGCCATTACCAGAAACTATCAAAGTACCTTGAGCTGTTTCAATAATTGTTGTCTCATTAAGGCTAATCTGAGTTGCACCAAATTTTAATTTAGTAGCATAGCCATCTAAACTATCTGCTCCCAAACCATTATCAGCATATAAATTACCTGTCACGATCGACTGTGATTTACTTGCATCAGTATTCTCACCAATAACGAAAGATGAACCATCCAGAGTGATAGTTACCGGAGCTGCGGAAGTTGCTGCACCTGTTATAGTAGAGCGAGCAGCTTTAGTTACCGTATATTCAAGTCTATAATTACCTGGTAACAGATTTGGGTCTGATAAATTAATGGTTGCTAGAGTTTCTGCAGCAATCACTCCAAGTGTATGAGAAGCAGTTTTTGATAGATTTGTATAACCTTCCACTGGTACGTCATCTCGATACAGAGTATAGGTAACTGTGGTATTAGCACCTGCTGTCGCAACATATCCACTTGAGATTTGTATTACTCCATTATTTAAATCACCTAAAATAAAGGTTATTGAATCTGAAGCTTCAGTCAGCTGTGTACTTCTTGCCGCTTGTGCAGTACTCACAAGCTCATGATCAATAAAGTCGATCTGTTTAGATATATTTACATCAATATCGAAATTATCATCTTGAGCATTCACATTACCACTTATATCCGGACTTATAATGTTGAAAGTTAAATTAGCTGTATTATTGGAAGGATCTGTATCATTACGATCACTAATGGTGTAAATAAAGACGTCTTGCTGACCGATATCCGATACGTTTGGTGTAGTTAGAGTATAAGTATATTGACCGCTTGAACTAATTACTAATTGACCATAATTACCTAGAATAGTTACGGACTCATTTTCTGGTATTTCTATTGTTTCACCATTTACTTCAATACGAATAACCTTTGTATTCACAGTAATGGTATCTTTTCCTGCCAGATAGTTTGTATCTTCAAATACATTACCCTGTATCTCTGAAGCAGTTACTGAACCAATTTGGGTATAATCATAATCTGTAGCAGTAGCTGTTACTCGTGTTAATAAACTAACTGTTAACACGCTAGTAGATGCCAGATAAACACGATATTCGCCTGCGTCTAAGCCTTCAGCTGTTGCTCGGAAACCGTCCGTCAAGATATCGAGATTAATTAAGGTTGCACCTTGGGCACTAGAATCAACACTCGTCCACACACCATTTTCCAATTTTTGTAAAATGATAGTTGGATTACCAAACAAGCTAAGGTCTAATAATGTAGTAACATTAAATGTGACATCCTGTTCATGACCCTCCTGAACATTAAAGCTCACTACAGGTCGTCCCAGTACATTTAAATCCAGCTCAACTAATCCTACAGTGGCAACTACAGTGCCAGAACCCTGAGCAACATTTGCAGTAATTATAGGGCTAACATTAACCTCTACATCTCTTTGATCATCTACTGCAATAGCATCAAAATTGTCTGGAATTCCATCATCATCCGCATCATTTACTGCGGGAATTGCAAGATCTAGATTATCCAAACGAGATTGAAGGTCACTTTTTATCTCTCCAGCAGGTAATAAGTCTACCAGATCTCGTGCAGTTTCACGGGCTTGATCTACTTCTGCCTGAGCTATAGCCAGTTCGTCCTGTAATTCCACCAGAGCGGTTTCATATTCTTCCGGTGTGATCACACCATTGCCATTTGCATCTGCCAATTCATACAGATCAGCCTGTTTTTCAGCATACAGTGCTTCTGCTGCAACAACAGCGCCTTCTGCCTCTATTACATCATCTACACCATTCGCATCCGCATCATTCACCGGTGGTACCGTGATTGGATCGTTGATTGCATCCAGGCGATCTTCCAGCGCATCCCGGACACCACCTGCGGCCAAATCATCCACCGCCGCTTCCGCCTCAGCTCTTGCCTCTGCTGCTGCATCTGCTGCTGCTTGTAACTGCGCTTGTTCAGCAGGAGTGATTAAGCCATCTTCCTGAAGTTCGGCGAGCAACTCTTCTGCAGCTTCTTGTGCTGCTTCCGCGTCTTCCACCAATGCTGTTGCTGCCTGTTCTGCAGCTGTGTCTTCTACACCATTCGCATCCGCATCATTCACCGGTGGTACCGTGATTGGATCGTTGATTGCATCCAGGCGATCTTCCAGCGCATCCCGGACACCACCTGCGGCTAAATCATTCACCGCCGCTTCCGCCTCAGCTCTTGCCTCTGCTGCTGCATCTGCTGC